>JAGQQW010000050.1 GCA_020426005.1 Planctomycetota bacterium | reverse complement strand
AACTCGCTGCACCGCTCGAAGTCGACGTGCCGATCTTCGCAACTGCCGACTCGACCACGATCATGTTGCGAGTGCAGGTGCCGGATGGAGCAAGACCTCTCGAAGTGCTCGAGCTCGAATTCTTCGGTAGCCGGCTGCTCATCGCCGGGTTGTTGCCGGATGGCGCACGCCTCGTGCCGAATCCGCCGAAGGACATCAAGAAGGCTCTCGCACGAGCTTGCAAACTGGAGGCGCGCCCGTGGACCTTCGTTGGCGGACTCGAGTTCGAGATTCGGGTCGAACTCGCGGCATGTGAAGGTCTCGCGCGTAGCGCGGAGTTCCGCATCCCTGGCATCGAGGATGTTGCGCTGCGATTCGATGTACCGACGGTCGCGGACACGAAGTTGCGCATCGCGGCCGCGGGTTCGATGGTCCTGCACGATATCGAGATCCTCGGCAGGCTTCGTTGATGCGTCGGTTCCCGATAGCGTTGTGGATCGTCGTCCTGCTACCAGCGGCAACGTTTTGCAGAGCGACCTACTCGCAGGACGCGATGATCGACGCCCTGAACGACGCGCGGGGCACCGTTCGGGAACGTGCGATGCAGGATCTCGCGAAACTCGACGACGACGCGCAGATCATCGCGGTGCTCGAAGCTGCGAAGGACATGCGTTTCGAGGTCGTGCGGCGTGTCGCCATCGCGCTCGGTCGCAATGCGGCTGCACTCGGAGTGCTCGCTCGTTCGCTCACGCGGCAGGATGCCGGTGCGACGCTCGCGGCGCGTGCCCTCGAAGGTCATTTCGAGGCGCACGCCATTCCGTTGCCGAGCGATCCCGACGCGATCGAGATCCTGCCGGACGACGCATTTGACCTCGCCGGGGTTCGGGATCTCGAGGATTTCTGCGATGCCACGATCGCGTCGCGTGTGTTGACGATCCCCATTCTCCTCGAGCCTTCGATTTGTCTCGATGGGGGACCCGCGAAGATCCCGTTTCCGGGCGATGGCTGCTATCCACTTCGCACGATCTTGCCACCGCTGGACCTCGGTTCGGGAAGCGCTGCCACCTTCGGTTCGGTCGTGTTCACGCGACTCGACACGATCGTCGTGCCGCGCGGCATGCTCGTACGCGACGAACGATCGGCTCGCAACGTGCCATCGCTGTTCGTGCGTTCGCTCGCCTACTTCACGAGCCCGCGGGCTCCACTCCATCTGCGGCAGCGCGCAGCCGTCGCCCTCGGCAGCCTCGATCTTCCGACACTCGACTCCTGGCTGGCCGCCGAGGCGGCAGCGGCGGGCGAGAACAGCGAGTTGAAGTCGGCGGCGACCATAGCGCTCGCGGTTCGCTTCCTTCGGGGATCGGAAGAAGCATGGACGCCGGTCTTCGCCCAGAATGCACTCGAGCTACTCCGCGTGCCGGGAAGCCCGCGCATGCTGCTCGGCGCCGCACTCCGCCTCCGACTCGAACGCGAGCTCGAGACCGCGACCCCGTCAGCGCCATTCGTCACCGAAACGGGCGCTCCGCGGCTCGATGATCGCGCGATCGCGGCCGTGCTCGCCGGAATCGCTCCTCGCTCGTGGACGAAGGCACTCGACGACCGATTGCTGTCATCGAACGACGCGGAGCCCCGCTTGCTCGAAGCGTGGCTTCGAAGTCGAGCGCGCGCAACGCGACCATTACCGGACGCGCTGCGTTCTCGCTTGCTCGTGCGCGTCGCCGACCCGGCGACCGACGCGAGGGTGCTCGCGGCTACGCTCGACTTGCTTCACGCTCCTCGTCAGCCTCGCGAACAGGTTTCGCTGCCGACGACCAACCGGTGGAATGACGATCCGCACGTCGGTGCCGCGTGGGGGCGTGCGCTCGGCAGTGCCGGTCGGTTGCGTGAAGCTCTCGAACTTCTGTCGCGCGTTGCCGAACTCGGAGCTGGTGGGCGTGCGATGGTCGCATCGTGCTTCCATCGCGGGCTAGCGCCGTCGACCTATTTCGACATCGCAGGGGGTCTGAAAGACCGCGTGCGAGACGAGGTCCTCGCATTCGTCGATGTCGAGTCGAAAGGAAGCGAGACGGCGTTCGCGCAAGCCTTCGAACGCATTCGTGAGCGACTCGAGACCTCGACGCTCGAGACACCGGATGCCCGTCGGTATCTCGGTCGCGCCTTCGCACGCGCGCTTCTCGGCGCGGCGCCCGAAGGGACGTATCGAGGTCGTTCCACGGCAAACTGGCTACTGGAGCTCGTACGACCGAGTCGCGGGACCGAAGCGTTCGAAGCCGGGTATCGCCTGCTGGCGCGCCACGAACCCCTGGTGGCGCGCGACGTCGTGCAGTTGTTGCCGCAGCGCCGCGACCTCGATACGAGCCTGCGGATGGAGCTTCCTCAGATTCACGCCCGAGTCACGAACGAGGTGCGTCGCGGTGTGCGGCTCGTGGATCCGCGCGACCCACTGCGACGACCGATCCGTGAGTGATCCGTGAGTGATCCGACGCGCTGCCTCCGGGCCCGAGCAAATACGGTGAAGGAGCGTTGCCCTCCAGCGACGTTCCACCACCCATCCGTGGTACGGACATGCTTTTAGCCCGTAGCGTGGACCGTGGAAAAACCGTACGATCCTGCCCCGAAGTCTCGACGAACGCGTTCTGCGAGAACAACGGAAGTCGAACACGGCTCAGGGCACTAGGCTTGGCGCGTCGATGACACCGCAGGACGCGGCCGGAAGCGGATGACGATGGTGGCCATGAAGAGAAAGAGCGATATCCCCGAGGAAGATGCCGGCCCGCAGATGCTCGTCGTCGTCGACCGTGTCGTCGATCCGTACCTCGTGTGCTTCCACGATCCGACCGGCTTCCGTGCCGAGCAGTTCCGTGCGCTGCGCAACAAGCTGACGGTGCTCAACACCGATCACGCATCCGTCACGCTCGTCGTGACGTCCGCGATCCAGGGGGAGGGCAAGTCCACGACAGCGCTCAACCTCGGCATGGCACTCGCCGAGCTCGAGGATCACCAGATCCTCGTGGCCGAGTTCGATTTCCGTCGTCCGTCGATCGAGCGGATGCTCGGCCTCAACCCCGAGCCGGGTCTCGTCGAGCTGCTGCACGATGGCATCGGGCTCGACCGTGCGATCCGTCCCTCCGGGATTCCCAACCTCGACATCCTCGCTGCGGGCGCACGACCCTCGAACCCGTCCGAGCTCATCGCCTCGCGCCGCATCGATGAACTTCTCGCCGAGCTCAAAGAGCAGTATCACTACGTGATCCTCGACACACCGCCGATCCTACCGATCACGGATGCCGGCATCCTCGGTGCGAAGTGCGACGGAACCTTGCTCGTCGTCGGCCTCGAGAAGGCTCCGCGTCGTATGGTTCGCGATTCGATCGCGACGCTCGAGGATCTGGGTGCGAACTTGCTCGGTACCTTCGTCACCGGAATCCGCGGGGCGGACCCGGCGGCCGACGAGCGGTATCGATATCGGTATGTCGAGGGCGATTGATCCCGGATCGCGCATCGCATGGGTAACGTCGGAAAACTCTCCCAAAAGCTGCAAGAGGCGGTCCGGAAGCTCAGCTACAAGACCACGGTCGACGAGCTGAAGAAGAAGGGCATCCAGCGCGTCAACGTCGTCGGACTCGATCGCATCGTGGCCCTCATCGAAGCTGCCGTGCATCGCACGCTCAAGCAGCGGATCGCCGGCTTCGAAGGGATCGAGCGACGCGGCGAGATCGCGACGCGGACTCGAGAGGAGTTCCTCAAGCTCCTCAACTCCAAGGAGACACTCGAACGCGCACGCGACGAAGTCATCGAAGAGAAGGAAGAGCTGCAGGACGAAGTCCTTCGCCTACGAGAAGAGCTGCGTTCGACGCAGACGCAGCTTTCGTCACAAGAGGCGAAGATCGCGACCGAAGAGCGGATGCGTCACGCCGAGGCCGACCAAGAGCTGCAAGCCGAGATCGACGAGTTGATGTTCAAGCTCGGTCTCGCTGGCAACGCGAAGAGCGAAGAACTCGTCCGTCACGTGCTCGAACTCACGCAGGTGCGTCTCGATGCGGAACGCGAGCGTGTCGCCGAAGCGCGTCGGAAGGAATACCAGTCCGAAGTCGAACTGCTCAACCGTCGCCTGTCGAAGCTCAACGGCACGCTCCAAGAGACGGAGAAACAGCTCATGGCCGTCATGCGCGCCAAGAACATCGACGACGGGATTGCATCGATCTACAAGGACGTCCAAGGGCTCGACAACGCCGACAATCACTACGAGACGAAGAAAGAGCTCATGTCGTCGATCTTCGAGGCGAATCTGCGTCTCCAAGGCAAGCGCTGACAACAGCGGCAGCCTGCCGCTGGTAGCCATCGCAAGGGGGCCAGAATGACGTTGAAGGTCCGTGCTCAAGGCCCCAGGATGCCGCGACGATGAAGATTTCATGGGTCGGGGCCTCGAAGCGGCCGCAACTTGCGGTTCTGCCCGACTCTGGAGGAAAGGTCCGGATCGCAAATGTCCAAGAATCTCGAGAACGAGTCGTCCGCGCGCAGCGATGCGCCGGCGACGGAAGAGCCCAAGTCACAGTCCGAGAATACGAAAGCTCCGGAGTCGAGTGCGGACGTCAAGGCACCTGCGAATGCGAAGGTGAACGCAATGAGCCAAACGGATTCGATGCAAACCAGTTCTGGCGACAAGGATTCTGATTCCGACAAGGAAGCCGGTGTCCTCTACGTCGGGGTCGACCTCGGCACGTCGCGCACCTCGATCAGTGCGAGCAACGGTGTCCGTGAGACCGTCGCGTCGGTCGTTGGGTATCCGAAGGACGTCGTGTCGCGCAAGCTGCTCAAGAAGGAGGTCCTCGTGGGCCAAGAGGCGCTCGAACGTCGCCTCTCGCTCAACATGTACCGCCCCCTCGAGCACGGTGTTCTGAAGACCGCAGAAGACGGTTCTCAGGATCAGAACGCGAAGGCCGCAGCCGACTTGCTGAAGGCTGCCATCGGCTTGGCCCGTGCGCGCAAGGACGAACTCGTCTACGCCGTGATCGGTGCGCCAGCGCAGGCCTCGATCCACAGCAAGAACGCGATCCTGAAAGCGGCGCGCGAGTGTGTGGACTCGGTCATGCTCTGCTCGGAGCCGTTCGCGGTCGCGTACGGCCTCGACATGCTCGAAGACGTCCTCGTGATCGACATCGGTGCCGGCACGACCGACTTGTGTCGAATGCACGGCACGATGCCGGAGGAGTCGGACCAGATCACGCTGACCTACGCCGGGGACTTCCTCGACAAGGAACTCTACAAGGCGCTCGAAACGAGCTGCACCGGAGCGAGTTTCACGATCGGCATGATCAAGGAGATCAAAGAGAAGTACGCGTACGTGTCCGGAGGATCGGATCCGATCCTGGTCGAGCTACCTGTCGAAGGGAAGCCGGTGCAGTTCGACATCACGAAGGAAGTCCTCGAGTCGTGCCGGAAGATCATTCCGCCGATCGTGGATTCGCTCGGTCAGTTGATCGCGAGCTTCGACCCGGAATTCCAGCACCGCTTGCGCAACCGCGTGCTGCTCGCAGGCGGGGGATCCATGATCCGTGGTCTCGATCGCGCCATCGAAGATCACATGAAGGTCAAGCTCGGCGGTGGTCGCGTGCTACGCATCGAAGAACCGATGTACGGGGGCGCCAACGGCGCGCTCAAGATCGCGCACGACATGCCAGCCGAATACTGGGAACAGCTGCGCTGAGTCCCTGCACTCAGGGAGCTTCGAACGTCTTGGCGTGGAACCACAGGTTGCCGTCGACGCCGAGATAGCTGTGTCCAGCCGCGTCGGCAGCCGTTCGCGGAAGTCCTGCTCCCGGGCGTGGCACGTTGCGATCCGCTCGTCCGTCGTACGGACGCACCAAGTTGCGCGTCTGTAGGACCGATCCCGTTCCTGCGATGCGGAACGTCGCGAAGCCCGTCGTCCCGATTGCCTCGGGCCAGGCGAGAATCTCGAGGGTGAGCTTCAGCGTGCCGCCGGCATCCTCGAAGATCGGCCAGTAACGGAAGGTGTAGCCGTCGAGCGTCCATTGCGGATACCCCTCCGCGGTGTCGCCCGGTGCCTTTTCGAACTCGTCACGCACGGCATTCGAGAAGCGCGCGAGTGTTGCCGGGAGTTCGACTTGGGTCGCATGACGCGCGAGGATCACACATCGCTGTTTCGCACGCATCTCGTAGACCTCGACGTCGAGATCCGCGAGCTTGCGGTCGACCAACACGGGCCTGGCATCGAGCACGCCGTTCCCATCGCAACCAAAGCCGAACCGACCGCTGCTGCCCGGGCGCCGTGGCTCCGCTTCGACGAGGATGCCGCCACCGGCTGCATCCTCATCGAGCCGAATGCGGTAGAAGTACGCGCTGTCTTCCCAGGTCGGCAAGAACTGCAAGGCTTCTCGACCGAGGTAGTAGCGAGTGAAGGCTTCGAGATCCGGTTCGACGCGGACGCGATCCGACAGCGCCGCGAGTGCGGCGATGAGCCCGTGGTGTCGAGCGAGTCGTGCCACCCGCTCGGTGCGAACCCGGACGCGTGCTTCGGCTTCACCCAGGCGGTTGCCGTCGCGCAGCGGCCAGAGGAGCACGCCGAGAAACACCGTCAGCGCGACGAGCACCATGATGTCGCCGAGGCCAGGCCTGTCCTTGAACCGTCGGCTGCCACGCTGGCTGTCTGGTTGTCTGCCTGCTTGCATGACCGGTGGAAAGGTGCCTGCGTCTTTGAACGGGCGATAGCGTAGCATCGCGGACGATGGCTTCCACGACGCGCCTTGCGGACTCGGTGCCGAGCGACGTCCTCGCACTGTGCGAGGACTTCGCGCGTGCCGGCCTGTGCGCCTACTTGTGCGGGGGAACTGCCCGCGACTTGCTGCTCGGGATCGCCCCGTCCGACTTCGACGTCGCCGTGGCTGCACCCCCGACGCGCGTTGCGGATGTGGTCGGCGAGAAGGCCCGTTCCGGCTACGTACGAGAGCCCGATCCGCGTGCGGAACGGCTCGGCACGACACGTCTGCGCCACGACAGGCGTGTCGTGGAGGTCACGAGTTTTCGCGCCGAAGGTGCCTATTCGGATGCTCGACATCCCGATGATGTCCGGTTCGTCACCGACATCGCACTGGACGCGTCTCGGCGCGATTTCACTCTCAACGCGATCTACATCGATCCACTCACGGATCAGGTGGTGGACCCGGTCGAAGGGTGCCGTGACCTCGTCACGCGACGACTTCGCGTGATCGGGGAGGCGCCCGCGCGCTTGGAGGAGGATCCGCTGCGAGTTCTGCGTGCACTGCGCTTCACCTCCACCCACGACTGCGTCCCGGATGCAGCATGTCATGCTGCCATCCTCGGCGCAGCCAGCCGTGTGGCATCCGTGTCGAAGCCGCGCGTGCGCGACGAGTTGGAGAAGACGATCACCGGTCGGGGGCGCGGTCGCGCGCTCGGGCTCTTGGTGTCGACGGGTGTCGCTGCCGTCACGATCGACGGTCTCGCAGAGCTCGCGGAAGTTCCACAACCGCCCGAATACCATCCGGAAGGGGACGTTCTGCGCCACACGGCCCTCGTGCTCGCGTGTCTCGAGGAGCCCGTCGATCCCCGCCTGGCCTGGGCCGCGGTGTTTCATGACATCGGAAAGCGGGACACGCTCGAGTTCGCGGAGGATCGGATCCGCTTTCACGGCCACGATCGAATCAGCGCAGCACGAGCCCATGCGTGGTTGTCCGCACACGGGGTGCGGCGTGCGTTCGCCAACGACGTCACGGCGATCATCGAAGAGCACATCCGGATCGCTGCCGTGCCAGGCTTTCGCGCGGCGCGGCGTGCGCGCTTCCTTCTCGACCCGTTGTTCCCGCTCCACCTCGCGTTCCATCGTGCGGATTGCCTCGCGAGCCATGGCAAGCTCGACATCCACCTGGCGCTCCTCGAGCTGCGGGAGGCGCTCCCGCCGGAAAAACCCGCTCCATTGCTTTCAGGCAAGGACCTCGTGGCCGCCGGTTTCCGTCCGGGCCCTGCCATCGGAGTTTTGCTTCGTGCGCTCGAAGAAGCCCGCTTCGAAGGTGCGGTCACCACGCGCAGCGAAGGCATGGATTTCGTGCAGGACTTCGCGACTCGGCACTCAATTCCGTGCCCCCGGGCTCCGAAAGACAGTGTGGAGGATCGAGAGCGTCCATCGCGACTCGATCGAGACCAAATCGGGGGGGCCGATGAATCATCACGGGTACGGGAGTGACGACAGGAACTTCGAGGATTTCCGCAAGCGGAAGAATCGTCAGCTCCGACAACGCCGACTGGCGGAAGGTCAGGCAGGTCTGTTCCAACACGGGATCGCCAACAGCGCAGCACGCGTGATCGAAGAGGGCGAGCAACGGGAAGCCCAAGACATGCAGCTGAAGCGTGAAATGGACGAGTTCGTCCGCGACACGACGAAGCTCGCGGCTGGGGTTCTCGGCGAAGTCAACGAACAGAAGGATCGTCAGGTCCAGTCGCAAGTCAGCGGCGAGATGCAGGAGTTCTTCAGTTCGCCACCTTCGCCGGGCGGCGCGGACGAACACGCACGGCCACAGCCGAGCGACGTACAGTCCCAGACTCCGGCGCAGCCACCGCGCGCGGTGATTTCGCTCGAGGAACACCTCAGCAGCCAGTCCATGCGGGTCACGCCGTCCGAGCCGACGCCCGTGCCGCAGCACGTGCAGTCCAGTGGGCGCCACGCGGCCCAACGGCCCGATCCGGAACTCGATGAATACACCGAGTTTCGCGGCGAAGCGCTGAGCGACTTCTGCGACAGCGACGACTTGACCGAACTGCCCGACGATCCGACGGTGCTCGACGACTCGGTGCGTGAGTTCGAGCGGATCTCGCACCTCGAACCGAGTTGCTGTGACGAAGACGTGCCCGCGCCTCGCGCCCCGGCGCCAGAGGCTTCGACGCCGAAGGCTCCGCTGTTGCCGATCGCGTTCGCGCGACTCGTTTCGGATCCGGATCGCTGCAAGGCGACCCTCAAGTGCCTCGTGGGTGGCGGGATTCTCGATCGCGAGGAAGCGCGCCACATCTATGCCGAGATGAAGGAGCGCTGGGCGCACGTCATCGACGAGTAGGCGCGGCCACTCGACTGAGCATCTACGTCCAACGTCGAGGCCGCAACGCGAAGGGCAGGACCCATGCAGGTACTGCGAGGATCGCCGCGTAGAGCGGTGATCCTGCGCCGCAGGCCATCGCGAACGTGAAGCGCGCCAGACCGCGCAACAGGACACCCGTGCGGCGCGCAACCCAGCCTTCGCCGTCGCTCTCGGAGCGGACGACCAAGACGAGCGTCGGCAGCGCCGCCAAGACCATCCAGATCGGTCGAGGGGCGAAGGATGCTGCGACGAACGGTAGGAACGCGGCCGCGGTTGCCACACCACGAGATGCGCGCCGACTCGGTGTCGGACTGTCTTCGAGGCGACCGTGGACGACGCAGGACGCCGTGTAGAGCGCGTACGTCACCAGCGCAGCCTGCCCGAAAGGGCCTGCGGATGTCCACGCTCGCAGTGGCTCGTGGCTACCGTCTTCCGCCGTGAGTTTGGCGACGAGGGCGATCCCGAGCATGACGTCGAGCGCCCGGCAGGTCGCCAAGGTCGTCGCACCGAACACGAGGTTGCGTTTGGCGACGAACACGTAGGTCGCGACGAGCGCAGCGAGCACGAACGGGATTTCGCCAAGCCTGCTCGGTGCGATCCAGAGAGCCGACAGGGCCAATGCGAAACCGAAGATCGCGGCCGGCATGCGCCCGATCTGTCCATCCGGGATCGGACGTGAGCGACCCAGTCGCCTGTCCTCGGCGACGTCGGCCACGTCCCCGAGCACCATCCCACTCGCATACAAGAGCACGCCGCAGAGCAAGCCGCGCACGACGATGAGCGGCTCTGCCGACAGCACGTCGTGGTCAGGACGCACGACGCTCGCGAGTGCGATGCCCGCGATCACATCGGCTGCCGCCGAGGGTAGCAGGCGTGGGCGCAGGAGGCGTACGAGGGCCGCAGCGCTGATCGAGGGCAACGCGTCGACCCTACTGAAGGAGCCGTGCGATGTCGTTGAACGTGACGAAGATCAGGAGTCCGAGCACCATCACGATGCCGAGAACCTGCGCGTAAGTCATCACGCGAACGGAGACGGGCGAACCCTTGATCTTCTCGATCAACAAGAAGAGCAGATGTCCGCCGTCGAGCACAGGGATAGGAAGCACGTTGATGAACGCGAGGTTGAGCGACAAGAACGCGAGGAACCACACGAATCGTTCCCAGCCCGAATTGGCGTAGCTGTAGCTCACCACGCTGATCGTGATGATGCCCCCGAGATTCGTCGCCGATACCGACCCACCGATCATGCGCTTGAGGGTCATGTAGAGACGACGAAGGTTGTCGACGCTGCTCGTCCATCCCGCCGCGAGACTGTCCAGGATGCCGTTCGTGCGATAGACCTCCTGCAACGGTCGGAACTGCGCCACGAATCCGTAGTCGGGGTCCGCAACTCGCTCGAGCGGAACGATCGCGGTCTTCGCGTCCATCGGTGTCGTCAATGCGGCGAACGGGAGCCAGCGCACTTCGAGTTCGGACTTCTTGGCTTCACGTGCATTCGCGACGACCCGAACGATGTCTTGCCACCCCAAGATGTCCTCACCATCGATCGTGACGATGCGAGCTCCGGTCGACATCGAGGCCTTTGCGGCGCCCAAATTCGGTTGCACGAACACGTGCCCACTCACGTCGTCGAGGCCGAAGCCGATCGCGTTCTCGAAGCGCTTCGCGCCGTCAGGGCCACAGAAGTAAGGATCCACGGTGAGGGACGCGGACGTCGCGTCGACGCGTGTGTGCGCCGTGGGCGGCACGCGCAGGACTTCGAGGCGCACGGTCTTTCCCGCGGCGAGGGCGTCGTGGACGTCGTCCGCATCGACGAGCGGAATGGCGGCCTTGTCGTCGACGCGTGCGGCGATCAGCACGTCGCCGATGCGCACGCCCGTGGCAGCGATCGCGTCCTGGAGCTGTTTGGTCTGGCCCTCGGCGTTTTCGTCCTCAGCGGTCCTGACCGGCAGACGGATCCCAGCGATGCGCGTCAGGAGCGGAGCGACGCCGAGGCGCGCCGCACCATCGCGCATCCGGGGCTCGATCGTGACCGTCTTCGTGTCGTCACCTCGACGCACGGTCACGTGGAGCGGAAGGGAGGGGTCGATCTGCCCGAGTCGCAGCGCGCGACTCCAACGTGCGTGCTGCTCACGTGTCATCGGGGCATCGTTCCAGCGCACGAGGACATCGCCTTCTTCGAGGCCGGCGGTCGCAGCTGGCGAGCTGCCGTCCTCAGCGGTGACGAGACTCACGACCGATTCGGGCTCGAACGATGGATCGATACCGATCGTCTTGGCACCGCGATCCGGATCGTCATGTGGTTTGACCGCGACATCGAACGATGCGTCTCCACGTTGCACGTGGAAGGTGAGTGGATCGTCTCCTGCGAGTGCGGACTCGAGAGCGAGTTGTTCGAAGCTGTAGATCCCCGTTTCGTCGATGGCTGCAACGCGATCGCCGGTGCGCAGCCCGGCTTCCCACGCTGCGCCGCCTTCGGTCACTTCGCCGATCACGGGTGCCGTGAAGGCGACACCGGACGAGAAGATGATCGGGAAGGCGATCAGCGCGAACAGGACGTTCATGATCACGCCACCCGAGAAGATCAGGAAGCGCCATCCGACCGACTTGTTGGTGAGGCTCCCTTCGTCGTCGGGGTCACCCTCGCCCGGGATCTCGCCGTGCATCCGCACGTAGCCCCCGATCGGCAGGAGGCAGAGCTTGTAGTCCGTGTCCCCACGACGCCATCCGAAGACCCTAGGCCCCATGCCGATCGCGAACGCATGTACGCGAACTCCGGCGGCCTTCGCAGCGAGGAAGTGGCCGAGTTCGTGGATGAAGATGAGGAAGCCGATGCCGAAGACGACCATGGCCCCGGAGGCGAGTCCTGACATCGCGAGAACAGGGATCATGCAACGGTCTCCAGCAAGCGATTTCGCGCGGCGTCGCGCGCACGTCGGTCCGTATCGAACACGTGGTCCAGAGATTCGAGGGGTTCGATGTCGAAGGCTTCCAAGACCTCTTCGACGATCGTGGCGATGCGAGGAAAGCGGATTCGACCGTCCAAGAATGCAGCAGTCGCGACCTCGTCCGCCGCGTTGAGGACGGCGCCGGCGTTTCCGCCGAGTTCGATGCAGCGCCATCCGAGACGAAGGGCCGGAAAGCGCTCCGGGTCGGGCGCTTCGAACGTCAACTTGGCGAAGGCCATCGGGTCGTAGCCTTCGAAATCGAAGGCGAGCCGCTTCGGATAGCCGAGACAGTAGGCGATCGGCAACCGCATGTCGGGAACACCGAGCTGCGCGAGGATCGAGCCGTCCCGAAAGCCGACCATCGAGTGCACGATCGACTGTCGGTGGACCACGACGTCGATCTCCTCGGGCGCCAGGTCGAACAAGTGGTGCGCTTCGAGCACCTCGAACGTCTTGTTCATCAGCGTCGCCGATCCGATCGAGATGCGCGGTCCCATGTTCCAAGTCGGGTGCGCGAGCGCTTCCCGAACGGACACGCCCGGGAGTTCGCTTGCGCGCTTGTCTCGGAACGGCCCGCCGGACGCCGTCAACCAGATCTTGCGCAGGTCCTGCCTTCGTTCACCGCGCAGGCATTGATGAATCGCAGCGTGCTCGCTGTCGACCGGGAGGATGGGGGCACCGTGGACACGCGCGAGTTCGGTCAGCAGCGGCCCCGCGACGACGAGCGATTCCTTGTTGGCGAGGAGAAGGGGCTTGCCGTGACGCAGAGTCCAAGCCGATGCCGCGAGCCCGGCGGCACCGGTGATCCCGTTGAGGACGACATCGGGTTCGGTCGCGTCGAGTGCTTCGAGGATCGCATCCGCACCGCAGAAGACACGGCATTCCGGCGGCAGCTCGCCGACGATGCCACTCGCGTCGTCGAACCCGGTCCACGCGATCGCCCGACAGCCATGACGTCGTGCGGCGGCAAGCAGCGGATCGACACTGCGATGCGCAGCGAGCAGTACGACCTCGAACTCATTGCGCTCGGCACCGAGGCCTTCGAGCACTTCGAGCGTGCTCGTCCCGATCGACCCCGAAGCGCCCAAGATCGCCAAGCGTCGAGGCCGGTTCGGGTGTGCTGGATCGATAGGCAGACAAGACTCGCTCGTGGCTTCCACGACAGGACCTTATCAGACGGCTACCACCGGACGCACGCTCCTGACAGGACGCGGCGAGGACGGAGGCCCGCCCTCGAATGTCCCGCCGGTTTTGCGCCCCGAAGCGCTACGCTGTCGGCATGAACGGGAGTCGTTATCAGGCTGCGGGGGTCGACATCGATGCCAAGTATGCGTCCGTGCGCGCGGCGCGCGAGGCGATTCGGCGGACGTTCACGCCCGGAGTTCTTTCGGACATCGGAGCATTCGGGGGGCTGTTCGATCCAGCGCGCGTCGGCGCTGCAGGGCAGGTCCTCGTCGCGTCCACCGACGGCGTAGGGACCAAGGTCAAGATCGCCAGCGCGATGCAACGCTACGACACGGTCGGTCACTGCATCGTCAACCATTCGATCAACGACATCCTCGTACAGGGTGCGAGGCCGCTCTTCTTCCTCGATTACATCGGCACGGGCAAACTCGATCCGACCGTCGTGGCTCAGATCTTGGAAGGGCTCGCGGACGCTTGCGAAGCCGCAGGAATCGCCCTCCTCGGGGGCGAAACGGCCGAGATGCCGGGCATGTATCCGGACGGAGATTTCGAGATCGTCGGCACGATCGTCGGCTGCGTCGCCCAAGACCGGATCCTCGACGGGTCGCGCGTGTGCGAGGGCGACGCCGTGATCTCGTTGCCGTCTTCGGGTTTGCACACCAACGGCTATTCGCTTGCGCGCAAGGTCCTGTTCGACGAGATGCGTCTGGAGCCGGAAGCTCGTCCGGATGGACTCGATTCGACGGTGGGCGAGGCGTTACTCGCGATCCATCGCAGCTACTTCGATGCCGTGCATCCACTGCTCGAGCAGGACCACGGTGTCCACGCCTGCGCCCACATCACGGGCGGCGGCCTCTACGACAACCTTCCGCGCGTGCTTCCCGAAGGACTCGGCGCGGTGATCGACCCGGCTGCCGTCACGCGTCCGAAGATCTTCGACCTGATCGTCGAAGGTGGTGGGGTGTCGCGTGAGGAGGCGTATCGCGTCTTCAACATGGGCTTCGGATTCTTGCTCGTCGTGGACGCGGCTCAGCGAGACACCGTGCTCGCTGCGCTGCGTGCACATGGTGAAGACGCGCGCGTGTGCGGCAGCATCGTGCGCGGCAAGGGAGTCGAACTCGCTTGACTCGAACCCGCTCGCTTCGGACTGGATCGCTTCGGACTGGATCGCTTCGGACAGACTCGAGTCGACGCGGCGCGCTCGCGACCTGGTGGCTGGTGTGCGCGGCCGGGTTCGTCGCGACCACGGCGGCTGCGCAGGACGACGATCCGCGGGTTCGCATTCTCGAGAGCATCCAAGCGGGCCGTCTCGATGCCGTGGGGACCGCTCTTGGCCTGCTCGAAGACAAAGCGCAATCGCCCGGACGAGACGTGTTGCAGGCTCTCGGCGGACTCGATCGCGAAGCGATCTCTCGCGTGCGCGCGTCCTTCGCACGCACCGTTTCGAACTCGACACGCCTCGGCCCGGTGCTCGCGGCAATCTTCGCCAGCCGATCCGGAGACGACGCTGGTTGCGTCGAAGCGTTGCTTCCGTTGTTGAACGACGAGCTCTACGCCAACCACGCCGCAGACGTCATTGGACGCACATCCGTCCGCATGTGTCGTCGCGGTGACGTCGACGGTCTCGAGGGGCTCGAGGCGCTTCGTGATCGTTGGTCGACGGCCGCCTGGCCGCTGGGAAACCTCGGTCTCGGATTGCGACTCGTCGGGCGCTACGAGGATGCCGCGCGGTGCTACGCGGACTTGCTCGTGCGAACTCTTCGTGCTGCGTGGGCACTCAACGATGCCGGGCTCCTCGAGCTCGCCCGTGGCGACCGAGAACGGGCGCTGACGCTGTTTCTCGAAGGGGCCGCCGATACGCGGGATCCGGGTGCCGCTGGCACGTGTCGCGGCAACGCTGCCTTGACCCTTCTGGCTCGCGGACGCCCCGGCGATGCCGTGCGCGCGGAGGCGTTGCTCGAGAACCTCGTGACGCACGACCCAAAACGGGTCCGGGCGCGGTTCTGGCTGCAGCGCTTGCGATGGCGCAAGAGCTGACGCGCGCGATTCTGCCCGTTGCGAGGGCACTCCTTCGCACTTACAGTCATGAGGGATCTTCGGGTTTTCGTGATGACGTGCCAGGCCGGCACGAATCTTGCCTGACCGAATACGTCTAGGATTGGATGTCGCGGATGCGCGTGACCTACAGTCCGTTTCCCGCCCCGCACGCCTCGGCGGCTACCGCCGCTCGATCGACACTGGATGCATGGAAGGTTCGATGCTACGACGCGCAACTGTCCTCTTCTCCCGACACGTGCTGCCCCCGGCGGGCCTCACCGGCCTCGTTCTCGGGGGCCTGCTCGTGGCGCCGCAGGCGGTCGTCCGGGCGCAAGCGGCGGACATTCCGTCACCGATCCTGCCGAAGTCGAAGCTCGACTCCCTGAAAAAGGCCTTGTCGAAGTGGTACGACCTCGACCTCGAGGCCAACACGCTGATTCGCGAAGCGAACGATGCGAACGATCGCAAGCGTGATCTGATGCGCAAGCAGGCGTCCAAGGTGCGCGCGAAGGCTCGCGATGCGAAGGAGGCGTTCTACAAGGCGTTCGAGAAAGAGGGCGAGAAGGCAGGTGACCTCCTGCGCAGCGTGCCGGACTTGCTCGCGATCTTCAGCGACTGCTTTCCGTACGAGAAGCAGAGCAACGGCGGTCGCGCGCGCGACGACTCCCTCACCAAGAACAAGGCCGATGGGGGATACGCATTCCGCTTCCCGTCGAAGTACGACCCCAGAGCGTCATACCCTCTGATCTACGTGCTGCCGCCGAAGACGGACAAGGGTTGGGACACGCGCAAGGAGTATCTCGACGAGCTTTGGCCGAAGACTTCCTCCGACGCTCTCGAGAGCGCTGTCTTGTGGATGCCGCAGTTCGAAGCGGGCGCGCCGCTCGGAGCCCAAGTGGGGCCGACCGAGGTCAAGGACGAGGATCGTGCCGCCAAGCTCTTCTTCTTGCGCAACCTCGGCGCCGCGTTCAATCGCTTCCACGTCGACACGGATCGCGTCCTGTTGCAGGCCTCGGGAGACTCGATCCCGTTCGCACTGCGCATGGCGAGTCAGTACGCCGATCGATTCGCCGGGCTGATCCTCACGGATCCGAAGACTTCGGAGTTCGACGGAGCGACGATCTTCTCGAACCTGGATGGTCTGTCGATCTGCCTCGTGTCCGGCGGCGCGAGCCAGCAGCATGGGGATGCGATCGCGAAGGCGCTCGAGGATGCGGGCGTCAAGAACGTCAAGCGCATCGAAGCCGAAGGAACGGCGGGCTTCGCCTCCAAGGCAGACGAGGTCTTCACCTGGTCCAAGGATGTCCAGCGCAATCTGTTCCGCCTCGCGTTCTCGCATACACCGCCAACCGATCGCGCGTGGCAGTCGTACTGGTTGCAAATCGTCACCGCCGAGTATCTCGCCGACGTGAAGATCGCCGAGCGCCCGATGGTGAAGGTCCAGGTCGATCGTGAGAAGAATCGCATCGACATCGACGGAAGGAACGTGTCGAAGGTCGCGCTCTTCCTCAACGATTTGCTCGTCGATCTCGACAAGGAGATCACGCTCGTGCTCAACGGCCAGATCAAGACGATCAAGGTGCAACGGTCGTTGCGGTTGCTGGCAGATTCGCGTGAGGGTTTGGTCGTGAAGCGTGGTGACCCTCACTACATCTTCGTCGCGTCCGAAGCGCACGCATTGCCCGTCAAGGGTGAAGGCGATGCGGCCAAGGGCAGCGGCGGAGACGAGCGCTGAGCACGGCATCTACGATCGCGACTCGTAGCGTGCTCGCGATCGTGATCGCGGCACTAGCCGGGTTCGCGCTGATGGTCGTCGAGCTCAGCGCAGTGCGCGTTCTTGCGCCGCGCTTCGGCGATTCGGTCCCCGTGTGGACCAACGTGATCGGCGTCATCTTGCTGGCTCTCGCGCTCGGCGCCGTGGTCGGCGGACGGCTCGCAGACCGCGGACGAGCTCAGGTGATGATTCCCTTGGTGCTCTTCGTCGCCGCCGGGATCACGGTCCTGACACCATGGGTCGTCCCACGCGTGGGCGATGCGATCCTCCCCGAGTCGCTCACGCTCGACCGCGCAATGCCCGTACTGACGAGCGGTTCCCTCGCGACTTCGCTCGTGATCTTCGCGCCACCGGTTTTGTGCATGGGCGCCGTGTCGCCGATGCTGATTCAGACCGTGACGCGATTCCGGGGTGGGCACGTGGGCCGAGTCGTCGGATCGCTGTACGCCGCCGGCACGATCGGAAGTCTCGCGGGAACGTTTGCAGCGACGCACCTCCTGGTGCCTTCGTTCGGCCTGCGCGGGACGTTCGCCATCGCAGGTGTGTGTCTCGTCGTCGCTGGTGGGCTTGCCGTCGTTCTCGGGCGTGCCCCAATGTCGCCCCAGTCGATCGGTGCGGGGATCGCGGTCGCGTTGTTGCCGTTCGGCACGCTCGCCATCGACGAACCGCCACCACTCTGGCTCGGTGACGGACGCCTGGTCGAAGTCGTCGACGGTGCGTACCAGCGGCTCTGGGTCGTCGAGCGAGAAGAACCGTTCAAAGGCGGAACGACCAAGGCGCACGTACTCGCGATCAACGAGGGCCTCGATTCGTTCCATTCGATCCACATCGACGGCACGACCGGCGCCGGCGGGCGCTATTACGACGCGTTCGGCCTCGTTGCACCCGCGCTCCGTGCGCGGGCTACGCAGCCAGTTCGCGTGCTGTCGCTGGGTTGCGCGGCGGGGACGATCGTACGCGTTCTCGAAGAGTCATTGCCGAAGACGACGAGCTTCGTCGGCGTCGATCTCGATCCAGCGGTCGTCGAGCTCGGGCACAGCTATTTCGCAATGCCGGAGGATGATGCTCGACATCGATTCGTCGGCGGGCTCGACGCTCGCGTCTACATCGACCGAGTCGACCTCGACGAACCCGGCTTCGATCTCGTGTGCGTCGATACGTACCGCAATCAGATCTACTTGCCCGTGCATGTCACGTCACGCGAGTTCTTCGAAGCCGTGCATCGACGGTTGCGCCCGAGTGGCTTGGTCGCTCTCAACGTCGGCGATCGTCCCGGTGGAGGCCCACTGCTCGAAGCCGTCGCAGGCACATTGGCCACGGTCTTCGAGGTCGTGGAAAGCTACGCGGTGCCGGGTTCTCGCAACGTTCTGGTCGTCGGCTACGACGGGAAACCAGGGGCGATCGCAGCAGCGCTCGCGACAGCGACGCGGCCGGACAGTTGTCCCGAGCGTTTCTGGACACGTGGAACGCACGCAGAAGCGTGGCAACGTCATCAGGCTTTGCCTCCTGACGAGGTGTTGACGGATGACCGCTCTTCGCTCGAGTTGCTGCACGAGAGCCTCTACGGTCGCGTCGAGGCTGGATCGCGGGGCCAGAAGTCCTCGTGATGTCCCGCCCTCGCACGTCGATTGCTTGCCGGTATCGAGCCGACCTTCGTGCCCGCGTCACGCGTGCGATGGCCGATGGACTACCGAACCGGGTGGTCGCGTGGGAGGCGGCGGAACGGGACGCATTTCGAGAGGATCCGTATCTCCTGCTCCAGTTCGGAGTCGCCCTCGGCATGCTCGATCGTCTTACGGAGGCGGAACGGGTGTTTGCCGCTGCGCGCGATCACCGTGGAAGTAGCGAGGACCAGAAGGCGTTCGCGGCACGACAGCTCGAGTGGATCGCGAGCGAGCGGGCGCGCCTCGAGGACGTGGATGCCGCCCGCGGGCGTGCGTTCACTGTCGGCACACTCGGGCTGGTCGGCACCGCGGTGTGCATTGCCGGTCTTTTCGTCATTGCGCGTCGTATGCGGGTCGCGGAGGACCCGACGACCGACGAGACCTGAGAGGGCTGCCGCGCTGGCATCTGCGGGGACATCTGCGATGATCCCGCCATGCAAGCTCTCCGTGTGCTCGTCGTCGGTTGTGGAAACATGGGAACGTCCCATGCGCGTGCCTACGCCGCGCTCGAAGGGTTCGAGATCGTCGGTCTCGTGAGCCGGGGTGCCGAGAGTCGTGATCGGCTCGCTCGCGAAGTGGGACGGCCCGCGACGTTTGCGAGCTTCGAAGAGGCTCTCGCGACGGCAAAGCCTGACGTCGTGTCCATCAACACGTACCCCGAGACGCACTACGACTACTGCAAGGCCAGTCTCGAAGCCGGCTGCCATGTTTTCTTGGAGAAGCCGATTGCCAACACGGTGAACGAGGCCACGGAACTCGTCGAGCTTGCAGAGTCACGCGGTCGCAAACTCGTGATCGGTTACATCTTGCGCGTGCATCCCGCGTGGCAGCAGTTCGTCGAACTTGCTCGCGGGCTCGGGAAACCGCTCGTGCTCCGCATGAACCTCAACCAACAGAGTCGCGGTTCCGAGTGGGAAACCCACAAGAGCCTGATGAAAACGATGTCTCCAATCGTGGATTGTGGGGTTCATTACGTCGATGTGATGTGTCAGATGACTCGTTCAAGGCCCGTGCGCGTTTCGGCGATCGGTGCTCGACTCAGCGATGAAATCTCCACGGGCATGTACAACTACGGCCAACTGCAGGTGACGTTCGACGATGGCTCAGTCGGTTGGTACGAGGCCGGATGGGGCCCGATGATGAGCGAAACCGCCTTCTTCGTGAAAGACGTCATCGGTCCACTCGGCTGCGTGAGCATCGTCGATCGCCAAGGTACGGAGCGCGCGAAGGAATCGGCCAAGGTCGATGATCACGTCACGACGTCGTCCCTCAAGATCCACTACGCGGAGCGGGATGCCGAAGGCGCATTCGTTCGCAAGGACGAGTTCGTCGACACGAGCGACGAGCCCGATCACGACGAATTGTGCAAACGCGAGCAAGCGTTCTTGCTCGATGCGATCCTCCAAGACCGCGACCTGTCCGACCACATGCAGGACGCGATCGAGAGTCTTCGCATCGTGCTCGCGGCGGACGAGTCGGTTCGTACGGGCCGCACGATCGACCTCTGAACGAGGGAAGCGGCTCGGACGGCGCGTCGTGCTCTACGTTCAGAAGATGTCGAGAACGCCGTTGTAGCGATCGATCAGAGTCTCGCACGTCGCCAAGTAGTTGATCCCGACCGAGATGCGCGATGGCCAGGGAATGTCGTCGCGATCGGCGAGCAAACCGAGAGCCGAGGCCGCGAAGTCACGCGAGATGGCCTGTGCACGTTCGTTCGTGAGAAGCGTCACGAGACCATGCAGAGAGTTGCGGTCCTCGAGATAGCCGAGGGAACGCACGATCGCACTCTGCTCGACGAGCGACAGGTCGCGAGACGCCAGACGATGCACGAGGGTCGATCCGAGGGACGTATCCCCCAAGAGCGAAAGCGCCAAAGTGCAGCGGGACATCAACTGACCACGCTGAAGAGACCGGCTCGCGATCGCTTGCAAGTCGGATCGTGCGAGGACGTGTCCGATCATGCCGAGCGCAATCGCGTGATAGCCCGCCGCATCGTCGTCGTTCCTCAGAACGGCCATCCTCTCGAGGATCGAATCGGCGGCGCTGCGGTCTTGAACGATCCCGAGCGCAATCGCGATCCCGGAGGCGTCGCTCGCGTTCTTGGTCTTCCGGTAGACCGCGCGCAGATCCGACAACGATCCTTCCCGTGCAATCGCCGATCGCGCGTCGTCACCGCTGCTGGATTCGAGCAACGCGAGTGCGATCGCGAGCCAAGGGCGCTCGTTAGAACGTGTTCGAAGATCGACGAGTCGTCGTCGCAACGTGAGCCGAGCCGAATCGCCACCGATCTGCCCGAGCGCGATCATCGAGAAATACCGAGCGCTCCGATCACGCCCTTCCCGTTGGTAGTTCCGCAAGGCCGCCAGTGCGTCCTCGTCGTCCGCAAACGCGATACGACCGAGCGCGAGAGCTGCCGATTGATGCAACCACGTCGCTGAACGATGATCACGGAGTATCCGAACGAAGCGTCGCATCACTTTCGTGCGTCGATACCGGCGCGCCACGAGATCTCCGAGCGCGGTCGCGGCATGTGCGTGAATGATCGGATCACGGATATGCGCGAAGCTCGTGCGAGTCCCGAGGATCTCGAATACGAGCTCGATGGCGCGATGCCGAAGCCGCACACCGTCGTAGGTCGCCGACGGTTGCAGCATTCCGAGTGCATGCAATGCCGCCACCGGAAGGTCGCGTCGCTTGACATAGCGATCCTCGAGTACGTGTTTGCAGCACTCGAAGACTCGGCCGTCGAGGGCGATGTCGTCGTTCGCGTGCGCGAGCAAGCCGAGGCCGTACAACGCGAACGCACGTGTCCTCACGTCGATACCCGCACTTCGCGCGGTGATGGCGCGTCCGGCGGTGGTGTCGTTCGCGATGTCGATCAGGGTATCTGCAGCGATCGGTCGGCCCGCGATTCCGAGACTGAGTGCAGCGGTTTCGCGACTCTCCTGATCATCCGAACCGAGGAAGCGGCTCAACGTCGCGACGACTTCGTCATCGCGCTTCGCCTTCGCGAGCGCGATCAACGACGAGGGCACGACGTTGTCCGGACAGTTCTTGCTGCGGAGAGTCTTCACGAGAGCGGGCACGATGCGGCTCGAGTAGTCCGTATCGAGGAGCCGCTCGTGCTCGACCATGGGCCCGACGAGGCCTCGACCGACGGCAATGTCGTCATCACCGGTGTGCGTGTCCGCACGCGAACGCGTCCGTGCGCGAATCAGGAAGGGCTCTTTGTTGAACTCCCACCAGAAACGCCACTGCGTCGCGTCGTACGCAGTTCCGATCGACGGCGTCGTCGTGCGCCGGCTGCCTGCGGCAGGACCTCCGGGCGAGCCACCGCGTGTCGGTTGCGACGGTCCTCCGATCGGTCCACCGCCGAGTCCGCCGGTTGGCCCACCGTTTCCGGGAAGGTAGGTCCCGGGTGCCGGGCCGTCGAAGCCACTGGACGGACCGACGAAGGGCGGCGGGGGAGGTGGTGTAGGGATCCGTCCGCCATGAGTCGTCAGCACGAGGGACAAGGAAGACGGAATCGCGACCAAGAAGCAAAGAGCTGGTTTCCAGTGCATCGTCGGGTCCATGGGAACTGGGCTGCAGGCCGACTTCTGCCGGCCTGCGTGGGTGGGTCAAAGGATGTCGAGAATCCCGGTCGAGCCGTTGGTCAGCGTGTCGACGTTCGCGCGATAGTTGATATCGCGCGCGATCTTGCTGTTCCACGGCAAGTCCTCTTTTGCGCCTATCAAGCCGAGTGCAACGGCTGCGAACGCGCGAGGGATGTTCTTGCGAGCCGGATCCTTCACGATCGTCACGAGGCCATCGAGGCTGTTGCGATCGCCGATGAAGCCGAGCGCCTGGGACACCGAGCTCGCGACAGCGACGGTATTCTCGTCGTCGAGCAATCTCGCGATCAGGTTCGAGGCGATGGTCTTGTCACCGAGGAGGCCAAGCGCGATCGAGCAGCGAGCGAAGAGCGAATCGTCTCTTACGGACTTCTCGAGCAGCGCTCGGATGTCTTCGCGTGCAGACTGGCCGTCGATCATGCCGAGCGCGATCGCGAAATAGCCAGCCGCTGCGGAGTCGTTCTTGAAGTGAACCAGCCCCTTCAGGAGTGCGTGGTCCGCATCGCGCTCTCGCAGGATGCCGAGCGCAATCGCGAGCCCGGAAGCGACGGCAGGGTCCTTCGCTTCGCGTAGTTCACGCTGTAGATCCGCGGAGATGCTACGACCGATGCTATCGATGTCACCACGCTTGCGGGTCGCGTCACACAGGATCGCGAGGCCGAGTGCGACCCAAGGCTTCATGGACGACTTCGAAGTCAGGAGCTCCCTGCGGAGGACGTCCCGGTTCTTCGCTCCACCGATCTGGCCGAGTGCGATCGCGCAGAAGCGCTTGGTCTGCTGATCCTTGTTGACCTTGATCGCGCGCCGGAGCACATCACAAGTGTCTTGATCGTCCTCAGACGTGATCTGGCCGAGGCCGAGAGCAGCGGACTGGCGAATCCAAAGCGCGACCTTGTCATCTTCGAGGGCTTCGACGAAGCGCCTCCGGATCGTCGGATCGGATGCGCTTCCGGTGATGCGCGCCAGCGCCGTGAAGGCGTGCGCACGGACGACGGCGGTGGCATCGGAGTCCTTCCGATCGACGAAGGCGCGCAGGTACGCGGAAACTCCTGCATGCAACTCGCAAGCGACCCGGTCTTGATCGACCGGTTCGATGCGCAAGAGGCGAATCGCCTGCAACGCCGCGATCATGATGTCGCTGCGATCGACGTTCGGATTGTCGAGCAGGCTCTTCATCGTCTCGAAGACGCGCTGCTTGATCGCGATGTCCTTGGTGTCGTGGGCGATGAGTCCGCAGCCGTAACACGCGAACGCGCGCGTTCTCGTATCGACGGCTTTCGTCTGCTTCGAAAGCGAACGGCCACGCGCCGTGTTGGTCGCGAGATCGATCAGCGTGTCAAGCGCTTCGGGCATCGCGGAGATCCCCATCGAGAGCGCCGCCACTTCACGGATCTCCTGCACGGTATCGGCGAGGCGCTTCTCGAGCCTCGGCAACATGCTCCGGTCGCGGCCGATCTTGGCGAGCGCGATCATGCTCGACGACACGAGGTCACGATTGCTCGACGGGGACTCTAGGCCTGCGATGAGTGCCGGAAGCACCTTCGAGCGCAAGTCCGTCTCCGATGGGCGAAGCGTTTCGCTGCGCACCATGTCCACACCGCGCCCGACGACGAGATCGTCGAGTCCCGTCGTCGTCCCGCCGGCGAAGACGTGGCGCTTCAGATCCAGATAGGCGTCCTTGTTGTATTCCCACCAGTACTGCCACGTGCCGAAGTCCTCGGTGATCGTGTAGCCACGACCGCCGGTGACAGGGCCTCCACCTCCCGGGCCACCGCCAGGCCCGCCGCTGTTCCCGCCGGTTCTTCCCGGCGTGGGACTGGTAGGCCCGGACGGACCGGTCGGGCCCGGAGTGGTCGGGCCGCCACCGCCACCCGAGCGGCCACCGCGGCCACCGGCACCGGGAGGCACCGTGTCACCCGGTCCGCGGTACTGACCGCCATGGGCGAGCACAGGAAAGGTCAACAGGCCACACGCGAGGGTGGCCAAGATCGAAGTCGCGTTCATGAGTCCTCCTGGAACATCTGTGGGCATCAGGAGGGCAATGCAGTTGCACGGCACGACGTAGCAACGAGTGGGCCAACGCCGGAACAACGTCGTGTCGACCCAGTGCACGGCCGGAAATCGAGGCCTAATGGCCGCAACAGCACACGTCGTGCATGACATCGCGGTAGGAGCTCGTTTCGAACGTCACGCGGTCGGAACCCTTCGAACGAATCGCGGAGTTCCGTCGCGAGGGGCGCTGTCACTTGACGCGAAGCACTAGAGGATGTCCAAGATCCCAGTTGCGCCGTTCGTCAACGTTTCGACGTTCGCGCGATAGTTGATGCCGCGCGCGATGTTGCTGTTCCAAGGTTGTCGTGCGTGGTCGCCCATGATCCCTAGGGCGGCGGCGGCGAACGCGCGCGGAACGGGTTTGATCTCCGTGTTCTCGAGCAGCTTCACCAAGCGGTCGATCGTACGTCGATCCCCGATGGTGCCGATCCCTTTCGCGAGGGCACCCGACAGCGCTAGAGAATTGTCGTTGTCCTCGAGGTCGTGGACCATCACGAGGGCTTGATCCTTGTCACCGAGGAGCCCGAGTGCGAGGGCGCACTGGGTACGCAACGGTTCGCGATCATCGGCCCCCTCGAGCCGACGGAGGATGTGCTTCTTCGCATCTGGGTTCCCGATCAGACCGAGCGCAACGGCGTGATAACCCGCTGCGGCATCGTCACTACGGAACTCGAACATGCGACGACGGATGTCCTCCGCAGCATCGCCGTAGTTCATGATTCCGAGCGCGATGGCGAGCCCTGCAGCGACATCCGGCGCCTTCGCCTTCAAGTAGACGCGGCGGACCTTCTCGGTCTCGGGATAGCTATCTCGCATTGGGTGGTCAAAGTCCTCGATCGCGAGGCCGAGTGCGAGCCACGGCAGAAGTGACGAACTCGTACTTGTGTCCGTCAATCGCTCGCAAAGATGACTACGGTTCTCCTTGCCCCCGATCCGGCCGAGCGCGATGCAGGAGAATTGCTTCGCCACTTGGTTCTTGCCCCTTTCGTAGTAGTCGCGGATCGCACGAGACACATCCTCGTCGTCGGCATGGGCCATGATTCCTAAGGCAAGGATTGCGGACTGATGGATCAAAGGGTTCACAGCGTCGCTCGTGAGCGCCTTGACGATGTGATCCTTCGCTTTCGATTTGCCCCTCGTTCTACCGAGGAGTCGGGCGATTGCCGAATAGCCGTGGGCGCTTACCAATGCGGGCACAGGACGATCGATGAACTGCAGTAGGTAGTCGACGGCTTCCTCTCGCAACGACTGTGCTCTACCGTCGCCGTCGGAACGCAGCAATCGAATCGCATTCAGAGCAGCGACCATGATGTCCGGCGAGGGCTTGCTCTCGTAGTCGAGAATCGACTTCATGGTTTCGAAAACTCGGCGCTTGATGGCGACGTCAGCCTGCTTGTCTGCAATGAGGCCGCAGCTGTAGCACGCGAACGAACGAGTTCTTGGATCGACTTGGCGACTCGACTTCGTGAGCGAGCGACCGAGCGCGCTGGTGTTCGCGAGCGCAATCAAGCCGTCCAATGCCTCCGGTAGACTTGTGATGCCCATTGCGAGTGCGGCGGTTTCCCGGACTTCTTGCACTGTCGAGGCCAAGTGCTTCTCGATCCACGGGAGAATCGTTGGGTCCCTCTCCATCTTCGCAAGCGCGATCAAGGCGGACGACACGATGTCCCGACTGCTCGCTGGATCGTCGAGTGCGCGTTTGAGCGCTGGAATCACCAACTGATCGAGGTCGCTCTCGCGCGGGCGCAACCTGTCTCTTTCGGCTTTCTCACCTTGAACGTTCCGTGCGTTTGCTTCTTCTTGCAGATGCACGCGGAGGAACTGGTCCTTGTTGAACTCCCACCAGTTCATCCACGTCGCGTCCTGCCAGGAACGGAGCCACAGATCGCGGCAGTGAGGGCACTGCGAACAGACCCCTGGAGCTCGCCCACCTCGGGCAATCGGGAGCAGCGGACTGGGTTCCTTTGGAAGGCTGGCAGGGGACGGGATCTCCGGACCACGGTATTGACCGCCGTGTGCCAAGGCGAGTTGCGTGCACAGTGTCGCTGCGAGAACGAGCAGGAGTATTCGAGCGTGCATGAGATGTCTCCTTCGGGGACTCGGGTCTCATGCAAAGAACAAGCCAGCCCTCGACGCAGAACAGCTACAAGCAGCGGGCGCCATGCCAGCGCTTTCGAACGCGCGCTGGAAACGAACACGGGGTGACGACCCAGTGGATCGTCACCCCGCATCGTCGAGTTCGCGAGAACTCGTGATGGATCAGAGAATGTCGAGCACGCCGGTGCTGTTCCCGGTCAGAGTTTCGACGTTCGCGCGGTAGTTGATGTTGACCGCGATCTTGCTGTTCCAGGGGAGGTCTTCCTTGTCGCCGATCAGGCCGAGGGCCACGGCGGCGAAGGCGCGCGGGATGTCCTTGAGCTGCTTGTTCTTGAGCAGCGTCACGAGGCCATCGATCGAGCGACGATCACCGATGAAGCCGAGGGCTTGCGACAGCGCGCTCGACACCGCGACCGGGTTGCTGTCGTCCTTGAGACGATCGACGAGCTTGAGGCCGACTTCCTTGTCGCCGAGGAGGCCGAGGGCGATCGCGCACTGCGTGAGCAGCTTGTCACGACGCTCGGACTTCTCGAGGAGTTGGTTGATGTCTTCCTTGGCGAGACCGTGCCCGATCAGACCCAGCGCGACGGCGTGGTAGCCGGCGGCTTCGTCGTTGTTCTTGTAGTCGAGCATGCGGCCGAGGATCTCGTCCTCGACGTCCTTGTCCTTGAAGATGCCGAGAGCGATTGCGATCCCGGCAGCCGGCTCCGGCGACTTGGTCTTGGAGTAGACGCTAC
>JAGQQW010000508.1 GCA_020426005.1 Planctomycetota bacterium | reverse complement strand
CGGCGGCGCGCACCGCAGCGGTTCGCGCAGGTGGTGCACGGTGCCCGGCGCGGCGCCCAGACGTACGGCGTCGAGGAGCAGCACGGCTTCGCGCCCTGCCAGCGCCGCGCCGAGCGCGATGCCCTGGGTGCCACCGTCGACGAATTCGACGCGCGCGTCGTCGCCCGCGGCCTCGACACCGCGCAGCAGTTCGATGCCGATGCCGTCGTCCTCGAGCAACAGGTTGCCGAAGGCGAGCACGAGCACCGGTGCCGGTGATCCGTCAGTCTTCGTCATGGCTGCCGGGCTTCTCGTCCGCGGGGTAGAACTTGCGGCCCGAGATCATCGACGAGATCAGGCCGTTGCGTTGCTGCGTGCCGTCGAGCACCACGATGTAGACGTGCACGATCGCGAACACGAGGAACAGCCACGCGACCAGGTGGTGCCACATGTGCGTGCGCAAGCCGCCGCCGAGCATCGGGATCACCCAACCGCACAGCGAGTCCCAGAAGCCGTCGGGGTTCGATTGCCCGAACAGCGCGAGGCCGGTGAGGATCATCACCCAGCCGCCGATCACCGGCACGAGCGTGTACGCCAGCCCGGCGAGCGCGTTGTGGCCCATGTGCACGTGCCCGAAATCGAGGCGCAGGTAGTCCCAGGTCTGG
>JAGQQW010000507.1 GCA_020426005.1 Planctomycetota bacterium | reverse complement strand
CATGAATCATCACATCCAGGGCAGCGGGGGCGAAGCTCGATACCTTGCCCATTTTGTAGGCCTCGGTCGAGTGCAGGAAGTGGTTGACTAGTAGCGGTATGTCTTCCTGCCGTTCGGCCAGTGAGGGGAGGTGGAAATTGATCACATTGAGGCGATAGAACAAATCTTCGCGGAACAGTCCTTCTCGCATATCCTGCTCAAGGTCGCGGTTTGTTGCAGAAATAATCCTCACATCCACCGTTTCGCTTTTGGTACTGCCGACAGGGCGTATGCGACGCTCCTGTAGGGCGCGTAACAGTTTTACCTGCACTGGCATTGGCATGTCCCCGATTTCGTCGAGAAACAAGGTGCCTTCATGTGCCGCCCGAAATAGACCCTGATGTTCGCTGACGGCGCCGGTAAAAGCGCCCCTCACATGCCCAAACAATTCCGATTCTAGTAATTGTTCGGGTAATGCTCCGCAATTGACCGCAACGATCGGGCCGTGGCGGTCCTTATCGGCCTCGTGTACAGCCCTGGCAAGCAACTCCTTGCCGCTACCACTGGGGCCGGTTACAAGAATACTGACATCAGAACTGGCAACTTGTCGTACCTGGTTGAGAATGCGCTCCATGTTGGGGCTGCGGGTAACCACGTGTTCACGCCA
>JAGQQW010000506.1 GCA_020426005.1 Planctomycetota bacterium | reverse complement strand
CCGGCAAACACGTGCAGACCGACTTCGGAATCTTCCCGCTGCGTTGCTTGTTCGATGGCGGCAAGGGCGTGGGATCCGACGCGCGGGGAAACGGTGGAGAGTCGCGCACCTCGATCCGAGAACATCTGCGCGCGATGGTCGACGGCGAAGACCCGAAAGAGCCGCTGTCGGACGAACAGCTCGTGCAAGAGTTCGCGAAGCGTGGTCTCGACGTCGCCCGTCGCACGATTGCCAAGTATCGCAACGAACTCGGGATCCCGAGCTCGTTCCGGCGGCGATGCTATTGAACAGGCAATCACGCACTCGGCACGTGCCCGACTTTTTCAACACGCCGCTACCCATCGTCGCTATGAAGATCGCATGCGGACGGTTCGCCTCTGGATCGCCTACGACGGGACCGAGTATGCGGGTTGGCAGCGGCAGGCTGCGGGCGACACGATCCAGGAGGAGATCGAAGGCGCGTTCCGTGCGCTCGTCGGCTCGGCGGTCACGGTTCATGGCGCCGGGCGAACGGATGCAGGCGTGCACGCGCTCAGTCAATGCGCGCACGTGCAGATCGATCGTGGGCCCCCGACCGAGCGCCTTCACCTCGCGCTCAACACGATGCTGCCCCGTGACATCCGCGTGCTCGGGGCAGTGGACGCCGAG
>JAGQQW010000505.1 GCA_020426005.1 Planctomycetota bacterium | reverse complement strand
ATCCTCGCCGGCGCCAATCAAAAGAACAATCGCGATCCGGAGATGGGACTCGGTTCTGCCGACGTCCGAGCCGCACTCGAGACCTTGCGCGAAGGTGGTTGGGCGAGCCGGGTCGAGTCGCCGGGAGCCCGTGTCCGGAAGTGGCGTCATCATTTCGAATCGCAGTTAGGCGTCTCGGATGACGAACGTGCGGTCCTGGTCGAGTTGCTGTTGCGCGGCCCCCAAGCGCCGGGCGCACTCAAGCCTCGCGTCGCGAGGCTCGGTTGCAACGCCGAGGCTCACGCCATCGAACGCATTCTCGAAAGCCTCTCACAGCGCACCCCGCCACTCGTCGAGCAGTTACCACGCGCGCCCCGAGAACGCGACGAGCGATGGCAGCATCTCCTGGGTCCACGTGCGTGCCAAGACGAGACGTCCTCGCATGCTCACGTGCACCACCACGAGACGCCATCCGTCGCGTCACACGAATCACCGCAGGCGGCTCCTCACGACTCGGATATCCACGAGCGGCTCGCAAAGCTCGAACACCAGATCCACGAACTGTCCGCACGCCTCGATCGCCTGGAAGGCAACGCTGCGGAGTGACCGGTTCGCGTCGAAGCACGCGACTCAGTCGTCGAGCATCGAATCGAGCATGCGCAGGATCGCGAG
>JAGQQW010000504.1 GCA_020426005.1 Planctomycetota bacterium | reverse complement strand
TCGCGTTCAGATCAACCTACTGCGCTCGCCTGCTTCACAACGTTCACTGCGTGAACTGCTTCGCGATCGGATCAGCCGCGAATCCCTACTTCGATACCTTTGAACCTTGTGGGCGCGCCGCCGTGGGACATTTCTGCGGTTTGGCCGGGTTGGCCTTTGCCGCAGTTGATAACGCCCCACAGGTCCCAGTGGTCCTGGTTGCAGATGGCGTCGCAGGCGCCCCAGAACTCGGGCGTGTTGCCCTGATAGTTCGGGTTCTTCACGATGCCGGTGATCTTGCCGTCTTTCACGACGCGCCCGATCTCTGCGCCGAACTGGAAGTTGAGGCGCATCTGGTCGATGCTCCAGCTCTTGTTCACTTCCATGATGATGCCGTCTTTGGTGTCGGCGATCAGGTCGTCGTAGCTCCACTCGCCGGGCATCAGGCTGAGGTTCGGGATACGCGTGATCGGGATGTTGCTGAAACCCTCGGCGCGGTTGCAGCCGTTGCTGCGTTCGCGGTCGGCCATGGGCGCGGTTTCGCGGGTGGTGAACCAGTCCTTGTGCATGCCGTTCTGGACTACGTGAAATCTCTCGGCGCGCACACCGTCGTCGTCATAGCCGATGGTCGCGAGCCCGCCCGGCACCGTGCAGTCGGCCACGAGATTCACG
>JAGQQW010000503.1 GCA_020426005.1 Planctomycetota bacterium | reverse complement strand
GGGATTTCCGGTCAGTTTCCGAAGGTGTCGGGGGCGAGCCAGGTCGGGATCAACGAAGGGGATGAAGCCGACTTTATACGCTGCCGCCGCCGGAGGGAAGCGGCGGGCGACCGGATGAAGCTCGTTGTCAGGAACCGAGTTAGGTCGGACGCGTGAAAATTCTGTCTGGGTTGCGGCAGGTGAACCGGGTGGTATACTGGCATGTCTGGATTGTTGAGGCGGATTTCCCCCGTCAGCGGAGATTTCCTCGAATGAATCCTTTCCGGTCGCCGGTCAATCGACGTAAGTTGATTTTCCGTAATAAGTTGCGGGTGTGGTGGAATTGGCAGACACGCTAGCTTGAGGGGCTAGTGAGGTAACACTCGTGCAGGTTCAAATCCTGTCACCCGCACTCTGTCTCAAATGGACGAGCTTTGCTTGAGGAGTTCGGATGCTCCTCGCGATTCGCAATCTGGACGTGAAGGGCCGATAGAGATTCCCGGACGATTCGCTTTCGCGGATCGTCTTTTTATTTAGACACAGTTCCTATCCGAAAACCCTCTGATGCGTGACGGCCAAGTCTCGATTCAGACAATTACTTGGTGTGCCCAACCGGGTTTTCGGATTTGTTCTCAGGAAGTTTTACACCGGTGTAGGATAGTGGCGGGTCGTC
>JAGQQW010000502.1 GCA_020426005.1 Planctomycetota bacterium | reverse complement strand
CGACTGGATCGTGGACATCGGACCCGGCGCGGGTCGAATGGGCGGCACGCTCGTCGCCAGCGGCACTCCCGCCGACGTGATGAAGGACGGTAAATCGCTGACCGCTCAGGCGCTGCGCGGCGAGCTGCGCGTCGAGCGCGACGTGGAGGAGTCCGACGCGCACGTCGAATCGCTGCCCGCGGCGCGGCCCATCCAGTTGACCGGCGCGAAGGTGCACAACCTGAAGGGCGTCGACCTCGAGGTGCTCTACGGCGAGCTGCTCGGCGTCTGCGGTCCGTCCGGCTCGGGCAAGTCGAGCCTGGTGCTCGAGGCGCTCGTGCCCGCGATGCGCGGCGAAAGACCGGGCGGACGCTGGAAGTCGATCCGCGGCGCGGCGGCGGCACGCGTCGTGCTCGTCGACGCCAGCCCGGTGGGGCGCACGCCCGCCAGCACGCCGGCGACGTACTCGGGCTTGCTCGAACCCTTGCGCGAACTGTACTCGCGCACGCCCGAGGCGAAGCTGCGCGGCTTCGGTCCCGCGCACTTCTCGTACAACTCGACGCGCGGTCGCTGCCTCGCGTGCGACGGCCGCGGCGCGACGAAGGTCGAGATGCAGTTCCTGCCCGACCTGTGGCTGTCCTGCGAGGAGTGCGACGGCGCGCGCTACCGCCCCGA
>JAGQQW010000501.1 GCA_020426005.1 Planctomycetota bacterium | reverse complement strand
CCACGCCGGCGAGCGTGTAGGCCTTGAGCAGCGCGTAGGTCATCGAGCCGTAGCTGCGCGGCACGACCTTGCCGTCGGGCCGCACGATGTAGCCCGCGGCGCTGTTGCCGGGGTAGTAGGCCGCGCCGCCGTCGTCGCCGGAGGTCGCCTCGACGACCGCGTCAGGGCGCGACGGGTCGGCGATCTTGGTGTTCAGGTCGTTGACCGACTTGAGGTTCTGCGTGCGCTGCAGGAACACGATCGCCTTCTTCATCGCCTCGTGGTCCTCGGGCAGCCCGGTCGCGCGCAGCGTCTCGAGCGCGAAGTGCGTGTTGCTGAGGTCGCCGCGCTGGCTGCCGCCGTAGCCGACCGAGCCGTAGTCGCGGTCGCGGCGCTGGTAGCCGGCGGCCTCGACGTTCTGGAAGCCGAGGATCGCGCGCTGCGCCTTCTGCAGCACCGGCGCGGCGTTGGGGTCGTCCGAGCGCGACAGCGCGCCGATCACCACGCAGGTCGTGTAGTTGACCTCGTCGTCGCTGAAGTTGCCGGTGTCGTCCTGCCGGGCCGTCAGCCAGCGAAGGCCCTGCTCGATCGTCTGCTGCTGCGCGGCGGTGCGTTTGCCGCGCGGCTTGGTCTGCAGCGCCATCAGGCCGAAGCCGGTCAGCGCCTCGGACGGGTGC
>JAGQQW010000500.1 GCA_020426005.1 Planctomycetota bacterium | reverse complement strand
GACTGCACGGCCTTCTGGTACAGCTCGTACTTGTCGGCGGTGTCGGCGGTGTAGCGCGAGCGCGGCTTGCGCGCGCGGGCGGCGGACTTCTTGGCGGTGCTCTTCGTCTTGCTCACGATGCTCTGGAGGGGGTCCGAGGGGTGCGGGCGGAGCCTAGCGGAGCGGGACGGGCATCGGTAGCCGCGAACCCGCGCCGCGCAAGGGATTCGTCGCCGGCGGAAAAGGGCTGGACAGACTACTACCCGGGTAGTATGACCGCGGTAGTTCGACGCCCCGAGCCCCCACCGCCCGCGCCTCCATGACTCCCCAGCACACCCTCGGCGACCTGCAGCTCGCGATCATGCGCGTGCTCTGGGCCGCCGGCGAAGCCAGCGTCGCCGACGTCACGCGCTCCCTGCCGCCGGAGAAGAGCCGCGCGCTCACGACGATCGCGACGATGCTCACGAAGATGGAGAAGAAGGGCGTCGTCGCGCACCGCAGCGAGGGGCGCCAGTACCTCTACCGCCCGCTCGTCAGCGAGGGCGAGGTCAAGCGCTCCATGCTGCAGGAGCTCGCGCAGCGCCTGTTCGAGGGCGACTACGCCGAGCTCGTCAGCTACCTCGTCGACGAGCGCGAGCTCGACGCGCGCGAGCTCGACGCGCTGAAGGACCGCGTCGCC
>JAGQQW010000499.1 GCA_020426005.1 Planctomycetota bacterium | reverse complement strand
CGCGCACGGCGGGATGGGGGTCGTGTTCGAGGCGAAGCAGATCTCGCTCGGTCGGCGGGTTGCGCTCAAGGTCGTCCGTTCGTCGCGCTTCGCGAGCGAGGCCGAACTGCGCCGGTTCCGTGTCGAAGCCGAGTCGATCGCGCGACTCGACCACTCGGGGATCGTCGCCGTGCACGAAGTCGGCGAGAGCGACGGCGAGCATTTCTACTCGATGGCGTTCGTCGACGGCGGTTCGCTCGCCGACATCGAGGCGCCGCTCGCGGCATCGCGCGCGGCCGAGATCATGCGCTCGGTCGCGGAGGCCGTCCACTACGCGCACACGCGCAACATCGTTCACCGCGACCTCAAGCCCGCGAACGTGCTGTTGACCGCGGCCGGGGAACCGAAGGTCTCCGACTTCGGCCTCGCGCGCGACACCAGCTCCGAGTCGGACCTGACCTTGCCCGGCTCGATCGTCGGCACGCCGGGGTTCATGCCGCCCGAGCAGGCGAAGGGTCGGACCGAGGACGTCGGACCGCACGCCGACGTCTACGGATTGGGGGCGGTGCTCTACTTCCTGCTGACCGGACGGCCGCCGTTCGTCGGCGGCTCGGTGGTCGACACGTTGCACCTGGTGATCCACGAACCGCCGACGGATCCGAGTCGGTTGCGCCCCGACG
>JAGQQW010000004.1 GCA_020426005.1 Planctomycetota bacterium | reverse complement strand
CTCGTCTGCCTCGCCGACCGACTGGCCGCGGGCGCTGGGCGGCCGGCGGTTCCGGGACTACCCGTGCACGAAGTCGTGCCGTCCCTCCTCGAGATCCTCGAGCTCGAAGAGGAGAAGCTCGAAGAGATCGTGCAGTGCGCGGAGACGGACTTCGCCGAAAACGGCTTGCCCTGGTAGCACCTCGCCGGCGGGACGCTCGCCCAGCGCACAGCCGTCTGCCAAACTCGTAAGCCTTGCGCTTCAAGACGTCCTTCCTGATCACACTGGCCTTCCAGGTCCTCATCCTCGCGTTCGACAAGGGTGCGGGATTCGTGATCTGGTGGTTGCTCGGTGAGGATGCCGAGAAAGCAGGAGGAGTGCTGTTGCTCCTCAATCTACCGGCCATTCTCGTGGCGATCGGCAATCTCGGTCTGGCCGCTTCGTGCGTCTACTTCGTACAGCGCAAAGAGGTGTCCGCGGACGTTGCGGGGCGCAGCTCGACGACCATCGCGATCGTGTGGGGGGCGCTGCTCGCCGTCGTGTTGCGGATCGTGCTCGAGATTTGGTCCCGTGTGATACCCGGCGCCGAGCTGCCACCCTGGACCATGCTCACGCCGATGCTCGTGTTGCCGGTGTTCCTGCTCGTCACGATGTATCGCAGCTACATCCAGCTCGCGACGGGCAGGATCGTGGCGTTCAACGTGACGCGGCTCGTCCCGAGTCTCTGCTTCCTGCCGCTCTTCTTGCTGCTCTACTTCGTCGTTACGGATCATGACGCCTACCACGCGGCCGCGTACGCGCGCTTCGTGCCCGGTGTGTTGGTCGCGATCGGGGTCGTCTTCGCGATGCGCCACGTCATCCGTGTGGCTCCGGGCTTCGACCGAAGGTTCGTCGGCAAGGCGCTCGGGTTCGGGTGGCGCGCCAACGTTCATGCGACGCTGACTGCTCTCAATCACCGCGTCGATCTCTACCTGCTCGGTGGACTCTACGTGGTCGCGACGGTCCTCCCCGAGAACGAGCGTCTGGCAGCGATGCAGCGCGAAGTGGCGTTCTACGGCTACGCGATGACGATCGCCGAGCTCATCTGGCACTTTCCCGAAGCGCTCCGCGACATCCTCTTCGCGAAGATTGCCGGGATGGATGAAGACGACGCGAGCCGATTCACGCCTGTGGTCGCGCGCAACAGTCTGGCGATTGCCGTCGTCGGTGCCGCACTGATCTGGTTCACCCATGCACCGCTCCTCCACCTCATGTTCGGAGCGTCGTGGGCGACGACGTGGGCGCCCGGATTGACGCCGGCGCTGTTCTGGCTCTTGCCGGGAACCGTCTTCTACACGGTGGCCAAAGTGCTCCAGTCCGACCTGATGGCGCGGCACCACCTCACGTCGTGCAACGTCGCGACCTCCGTGGTCTTCGTCATGCTCATCGGCCTGGATTTTGCCTGGATTCCCGAACAAGGCGCTCGGGGCGCCGCAATGGCCTCGAGCGTCGCGTATCTCGTCGGCGCGATCTGGACGATCGTCGTCTACGTGCGTTCCACGCCCGTGCGCCTGCTCGATGTCCTCCTGGTTCGCCCCGGCGATTTGGTCCACTACCGCGGCATCCTGCCCCGTACGACGCGCGAAAAACCTCCGTCGACCGACGCCGCGTCGCCCGCCGGACCGCAGAGAAGACGAGGGGATCGCGGTTCGGTGCCCTGAAGTTCGCGAGGGGTGTCCGGCGACGCTGCCTTGCAATCGCGCGACGCTCCTTCCTACCATCGGCCGCCTTCGCTCCCCGGCGTGACCCGATGCGGGTCGCCCGGAGACGCCGCGCCTATCGAGAACCCTCCTGTCGTCGCACACATGCCCAAAGCCCTGGTCATCGTCGAATCACCCGCCAAGGCGCGCACGCTCGCGCGCTTCCTGGGTGACGGCTATCACGTCGAAGCGAGCATTGGACACATCCGGGATCTGCCCGAGTCGGCCTCCGAGATCCCCGCGAAGTACAAGAAGGAGCCCTGGGCACGTCTCGGCGTCAACATCGAGAACGACTTCGAGCCGCTCTATGTCGTGCCTTCGAGCAAGAAGGACCAGATCAAGAAGCTCAAAGCCCTGCTCGCCGACAGCGACAGCCTCTACCTCGCGACCGACGAGGACCGCGAAGGGGAGTCCATTTCGTGGCACCTCAAGGAGGTGTTGCGGCCGAACGTTCCGTACAAGCGGCTCGTCTTCCACGAGATCACGAAGAAGGCGATCCACGATGCGCTCGACGCGGTGCGGGACATCGACGAGGACCTCGTGCGTGCGCAGGAGACGCGGCGCATCCTCGACCGGCTCTATGGCTACGAGGTGTCGCCGCTCCTGTGGAAGAAGGTGAAACCGCGCCTGTCGGCCGGACGCGTGCAGAGCGTCGCGGTGCGCCTGATCGTCGAACGTGAGCGCGCGCGGATGGCGTTCCGCAAGGCGACGTTCTGGGATCTCGTCGGGTCGTTCTCGGCGCCGCAAGATCCGGACGCGAAGCCCTTCGACGCGACGCTGACCAAGGTCTCTGGGCGTCGCATCGCGACCGGGAAGGACTTCGAACCGACGACCGGCAAGCTCAAGGAGGTCGACGGTCAGGCGCCTGTTCTCCTCGATGAGAAGGCCGCGCGCGATCTGCTCGCACGCATCGAGAACGCCGAGCCAAGCGTCGCTTCGGTCGAGGAGAAGCCGTTCACCGAGCGTCCGCAGGCGCCGTTCACGACGTCGACCCTCCAGCAGGAGGCCAACCGTCGGTTGCGCTACAGCGCGCGGCGAACGATGGACCTCGCGCAACGGCTGTACGAGAACGGCTTCATCACCTACATGCGAACCGATTCGACGACGCTGAGCGAAGAAGCGTTGCGCAACGCTCGCGAGGTGATCTCGCAGCGCTTCGGCAAGGATTCGCTTCCCGACGCGCCGCGTTCCTACAAGAGCAAGGTCAAGAACGCCCAAGAGGCGCACGAGGCGATCCGGCCTGCGGGCGCTCAGGGGTTCACCGATACCGACGTCGTGGCGAAGTCGCTCGGCACCGATGCCGGCCGCCTCTACGACCTGATCTGGCGCCGCACCGTCGCGAGCCAGATGAAGGACGCGAAGGGAACCCGCGTGAGCGTCGAGATCCAAGTCGATGACGCGACGTTCCAGGTGGGGGGCAAGGTGATCGAGTTCCCCGGGTTCCTCGCGGCCTACGATCGTCACGCCGCTGCAGACAGCGGTGACGAAGCCGAGAAGCGGTTGCCCAAGATGCGTCCTGGAGATGCCTTGAAGTTGCTCGGGCTCGACGCGAAGGACCACACCACGCAGCCACCGGCGCGCCTCACCGAAGCCAGTCTCGTGCGCGAACTCGAAGCGCGCGGCATCGGTCGTCCGAGTACCTACGCGTCGATCATCGAGACCATCCTGCGGCGCGAATACGTCCGCAAGCTCGGCAACGCGCTCTGTCCGACGTGGACCGCGTTCGCGGTCACGAAGCTGATGGAGGGCTGGCTCACCGATCTCGTCGACTACGGCTTCACGGCCTCGATGGAGGACGACCTCGACAAGATCTCGCTCGGCGAGATCGACAACAAGGACTACCTCGAGCGCTTCTACAACGGGAACGGCAGCCTCGGCCTGCGTTCGAAGCTCGCCTCGGTCGTCGAGAAGATCGATCCGCGAGAAGTCTGCGGTATCACGCTCGGCGAGCACGACGGGACGATCGTCGAGGTGCGTGTCGGGCGGTACGGGCCGTTCTTGTCGATGGGGGACGTGCGTGCCTCGATCGCCGACGACATCGCGCCCGATGAACTCACGCTCGAGAAAGCGATCGACCTGCTGCAGAAGGCGGAGGCGGGGCCGCGCGTGATCGGTAACGAGCCGGACAGCGGGCTCCCTGTGTACGCCAAGACCGGTCGCTTCGGCCCGTACGTGCAACTCGGCGACATGATCGAAGGTGAGGACAAGCCCAAGATGGCGTCGCTCCTCGCCGGCATGGAGATCGAGACGATCACGCTCGACGAAGCGCTCGGGCTCCTGTCGCTTCCGCGACTCCTCGGGAAGCAGCCGGGCACCGACGCGGACGTCTTCGCCAACAATGGTCGCTACGGCCCGTACGTCTACGCCGAAAAAGAGACGCGTTCGCTTCCCGCCGAACTCTCACCGCTGAGGGTGACCCTCGACGAGGCGTTGAAGTTGCTGGCGCAACCCAAACAGCGTCGCGGACGCACGGCGGCTCGTCGCGAGCCGCTCAAGGTTTGTGGCAAGCACCCCGAGAGCGGCGACGAGATCAAGCTGCTCGAAGGGCGCTTCGGCCCGTACGTGACCGACGGCACGACGCACGCGTCGCTTCCTCGTGGCACGAGCGTCGACGAAGTCACGCTCGACTTGGCGCTCGAACTGATCGCCGCGCGTGCGGCCGCAGGCCCGAAGAAAAAGAAGAAGAAGGCCAAGAAGGCGGCATCGAAGAAGGCCGGTACGAAGGCCTCGGCGAAGTCCTCGACGGCGAAGAAGACGACGGCCAAGAAGAAGGCCCCCGCGAAGAAGAAGTCGGGCTCGTCGAAGAAGAAGCCGAGCGCCTGAGATCACGGCTCCGCTCGTCGACTTCACGGAATCGTAAGTGTCGTCTGCGAGCGTGTTTGCATGGTGTCCCCGGGGCGAGCTCAGCCTCGTGCTTCCCGTGCTGGCACCGCTTCCGTAGAATCTCCGCCCCTCGATCGTCCGGGCCTCTGGCGCGGGCGTGTTCCGACCGGTCGCGGCCGCGCCGCGCCCCGGGTGACCCTTACGAACTTCGCCTCCGCATGGAAATCCGCGAGTTGCCCATCGACGACTACGAGAAGGTAGTCGTTGCCAAAGATCCCGAGTCCCAGCTCCACGCGTTGATCGCGGTGCACGACACGACACTCGGCCCGGCCCTGGGCGGCATGCGCATGTGGCCCTACAAGAGCGAGGAGGCGGCCCTCACCGACGTCCTGCGGCTCTCGAAGGGAATGACCTTCAAATCTGCGATCGCGCATACGGGGCTCGGCGGTGGCAAGAGCGTCATCATCGGCGATCCGAAGACCATCAAGTCCGAGAAGCTCTATCGCGCGATGGGGCGCTTCATCGATCACCTCGGTGGGCTCTACATCACCGCCGAAGACGTCAACACGTCGATCGAGGACCTCGAGATCGTGCGTCAGGAGACGCGCTACGTGACCGGGCTGTCGCGGGCGTCCGGCTCGTCGGGCAACCCGAGCCCGTACACCGCGCGCGGTTGCGTACTGGGGATCCAGAAGTGCGTCGAACGCGCGTTCGACGGGGACTCGGTCTCCGGCAAGCACATCGTCCTGCAGGGCGTTGGCGCAGTCGGGTCGATCATGGCTCGCGAACTCCGCGAACTCGGTGCACACCTGTCGATCTACGACATGAACGTCGAGCGCGCCGAGCAACTCGCGAAGGAACTCGACGCCGAGATCTTGCACGACGACGACGTGCTCAGTGCCGACTGCGACGTTCTCGCTCCGTGCGCACTCGGTGCGATCCTCAACGACGAGACGATTCCGGCCCTTCGCTGCAAAGTCATCGCGGGTTGTGCCAACAACCAGCTCGCGACGCTCGAACACGGCGACCTCGTGCGCCAGCGAGGCATCCTCTACGCTCCCGACTACGTCATCAACGCAGGTGGCATCATCAACGTCGCGGTCGAGCTCATGCCCGGTGGCTACGACGAGGCCAAGAGTCTCGAACGCGTCCGTCGCATTCCCGATGCGCTCGAAGAGATCTTCGAACTCAGCGAACGCGAACACATCTCGACGGCCGAAGCCGCACACCGCCGCGCGCTCGAGATCCTCGCCGAAGGGCGCCGCGAGCACGTCACGAACTGACCGCGTTCGTGATCAGGCGCTGAGGGTCGTGACCTCGGCGCCGGTTTCGGTGATGAGGATCGTGTGCTCGTGCTGACTGATGCGGGTGCCCTTCTTCTCGGCGAGCGGCGGGTACTCGGTGAGGAGGCGCTTCTTGCGCAAGAAGCGCAGCGTCTCTTCCGACTCCTTCTCGTCCTCGAAGAAGCGCATCAGGTCCCGACGCGCGAACGGCAACCGACGGAACGCTTCGAGTGCCTCTTCGATGCGTGACGGAAGCTTGTCGCGCATCTTGAGTGGCCGGCTCTGCTGGAAGACCTCGGGCTCGCCGACTTCTTCGATATAGCCGCGACCGTCGCTCGCGAACGGCTCGCATGCGATGACCTGGCCTGGCTTGATGGTGCCCTTGCGCTGGTCGTCGTAGTTGGGGATCGACGGGGCGCAGTGGATGACCCAGCGCGCGACTCCGTGCCCGGTGAGGTTGAACACCGGTTTGAGCCCCATGCTCTCGATCGTGTCCTGGATCGTCTTGCCGATGTCGCGAACGGCGACGCCCGGCCCGATCATCGCGATGACGTTCTCGAGCGCCATGCGCGATGCGCTCGCGAGCGCGCCGTCGGGTCCGTCACGCAGGTCGACCGTGACCGCGTTGTCGGCGACGTAGCCGTCGACGTGCACGCCGCAGTCGAGCTTGAGGATGTCGCCATCCTCGATGATCGTCGTGTCGTCGGGCGGGGGGCAGTAGTGGGCCGCGACGTGGTTCTTCGAGATCTGGGCCGGAAACGCGAGCTCACCGCCGAGTTCGAAGATCTTCGCTTCGCAGGCTTCGACGACCTCGCGCATCAGGCGTCCGGGCGTGATCAGGGCTTTGGCATGTTCGCGAGCTGCAGCAGCGATGCGTCCCGCTTCGCGAAACTTGTCGTAGTCGATGACGGCCATGGACGGCGGAGCATAACAGCGCCCGGAAAGCGCGGTCATGTTCCGAGTGGGTGAAATCGCCAGTCCAGCCCAGTGCGAGGCGACTCAGGACGGATTTCGACGACGCAAGGCGGCCTCGACTGTCCCTCCAAGGCCATCTGTGTTCGAATCGGGACCATGATGCACCGCTCGCGCCTGTCGTCCCATCGCACCGTTTCGATCTCGCCCACTTGCTATGTCATGGCGTTCGCGCTCGTCACGACTGGAGTTCGAGCGCAAGGCGAGTCTCCGGCGACGAAGGCGCCCGACGCGACGCAGGCCGCGACGCAACCGACGTTCGACTGGCCGGTACCGGGATCGGTGACCGTGACCGAGCACACGACGAAGAAGGGCAAGACGATGCACATGCGCTACCAAGTGCAACTGCGTCCGAGGGAGGTGTCGAAGGACGAGGCTGGCGACGACGCGACGGCGAACGAGTTGCTCGTCTCTCTTCGTTCGTTCGAGTTCGTGAAGATCGATGGCGTGGACCTCGAGCAGCCGGCGGTGCGCGAGCAGCTCGCTCCCGCACTCGCGATGGCCGCAGCGATTCCGGACCTGATCGTCGACGCGCGCGGCAACTACGTTGGCACGATCGGGATGGACGAGACGATCCGTCGAGTCGTCACCGAACTCTCGAAATCCGACGGCGCGCACGGCGACGCGAAAGCCGCGCAGATGCGGGCGGCCCTCGAATCGCCGTCGATGCGCGCGACGCTCGAAGCGTCAGCCGGTCAGTTCTGGAACGCTTGGGTGGGGGGATGGAACCAGTGGGACGTTCCGAATGGCAAGCAGCGTGAGCTGGCGACGAAGTTGCCGCTCGGTTCGTTCGCGATGCCGGCCAAGTTGATCGCGCAGAATCTCGGCCCGGTCGACCCCAAGGAGGCCGGCGGCAAGGACGGCTACGTCAAATTGCGAACCGTGACGCTCGCCACGGGACCCGAGGCGTGCAAGGCGTACGCGGACTATCTCGCGCAGCTCTTCGCTTCGTCGATGAAACACAGCCCCGAAGCCAAGGACTTCGATCCGGACAAGGTCAAGAAGATCGACATTCGCACGAGCGTCGAAGTCGTCACCCAGCTCGGCAACCTGCGCCCACTCTCGGCGAGCACGACGAAGAATCATGTCGTCGAGATCGAAGGCGCGGCATCGCAGCGATTTTTCGAGCGTCGGGTGTACGAGTTCGACTGGAAGGAGTGATGCCGATGGCGCGAGGGGAGTACCGCTCCTCGATGTGCACAGCTCGACACGGAACGCGCTGCTGCCACACTTCTTCGATGAGGATGCCCAGGATGAGATGGAGTCCGATTGTGCTCTGTTTCGCGTGTGCTGTTGCTGCGACACATGACGTGGATCGCATCAGGCTCGAGGTCGATCGGTCGATGGCTGCAGATCTTGAGTTCCCGTGGCCTCTCCCGTGCGAAGCGACGGTGCGGGAGACCTTCGTCACGAAGGTGTCGACGCAAGAGCGGAACTACGATGTGCGAGCGACGCGCGAGGGCGATGCGATGCGGGTGTCCATCCTCCCGCGACCGCGCGGCCAGGGAACCGAGTTGTCGCTCCTCGTCTCGGCGTCGGGGAGACTCCTCGACGACAACGCGTGGTTGTGGCTCGAGGTGGGCGGGAACGCGCCAGCGAGAGCCTTGCGCAAGATCGAGGCTGCTCGTCCAATCCGCGTCCCGGCGAGCGCGATCCCGGACGCGGACTGCACGCAGCGCGCGGAGGACGTCTGTCGCACTTGGATCTCTGCGTGGACCAGCGCACCGCTCGCGGCATGGCAGCGTCGCGTCCAAGCGACGACGTTCCAGGTCGATGCTCTCGAACTTCCGGCGCTGTGCGTGACCGCGCATCATGGCCCGGCGCGCGAGCGACGCGGCGCAGTGCATCTGTCGAGTACGACCGAGTTGCGTTCGGACGCGGCACGTGAGGCCTACACGGCGGCATTCGCGCGGAGCTGCGCGCGTGCGGATCGAAAGCTCCCCGCGGACTTCGTGAGCGAGTTGTCCGCGACGGAGAAACTCGACTGCGTGAGTCATGGCAAGGACCGACGTCCGTTCACTATCGTTCGCGAGCGAACGACCCTCGTCCGTCTCCGAGGTGAGACCGTGACGAGCACGTCGCAGACGTGGCGTTGCGACTTCACTTGGAAGCAGAGCCGCTGATTTGACACGCGTGGCATCATCTCCGCACGTCCCGAGGGGACTCGCTGACGCCCGAATCCCTCCTACGTCTGTCGCACGCCGCCACTACCGGCTACCGTTTTCTGGTTGGGCTGCTCCACGATGGGGCACGGCCGGCAGGGAGGACCTCGAATGCGTGCGTTGCTCTGCTTCTTCGTCGGCTGCGGCGTCGCCGCTGCAATCACGTATGCGTGTTTGCGCGAAACCAGGTTCGTTCGCCGCGGTTGGTTCGAGCTCGACGGGCAACCTGTCCGACTCGACGGAATCCCGGTCGCCGATTGGTTGGAGGTGAACAACGACTTGGCACGGCCGGCCGACGACCTGGAGGCCAAAATGACGGCCTACCATGAGCGAACGCGGCGCAGCGGGAAGTGGGAGCGAGAGATCTTGGACCGGGTCTTCGTCCTCGAATACCGCCCGGTCGAATCTGCGGACGTCCTGAGGCGCGTGGTCGTGCAGCGGTTCTATCTCTCGGAAATCGCCGGGGGAGGTCAGGAACACCCTTCCGGCTACGCGCGCCACGAGATCGTCGAAACCACCGATTCCGATGCCCGGTGACTCGTGTCGCGCGTTGCCCCACGCACCGAGCCACCAACGATCCGGCTGGCCCGCGGTTGGCAACTCATGGGCGCCGCGCTGTCGCTCTTCGTGGTTTGGTACGTGGTGCCGTACCTGTCCACGGATCGGAACTATCTGTTCCTCGTCGAGCGCGAAGCGCTTACCGGCAAGCGCCTTTGGTATGCGTGCTTCTATCTGCACGTGTTGGCCGGCTGCGTCGCGCTGCTTGCAGCACCCCTGTTGTTGTGGAGCGGCGTCTCGCGCGGCGGTGGGCGTTTGCACCGTCTGCTTGGTAAGGCGTATCTGCTAGCGGTCCTCGGCTGGGTGGTTCCCACCGGTGCAGGAATGGCGCCGTTCGCGAAAGGCGGCGTGCCCGGCCGGGCAGCGTTTGCGCTGCTCGTCTTGTTCTTGGCGGGCCACACGCTGCTGGGACTGCGTGCGCTCAGGCGGGGCGAAGTGCGAGCGCACGCCCGCTGGATGATTCGGTCCTACGCAGTGTTGCTCTCGGCCGCGATGTTCCGACTCGCCTACGGCTGGACCCGTGAACTCGTCGCCGACGGAGAGAACGCCTATGCTCTCGCCGTGTGGATCAGCCTGGCGCTTTCCCTCTTGGGAGGACAATTCGCTTGCCGAAGTTTCAAGGTCGCCGATACACGTGGTTCGGCGTTGGAGATCTACCCATGAAGAGTCTCTTGTTTCTCGGTGTCGGCGCACTGACCGGCTTCGCCTTGGTGTACTTTCTCGTCCCGACAGAGGTCTCGCGAGAAGTACCGCCGTCTTGGTTCTCGCTGCCCGGTCGAGCATTGTCCGTGAATGGCGTGTCGGTCGATTCGTGGGAGGAGGCCAACCTCGTCCTTCACAAGGCAACAAAGGAGAGCCTGACGAGGGCGCAAGCCGACTTGGAAAGCGAATTGTACGGTGGCCGCTTCACTTCCAAGGAACCTGGTGAGCGTCCGCCCGAGCTGAACATGGGCGAGTTCCTCGTCGAGTACGTGCCGGCACGGCGGGCTTCGGACTCCGCGACACCAATACCCACCGTCGTGAGGGTGCGTGCGTGGCTGCCCGTCACCGTCGAGTACGGACGAACACCTCCAGGCCCCCAGTTTGCAAGGTTCGAGCCGGTGCCCGCCGAGCCGGTCCAGTGAGGCGCTGACGGTCGGGCGATGGCTTCCGTGAAGGTAAGATCGCAATCGTGAACCGTCGCAACTTCGTCCGAATCACAGGAGGCGTACTCGCTTCGCTGACAGCTGTCCCGCGCTGTCCGTCCATGAGCCGCGGCCATGAAGACGCGCCACCACTGCTCGCTCACGGCTTGACCGCGATGGCGCGCGCGAAGAACTGGTTCGACGCGCACTGGGGAGCGGCGCTGCTCGCTGGCCACTACCTGTGTGACGATTCCGCGATCGACGAAACGACGCGCGAGGCCATTCGCGCCGAACTCGCCGTGTTGCGGAAAGGGCACGCGGAGGCCGTTCGCCCCTTTGCGCCTGCAGACGCCGACCCGCAGGCATCGACACGCATCGCGAAGTCGCTCGAGCCGGCGCTCGAGAACGGTGTTCGTGCACATGGTCACGCGGTCATCTACACAGCGCTCGCTCTGCGTGCGCTCGGCGATGCACCGACGCTCGCGATCCCGGCCATCACGAATCGCATCTGCGACTGGAACAGGATCCTCTCCAAGAAGAAGCCGACGGCGCCACGGCATTCCGAGGCGTTACCGACGGAGAAGACCCAAGATCCGAACCCTGCGGGTGTGAACAAGAAGCTGCTCGCGCGACGAACGTTCGAGCGACTCGCCGACTTCGCTCCGCTGGTCGGCCACCGACACGCGCCGCGTCCGAACTTCACGCATTGGACGACGCATACCGAAGCGCTGATTCGGCTCGACGCGCTCGGCAGCCGTCAGCTCGCGCAGAAAGGGCTCCTCGGACTACGCGCGCATCTCGACTTCGACGTGCCACCAGTGCCACAGAGCGACCCGATCGATCGAGCGAGCGTCACTCGACAAGCGCTTCTCGATGCTCGCTGGTGGCGCGACGAGGAGCGTCGCGCACAGTGGCACGAGACGTGGAACGTCCGTGACAATCGCAACGGCGATTGGATCGCGTCGGGTCACTTGTTCAAAGTGCTCTACGCGTTCACGAGCCTGGCTCGCCTCGTCGACGATCCGCAACTGGTCGAGACTGCGGCCCAGGTCCTCTTCGAGCGCTATTTCGATCCCTTGGTCGGCGGGGGATAGCAGGGTTGGGCTGCAGATTGCGAACGACTGGATCTCGAGGATACCGATGACCCGAATCTATTTCGCCGAGAACGCGATGATCGCGCACCACGTCAAGTCGCTTCTCGAAGCCGATGGCATCTCTGCCGAGGTGACCGGAGAGACGCTCGCCGCGATGGCCGGCATCGGTCCCGTGGACTTGTCCGTCCAGCCGGTCGTGTGGGTGCACGATCCGACGGAATACGAGCGCGCGTTGGAGATCATTCGGCGCTATGAGAAGCACGAGCGCGCGGATGGCCATGCAACGCGCCCGACGTGGTCGTGTCCGAACTGCGACGAGTCCGTCGATGGTGGATTCGAGCTTTGTTGGCATTGCGGTGCGGAACGACCCGGGAGCCAAGCAAGCGATGGTGACGCCGGGCAAGGAGATCGGGTCCGCGACGACGCTTGACGATTTTTCTGGCCCCGGACGCGCGGAAACTCCGCATGCGAACCATGACGGCACCTTGCTGCCCGAGTCGACGCAACCAACCGAGGCCACGCATGAAACTGCGATTTCGCACCACTCTGTTTTCGATCCCCGCAACCCTCGTTGTCATCGCGACCTTGGCGCACGTGCTGCCCGCGCAGACCTGGGATGCGACCGCGGAGTTCTCGAGTACGAAGAACCCGAACGGTGTCTGGTCCTATGGTTGGTCGCTGAATCGTGGTGCTCCCATCAACGTCTTTGCGAATCGCGCGGCGCACTGTGGCAGTTTGCAGGCGTGGTCGAACCAGTTCCCTCAGTATCCGACTGTCGGGAAGAACGAAGCTGCGACGACATACTGCTGCACGTCTGCGCGCATGGCGGCGCAACGGATGTTCCTGCACCCGGGACAAGCCGGCGAGAATGCCGTCTTGCGCTTCACTGCGCCAGCGGACGGCAGCTACCTCGTCGAGGCCGCGTTCGGCGGGCTCGACTTCTCATGGCCGACGAACAGCGATGTCAGCGTCGTCGTGCAAGGTCAGGCGGTCTTCTCGGCGGAGCTGAATGGCTACGACGGGCCTGCGGGCTGCACCGCCACGGATGTGCGGTTCGCGAAGACGTACCGCGGTGTCTTCACACTGACGACCGGCCAAGCGATCGAGTGCAAGGCGGGGTTCGGCCAGAACCAGCGCTACAACGGCGATTCGACCCTCGTCGACTGCAAGATCACCCGCGTCGCTGTCTCCAAGATCGTCGGCACGCCGTGTGCTGGCATGACGACGCTGAGTTCGCCTGCACCGGTCATGGGGAAGGCGTTCAGCTTCAGCCTCGCCGCGGCACCGAAGGTCGCTCCAAGCGCGCTCCTCCTCAGCCTAGGCGCAGCCACGTCGCTCTCGATCGGCCCCAACTGCACGATCTACCTCGACCTCACGGCGACGACATTCTCGTTCCCGTTTGCGACCAACTCGTTCGGTCAGTGGGCAACGCCGTTTCCTCTGCCCAATGACAAGGCGCTCCACGGAACCGTCTTCACGACGCAAGCGCTCGTGCTCGATGCCGCCGCACCTTTGGGGCTGCAGCTCAGCAACGGTCTGGAGCTGACGCTCTGAACGACGTCTTGACCAGCGGAAGCCCAAACTCCCTCTTTTTTGGCCGGAACGGAAAGCGCCCGCGAGCGGACTCAACTGATCCGCGCTTCGTGGCCGATGAGGGCCTCGTAGGAGGCGTGGAGTTTCGTGATTCTCGAGAAGTTGCTAGGGCGTCGTCGTTCGGGTGGGGCTGCGTTCGAGGAACCGGCGGACTTCTCCACCGCGTTGCCACCGGATTTGGTGAGCAAATGTGCCGTTGGAGATGTCGTCGACGCGACGATGGCGACGATCGTCTTCGAGACGGACGGCACGATTCGTGAAGCCAACGACAACTTCCTCCGGGTCATGGGATACGCCCGCGAAGAAATCGTCGGGAAGCACCACCGTATGTTCGTCGACCCGAAGTTCGCGCAGTCGACGGACTACGTTGCGTTCTGGTCCGATCTCGCGCGCGGCAAGCATCGCACGAGCGAGTTCAAGCGCCTGGCGAAGGGGGGCAAACCTGTCTGGCTCCAGGCGACGTACGCGCCGATCTTGAGCGAGCGAGGCCAGGTTACCGGCGTCGTCAAGATCGCGAGCGACATCTCCAAGCGCGCAACCGAGGCGATCGACAAGGCCGCGATTCTCGAAGCCGTCGAGCGCACGCAGGCGATGATCGAGTTCGACTCGAGCGGAACGATTCGCGATGCAAACTCGAACTTCCTCAGTGCGATGGGGTATCGACGGGACGAGATCGTGGGGCAGCATCACCGAATATTCATGCCAACAGGCACTGCGCACGATGCGTCCTACGCGATGTTCTGGCAGAAGCTCGCCTCGGGTGAGGCACAACAGGGCGAGTTCGAACGTCGACGCAAGGATGGCAGTTCGATCTACATCCAGGCGACGTACACGCCGATTCGAAACGTCGATGGAGTCGTTGACCGTGTGATCAAGTTTGCGGTCGATACGACGGCACAAGTGCTCGAGCGCCAAGCAACCAAGACGGCCGAGTCGATTGCCGCGTCGATCACCGAACTCGCATCGGCCGCTTCGGAGATCAACGGTCGAGTTGCGGACACCGCGCAACGCAGTAACGAACTCGCGCAGCGCACCGGCGATCTCAAGAATCTCGTTGCCGAGCTCGACAGCGGAAGCGGCCAGATCAACCACGTCGTGGATTTCATTCGCGACCTTTCGGATCAGACGAACCTACTCGCACTCAATGCGACGATCGAGGCCGCGCGAGCCGGCGAAGCAGGTCGAGGCTTTCACGTCGTTGCGAGCGAGGTCAAGCAGCTTGCGAGCGCGACGACGGAAGCTCTCGGGCGGATTCGTTCGCAGATCGAGCAGATCCAAGACCAGATCGGTGGGGTGGCGGGAGCCATCGACGGGATCGCGACCAACTCCAGCCATGTCGGCGAGAACAGCACTAGTGTCGCCGCTGCAGTCGAAGAGCAGACGACGATCCTCGCCGGTCTGCGTGACAGTGCACGCTCGCTCTTGAAGCGCTGAGCCCTCGCGGCGACGTGTTCAGTCTGCCCGAGAATCCGGTTCTGGCAACTCGAGAGGGATCCACTTCGGTTCGCGCCATGCGACCTCCACGCCGTGTGAGAACATCGGTGTGTAGTAGCGGCAGCGCTCGAAGAAGTAGTGCGTGACCTGGCTGTGGCGACTGCGGTTAGGGTCGCGTCGTGGAGCACCGCCGTGCAAGAGGTTCGCGGACCAGATGAGCGCATGACCCTTCGGGATCACTGCGAGTCGCGGCTCCAAGCCGTAGTGTCGCGCCACACGGTCGATGAAGCGCTCGTACTCGAGGTAGTTCTCGTAGCCCGGTTGTGTGCCCGCGTCGTGCATTCCGAACTCGGGCAGTTGATGGCTCTTCGGGTAGTAGTAGACGGGACCGTTGTCTTCGTCCATGTCCTCGAGGGCGACCCAGACACCACACATGAACCCGTGGGGCAACGAGTTGAAGTGCAGCGTGTCGGCATGCGCCGCCTGCGACGTGCCGACGGGGAAGTTGAGTGTTTGGAACGGCTTCGGTTCGCGATGATAGAGTTCTCGCAACATCTCGAGAATGCGCGGCGCGATCGCGATCGCGTGCACGTGACTGCACAGTGTCCACGCATCGTGCAAGCGGGTGTTCTGCGTGAGGGGATCCTCGCCGCTCAGAGATGGGTACTTCCCATCGAGTTCACGAACGACACCGTCGAGTACCTCGGGTGGCAGCCGCGTGTCGATCGTGAGGTAGCCCTCATCCTGGAATCGTGCGTGGTCTTCGGGGCTGACGATCGCCATCTCGTTGCCGTGGGTTCGCGTGTCGAAGCCGCGATGCTAGTGTCCCGCGTCAGGAGTTCGTTGTATTTTTCGCAGCGTACCGGCGTCTCTCGTAAGGCGCACGGACGCAGGCAGATCGGGTGATCTGGCGAACTTCACTGGTCCAAGTACCAAATCAAGGCGTTGGATGCTTCGAAGTTGGGTGCCGGCGAGAACGTCTGCCATGCGACTTCGAGCCCGAGCAACGCTCCCGAGTTCGGGAGGACGATCGGCAGTCGACCGGCGCCCTGCGTGAGTGCGAGAGGCAAGGTCAGAACCACCGAAACCGGATCGAGGTGGATCGCGCATCCTGCCGGCCCGGCGACCGCATCGGGCGAGTAGGAACCGAGGGCCAAGACCACGAAGCCGGTCGGCAAACCACGGTCGACGAAGAGTTCGGCGATCGAGCCGAGTCGCGGAGCATCACTGTCGAGGTGCAGCACGCGACGACCGCTACCGCAGCCCTCGCCGATCGGGCTTGCGGTTGCGCGGAGGCCGGTGACGACGTGCGGCTCCAAACCGTGGAGCGAGTGGTCTGCCGACAAGAAGAGTCGATCTCCGACGAGCGCAGCCGGAGCACGGTCCGAAGACACGCTCACCGATGCCTGCAGATCGACGGCCCGCGTAGCGTCGCAGAGGTAGAGCCTGCTCCCAGCGACGACGCGCAGCCACCTCGCTCCGTGTGCCGTGATCGTTTCGACTGGGGCGGAGAAAATCGTGACCCGCGTCGTGCCGGAGGTCGTCCCATCGGTCGTCCAGAGTTCTCCGGCAGACTGGCGTGCAACCACGAACGCGGCAGTCGAAGGATCGAGCTTCACGACGTGCGTGACGAGTTGTCCGCGGTTGAGCCAGGTCGTTCCTGCAGCGCTGCCGTCACTGACGCGTAGCCCGTCCGACGTTCCGATCACGTAGCGATCGCCGAGCACGCAACCTTCCGCGAGGTCGCGAATGCCGACGGACGGCGACGTGTAGAGAAGGGTCGTGCCGGCAGCCGTCCCGTCCGACACGAGGATGCGTGTCGGCTCGAGGAACGCTCCGCCCTTGCTCGCGGCGAGGATGCAATCACGCTGCCCCACGGCGACGACCTCGACCGTGTTGTCCGACAGCACGAGCTTGGTGCCGTTCGTCGTGCCATCCGTGGCGAAGACTTGGTCCTGGTTGCTCGACCGCTTGCGGATCAGCGCGTGTTCGCCCCACGGTGTGATCTCCGCGGGAGTATTGCCAGGCAGCGCCAACAAGTTCTGCGGTGACCCGCTTCGTCCGTCGTGAACCCAGATTGCTGCGGGAGTGAGCGTTTCGAAGTAGAGCTTGCGACCTGCCGCTGTCAGCGAGCGCGGCCCCGATGATTGCGGGCCAGGATTGAGATCGTGCGTGATGCGCGTCTTGAAGTCGCCGGGCGCGAAAGATGCGAGTTCGATGCCGATGCCCGCGACGTCTGCGCTGCACCAGAGGCTGCCGGCAAACGGGGTGATCGGTTCTCCTGGAACGGGCGAGGGGTAGGGGACTGACCGTGTGTTGAGCGTCTTTGCATCGGTGCGGTAGTAGGCGTCATGGATCGTCGACGCGTACATCCATGTGCCGAACACCGCACCGTCACCGACGCGGACGAATCCATGCGGCAACGAATCCACGGTGGCGCGTGCGACTTCGACGCGCGCGGTGCCGTTCGGCGTGCCGTCCGTATGGACGAAGATGCCCCCTGCTTCGAGGAGCCAGAGGCGATCGAGGGCGCCGTTTCCGAAGCTCACGGTCGCGAAGGTATTGAGGAGGTACGTCTCACGACTCGTCGTGAAGTCGAACGTCGTCAGTTGCCGGTTGTCCGACAAGAGGAGTCGACCCTGCGCGACACCGACGGCGAGTCGATTGGAGATCAGTCGATACGTCCCTGTTGTGGTGCCGTCCGTCGTCCAGAGGTCGGCTCCCGATTGGAACAAGACGGAGCCGAGATGCACGAAGCGCGGATCGTACTGTTGTGCGGACAGTCGAAAGGTTCCGACCGACGTGCCATCGCTCGCCCAGAGTTCGGGCCCGTTCCCGTAGTCGAGCTCGAACACGACACGCTGCCCCGTGCTTCGGAGCTTGTCCGCGCTTCCAGTCGCGACGACCATCGCTGCCGTGCCAGCACTGGTGCCGTCCGTCATCCAGAGGGCAATGCCGTTCGTCGTGGCGGTATTCGCCAAGAACGCGACTCTGCCACTCGGCATCGCGCAGAACCCGCGTGGCGACGAACCGGAAGCGCCAACGACGAGATCCTTGATCAAGCGTGTTCCACTCGAGGTGCCGTCCGAGACGTAGGGTTCGACGCCAGTTGCATTTCCTGCATCTGCCGAAAACCAGAGTCGGTCGTGCACGACGCTCAGGTTCTGGATGTTGCTGCCCGCAACTCCGGTGTGGAGGTCGACGATCTGCATCAGCGTCGTTCCGTCCCACGACCAGAGTTCGGATCCGGTCAAGCCGTCATCCGCAACGAAGTAGAGTCGGTTCTTGAGGACCACGACTTGGTCGACGTTGCTGGATGCCGAACCGGGTGCGAGTTCGAAGGCGAGCTTCGTTCCGCTGCGCGTACCGTCCGTCTGCCAGACCTCACGCCCGAGTTCCGCAGTCGTCGCGAGGAAGAGCACACGGTTTTGAAACGTGAGCAGAACGCGCGGAAAGCTCGACGCAGTCGCTGGAGCGAGATCGCCGAGCAATTCGATGGACTGCCCATTCGGACCGAACGAATAGGGTTCGCTGCCGCCCGTCGGGGTCGCCAACGCGAGGACGTTGCGCGCTCCGACCGACGCGATCGGCGCACGCGCCACGATCGCGCCGCCATCCGGAGCGAGATCCGCGACGAGCCGGATCTGTGGCTGCTGCGCAGCGAGGTTCGGGTGAAGGAACGGCAAGGCCGCGAACGCGGCGACCAACATGGGGTTCGAGCGCACGAATGCACCTCATTCTCTCGGGTTGCGATGGGTTGCTCGGAGGCTAGCCGGAGTCAAATGGGTCTTTCAGCGAGTGAAGGCCACCAAGGACATGAGCAGAAGCTTGCGCATGGGCGACCGTCCTGGGATATGTCTTCAGCGGGGGCTTTCGATCCTACAGGGGAATCGAGCGAGGTGGCGATCATCGATGAGTGAGCGGCCACGACCACGAAACAAACTCGATCTGCCGACCAAGCTCTGCGCACACTGTTCGCGTCCGTTCTCCTGGCGCAAGAAGTGGGCGCGCTGCTGGGATGCGGTTCGGTACTGTTCGGAGCGATGCAGACGGGCAGCACGTCGGCGAAGCTGAATCGTCGAGTGCTCGGCTCATCGCCCGAGTGTCCAGTCGAGGCCGTTCGAACTCTCGATCGTCGATGGACTGTTCGGGTCGATCGCGATCGTTTGCAGAGCCGCACGGATACCGAGCAGGGACGACGAGTTCGGGATCGGCACCGAGAACGAACTCGTCGTGCCGAGTCCGACGGAGAACACGGCGTGATACGACGCGAGCGCGACGTAGGCACGGCAGCCCATCGCATTCAATGCGAGCCCTGCGAAGTCCGGCGTGCCGAGCAGAGTGACGTGCACTCTCGTCGAAGGGCTGTTCGATGTCAGGACGACCGTCGAGCCGAGACGCGGATCCGTCGATGCGTCGAGAGCGAGCTGCGCACAAGCGGTTCCGAATGGAGTCGACGTGGCACCGTTGTCGAAGGACCAGAGCTCGCGACCGTGGACGCCGTCGTCGGCCACGAAGTGTACCTTGCTGCCGATCACGGCGAACGGGCCGGTATTGGAAGGCGCGCTCGACGGCAAACCCGGCCGCACGTCGGCGGCGATCGAGAACGTGCTCGTTCGCGTGTCGTACAGGCAGAGCTCTCGACCGAGGCCGGGAACGTTCCCTGCGAAGTAGATCCGGTCGGTTCCGACGGGTGTCAGGTGGCGCGGATCGAGGCTGCCCGTACCCGGGATCGCGTCGAGCACGATCTGGGTTCCGCTCGTCGTGCCGTCGGTGCTCCACAGCTCACGACCGAACTGCGGATGTCGACATTCGAAATAGACACGGCCGTTCTGCACGCAGAACTCTTCGGGAAAGGAGTCGCCCACGCCGGGATCGATGTCTCGCAGTAGTCGCGTTCCGGCGGCCGTGCCGTCGCTGACCCACACTTCCGTGCCGCTCGCCGCAGTCGATGCGCTGAAGATCCAAGATTGCCCGAGGGGCACGTAGTCACGCGAGTTGCTGCACGGCAGAGAGGTGCAGAACTTGTAGAAGCTTCGCGTTCCCGAGACGGTTCCGTCGCTGATCCGAAGCTCACCGTTGGTTTCGAAGAGGAACTCCCCTCGCCGATTGGCGCGTGATGCACGAATCGGCACGGGGGATGTGGCACTCGCAAGGCGCACGCTCGTGCCCGTCCTGCCGTCGAGGACGCCGACCTCCGTACCGGAGTGGTAGAAGCACCGATTGCCATCGATCACGCTCAGGAGCGGGGCAAAGCCTGCACGCAGGACGCGGGTGTTCGCGACCGTGCCGTCGGTCGTCCACAGATCTCCGGTCGTCGAAGCCGGATAGTACCGAAGCAGCGCGTGGCCGTCCTGGGCGAGCAGGTCCGCGATCACGTTGGGGAACGCATTCGCGCTTCCGAGCTTCAGGACCTCGGTCGGCCCCGCCGACGAAGGGGAACTCGACCACACCGACAGCGTGTCATTGCGCTCCGCAATCATCGCGACTCGGTCGGCGATGCGGACGATGTCGCGTGGGTTCGAATCTGCCGTCGCGCCTGGCACGTCGAAGAGGTCCTGGCGCTGCGTGGATGCAGTCGTGCCGCCAGAAGTCCAGAGCTCGCGACCGTGCGCGGCATCGAATGCGATCATCGCGACTCGTCCGGGAACGACTTCCGTCAGATGAGCGATATCACTGGAGGCTGTGCCCGGGTTGATGTCCGCGAGAAGTTGCGTCGAACTGGGCGTGCCCTGGCTCAGCCACAACTCCTCACCGTGCGTAGGGGTCGACGCACAGAAGCAGAGGCCTAACTGGGTCGATACGAATGCGCGTGGTGAGGATGACGATGCTCCGCCGGCGATGTCGGAGACGAGCTTCGTGCCGCCAAACGTGCCATCCGTCGCGAAGAGTTCTTCGCCACGTTGTGCGTCGAGGCCGCGAAAGTAGACGCGACCGTTGTGCACGGTCGGTTCTTCGAACACGGACGTCGGCGCGGTCAAGTCGAGCGCGTGTGTCGTGCCTGTCGTCGTGCCGTCCGTCGTGAAGAGCGCTGCAGGTAGACCCGTGCGTCGTGCTTCGAAGTAGAGCTTGGTTCCGAGCCACACGAAGTCCTCGGGATTACTCGAACCAATGCCCTGCACGATGTCCACGACCAACTTCGTTCCGCTGGCCGTGCCGTCGCTGATCCACAGTTCGCGGCCGCGGACTCCGTCATCCGCAGCGAAGACGACGCGCAGTGGATCGAGAGCGATCATGCTCGAAGGTGTGCTCGAACCGCTTCCCGCGCGGATGTCGATCAGGCGTGTGCCCTGAGGTGTTCCGTCGGTGAAGCCGAGTTCGGATCCGTTCGACGATGTCGTCACCACGAAGTACGCGAACTTGCCCGCTGGATCGACGTGCAAGGGCTTCGGATTCACGCCTTGCCATGTTCCGAGAGCGAGCGTCCCGGCTGCCGTACCGTCACTCACGTGGAGCGTGTTCCCGTTCATCGTCGTCGTCACGAACAAGACACGCGCGCCGAATGGCGTCAACGCGGTCGTCGTGATCCCGGACACAGCCAGCGTCGTACCTGCAGCCGTACCATCCGTCGTCGCGAGTCCAGGACCCGTCGCAGGATCGAAGACGGTCAGAATCGCGCGCGAAGCACCGAGTTCGGCGATCGCGTTGGCGGTGAAGACGGGCAGTGCATAGCCGAGTTCGGGAACGAGGACAGTCGATTGACCGCTCGTCACGTCGAAGCGCACGAGGCTCCGCGCATCCCGCCGTAGCTTGGCCGTGCAGAGGATTCGTGACGATGTCCCGAGCTTCACGAAGCCCGCGTCGCGTCCCGCTACCGGATCCGAACTCGTGACCACGGGCGTTGGATCGAGGTCGTGGACGAGACTCGCTTGTGCTGTGAGCGGCGCGACACTGACGGCGAGGATGGCGGAAAGGCGAACGAACTTCGAAGCAGGCATGGGTGAGGCTCCTGTGGCAGCACATGACCAGGATGTGTCGAGGCTTTCGGGGTCGGCCAGGCGCGTGCGTGCTCGGCTTCTCGGCCGGCGCTTCAAACCCAGCAAGGTGCGTGCCTCTCGAGACGAGCATGGTCCAAAGGCGATGCCGCCGGGACGCGGGCGCGATCGCAGGCGCTGGCGCCGCCGTGAGACCGTGCACTGCGGTTACGTCTCCGTGACAGATCGGGCCCGACGGAGCCTCTCGCTCGGAGCCTCGCTCGGACCTTGCGCGGAGCCACGTCGGGCTTCGCGAGCGGATTTCCGAAGATTGGCGTTCGGTGGCGGGGGGCGGACTGCGCTGTCTCGTGCGAACCATCTCCCCGGAGCGCTCGATCGATGACCACGAACCCGACCATCCTCAGAATCGCCGCCGCGGCTCTGCTCGCGACGTCTTGCCTCGCTCAACGACCGACGACCCAAGTCCTATCCGGCGACAACCTCACGGCGGGCATGGTGCGCACGGGCGCGAAGTTCGGCCCAGTGCCCGTCGGCGGGATCGGGGGATCGGTACGACTGGATCTCCCCGGTGCGACGCACGAGAAACTCGTCTTTGCGCGTGGAGTCATTCCGCCGGTCGCGAACGGCGGTCCCAAGCTCACCGAGATCCTGACCTATCCGCAGGAGCACGTGCAAGACGTCGAGCCGATCGGTGATTGGAGCCAGGGCAAGGCGTACTTCGCGGTGACACACAGCCAGGACAACTCGGGTCACTTCTTCGTGCTCGAGACGGAGAACCTCGCGAAGGCCCCCAACGAACACGAGATCTATGGCGTCGCTTCGAAGGTCGATGGAGTCGGCGTCCATCACGAGACGTTTCATCAATTCGCGGTTGCCGGTCAATACAACCACCCCGGCGACATGTCGGTGATCGGTGACATCCTCGTGATCGCGGGGCAGAACTGGCCTGGCAACTCGAACGCCAAACTACAGATCGGCCCGAACGCTGCCCCGGACGCGGTGCTCTTCTACGACGTCGCGAATCCCGAAGCGCCCAAGTACCTCGGCAAGATCGAGCTCCGCACGATCGCGCCAGCGCTGTCGGACCTCTCGAACCTGTGGGCAGGCAAGGTCGGCGCTCATTACTACATGTCGCTCGGCGATGGGAGCCGGACGTTCTACTTCTATGCGACCGACATGGTGCCGGATGCCGCCAAGTGGACTCCTGCGACGACGACCGGTGTGTCCTTCCGTGGTGACACGATCGTCCCGGTTCGCGTCGAGGGCTCTGCGGTGCCCGTGCACCTCAGCGTTGCGCCGTCAGTCGACGACTATCAGGCCGTTCAAGTCGCGAGTTCGAACAACGGCAGTCAGCTCGACTTCATCGGTGCGGTGCGGACCTACGATATCGCGGATTCGTCGTTCGCTGCACGCGGTAGCGCATCCTGCGTCCACGTCTCGAAGCGCGGTCGCATGACTCAGGTCTCGGTCGATCGGGGTTTTCGCAACGACTTGATCGAAGTCGAGTCGTACTCGGTGCACTACGGTGGGAGGGACGTTCGATTCCCGCCGGCCAAGGCGCTTCTCCCTCTGAGCGACGCCACGTATTGGAATACGAAACCGAGCTACTACGAGACGATCCAGACTTGTGATCTCGATGGCGACGGCAAGGCCGAAATCATCGCCCGCAGTGCGGCTGGCCTTCTTGCGTGGAACAGCGATGGCACACAGTTGCCCGGTGTTCTGCCGTTCGGCGATTCTCAGGGCTATGGCGCTGCGAGCGTGTACCGGACGATCCAGACGGCCGACGTCGATGGAGACGGAAGGGACGAGCTTCTCGTGCGCAGGAAGGCCGGATTGTTCGCGTATCGCCATGATGGGGCGACTTGGTACCAACTTCCGGGATCGATCGCGCTGAGGACGTACATCTTCGACTTCCCTGGACACTATGAGACGATCCAAACTGCCGACATCGATGCCGATGGGCGCGACGAGTTGCTCGCGCGTACCCAAGAAGGTCTCTTCGCTTGGAAGTTCGACGGTTCCAAGTGGCAGCAGATGCCTGGTTCGGTGCCGTTCAGTGACGCGGCCGGTTTCGACAAGCCACAGTACTACGAGACGATCCAGACCGCCGACCTGGATGGCGACGGTCGAGCCGAAGTCCTCGGGCGTGCTGCAGGCGGACTCTTGGTGTATCGCTTCCACGGCACTGCGTGGATCCGGTTGTCGGCGACGATCAACATCAGCGACGCGCTCGGCTTCGATCGTCCCGAGTACTACGGCACACTCCAGGCCGCGGACATCGACGGCGATGGAACCGACGAAGTGCTGATTCGCTTCGCAACCGGCATGTTCGCGTATCGCTACTCGAATGGAGCATTCACGCAGCTCGCGGGAATCGGCCTGCTCAGCAACGCCAACCGCTTCGACCTCGTGCAGAACTGGCGCACGATCCAATGCGCCGATCTGGATGGTGACGGTCGAAGCGAAGTGCTCGCGCGCTACTACTGGGGCTTGACCGCGTCGAAGTTCGATGGCTCCAAGTGGACGACGATGCCAGCCGTAGAGTACGTCGGTGATTACAACCTCTACGGTCTGTTGCCCTACACGGACACGATGCAGACCGCGGATCTCGACGGCGATGGGCGTGCGGAGTTCTTGGCGCGACTCGTGACCGGGCTGCATGTGTGGAAGCCCGAAGACCTCGGGTTCGGTCGCGCGCTCCCGATCGGTGTCGCAAGGGTCGGTGCGCCAACGACGTGCACGCAGCCAGCGCCTTCGCTCAACGTCAACTCGCGACCCGTACACACGAACTCGGGCTTCCGCCTCGTGTCCGAACACGCACCGCGGGTGGCGGTGGGAGTTCAGGCGTTCTCCGGTAGAGCGAACGGCGCCGGGCTCTACCTGTTCGGTGCGATCGTGCACGTAGACGTGTTCGATCCGGCGTTCTTCACGCTCGTGATCGCCTCCGACACGAATGGGCGCTTCGATCTACCGTTGCCACTCGCCGGTGCGCAGGGCGTGCGGTTCGCCACGCAGTCGCTCTGGATCAATCCACTGCCGTGCGCAGGAAGGCTGTTGAGCGCGACGAGTGCGCTCGACATCACCGTGCAGTGACCGTGCAGTGATGGGCTCAGAAGTCGAGCAACGTGTCGATCTTGCCGTTGCGGAGCTGCCGGATCTTGTCTGCGAGTTTCGGCAACGCTCGATGGAAGCGCATCCTCGCCGTGTCGGGATCACACGCGAGCTCTTCACCAATGTCCTTGAACGACCGATCCTCGAACTGTCGCATCACGATGATGGAACGATCGGCGTCGTCCAAGAACTCGAGCGCGAGGCGGATCCAGCAACGGAAGTCGTCGCGCGCGACGTTCTCGTCCGGACGCGGAGCCTCGGCATGCCGGCCATCGAGGTCGAGCATGGTTTCCGATGGCAGTGCGCGTTCGCGGTCCACGTTCCGTCGCTGAGAGAGGCTACGCCGATGCAAGTCGCGCAGGTTGTTCTCGAGGATCTTGCCGAGAAGCGAGCGGAACTGACGCCGATCCGAGATGAGGAAGCGCGGGCCATAGCGCAGGATGTCGACCGCGGCTTCTTGCACGATGTCCATGGTCTCGTGCTTCTGGCGCAAGCGTTCGCCGAGCCTGTCACGCACGTACGACTGCAGCCAAACCAGATCGCGTTGCAGCAGGGTGTCGAGCGCTTCCCGGCTCCCGCGATACCACTCTTGAAGCAACTCTCGGGTGACGTCGCCTCGGGGCTCAGGGCCTTCGGGTCTTGCCCTTTCGCTCGGTCCTGTCGTGGCGCGATCGCTCATGCAGCGCGCATGATAGCGCTCTTCATGAGCCGTATGCGATCGAGGAAACCCGCGTGACCATGGACGGGACCGAAGCGCTCGCCGAAGCGATGCGGGTCTTCGACGCGTGGCAGAGCGGCCATGAGCCGTGTTCGCCCGAGCAGCTGCTCGAGGACCATCCACACGTGGCGCATCTGCTCGCGCCGCTCGTGGGAGTCGAGCTCGGCGAGCCGCTCGACGATCCCGGACAGCCGAACGACCTGCGCCCCGGCGATCGTATCGGTCCGTATCGCCTCGTCGAAGTCGTCGGCGAAGGTGGTATGGGCACGGTGTGGCTCGCGCTGCAAGAAGATCCGGTGCGTCGTCGCGTGGCGCTCAAGATCGCGAGGCGAGGCAGCCTCGGGTCGGCGCGTGCGCGCCTCGAAGCGGAGCGTCACGTCCTCGGAGCGATGGAGCATCCGAACATCGCGCGCATCCACGACGCCGGTGTGCTCGACGACGGGCGGCCGTGGTTCGCGATGGAATTCGTCGAAGGCTCGACGTTGAGCGAGTTCTGCAAGAACGAGCGCCTGTCGATTCGACAACGGCTGGATCTCCTCGTTGCAATCTGTCGGGGAGTGCATCACGCGCATGTCAAAGGCGTCGTGCATCGGGATCTGAAGCCTTCGAACATCCTCGTCCGCCGTGTCGATGGAACCCCGTTTCCGAAGATCATCGACTTCGGTGTGGCCAAGGTCCTCGAGATCGAGTTCGGCGGTGGGGACATGGATCAACCCCAGGGAGACGAAGCTGGCTTACCCTCGTCGCTCACGATCGAAGGGCGAGTTCTCGGTACACCCGCCTACATGAGTCCGGAGCAAGCCGACCCGGTGACGTCGTCGATCGACACGCGGAGCGATGTCTACACGCTCGGCGTGCTGCTGTACGAGTTGTTGACCGGTGGACCGCCATTCGAGGCGCAGATCCTGCAACGCGGCTACGAGGAGTTTCGGCGTGTGCTACGAGAAGTCGATCCGCAGAGACCGAGCCTTCGAGTCACGCAGGAAGCGACGCGCACGACGACCGTACTCGACGGACTCGGTGGAATCGACGCCTCGACACTCACGCGCACGTTGCGCGGTGATCTCGATTGGATCACGTTGCGGGCGCTCGAGAAGGATCCTGCGCTGCGCTATCAGAGTGCGGCTGCGTTCGCGGAGGATCTCGAGCGGTATCTCTGCGATGCACCGGTGCTCGCCCGACCGCCGAGCGCGTCGTACCAGCTTCGCAAGTTCGTGAAGAGGAATCGCGTCCTCGTGGCAGGTGTCGGTATCGCCTTGCTCAGCCTCGTCGCCGGAGCGACGATCGCGACCTGGAAGGCGATCGAAGCCGAGAAGAGCTTTCGGAGCGAGCGCGCCGCGCGCGTGCGTGCCGAGGGTCTTCGCGCGAGCGCGCAGGCGCTCGCCATCGTTCCCCAGAATCCGGCACGTGCGCTCGAACTCGCGATCGAAGGGGCCGAGAAGGCGCCCGGTCTCGAAGCCACGGATGCGCTCTTTGGTGCTCTCGCGCAACACAACGCAGCCGCGGTGCTACACGGGCACGAACACTACGTACGCCACGTCGTCACTTCACCCGTGGCACCCGTTGCCGTTTCCTCGGACGACTCGATGCTGCTGATCGCGTGGGATCTCGAAGCCGCGCACGAGGTCTGGCGCTCGAACGAGCACAGTGGACAGATCGAAGACCTCGCGTTCTCGAACGACGGTCGACACGTCGCCACCGCCTGTAGCGACGGTGTGTGTCGCGTGTTTCGGATCGACGATGGCGAGGTCGCGATTCGCATCGACGTCGGAGTCGCGAGCACGCGTGTTTCGTTCGACGGGGAACGACTCTGGGTCGGCGGCGCCGATGGCGTCGTCTACGCATTCGCTGTCGCATCGTGGGATCGGCGCGATGCGTTTTCGCACCACGACGTTCCGGTCGTCCAACTCGTGCATGGCGATGGTGTGGTCGCGAGTATCGGATCGGATCAGCAGGTCGTCGTGACCGAGTACGGAGAGACCGCTCCGAAGACCTCGCGCCATCGTCTCGAAGGCGGGTCCGTGCGTCTCCGATCCGGACAGTTCGTCGACGAACAACTCACGATGTCCGCGAACGGGCGCTACCTCGCCGCGAAAGGCAAGAGTCGGCAGGCGTGGATCTACGACCGTCAGCGGCACACGAACCTCGTGGTGGACGAGGGACTCGATGGCGCGTGCACCGACGTCGCGTTTTCGCCGCGGGGGAATGGACTCTACATGCACTTCCGGGATCAAAGGAGGTCGTTGGCCGCGCTCGTCGATGTCACGGACCAAGACGCATTGCGAACCGTGAGCCTGCACGGATTGGCGCGCGGTGCGCGTTCTCCCGTGTTCAGCCGGGACGGACGCTATCTCGCGTGCGACGATCGCGACATTCGTGTGCTCGACACGCGGGATCTACGGGAGGTCGCGGTACTCCGCCCCGTTCCTCAGCTCTGTCTCGATCATGCGTTTTCCCACGACGGGCGATGGGTCGTCACGGCGTCGGCAGACAAGACGCTCCGAACGTGGCGCGTGCACGCGCTCCCGACGCGGGATGCAGTTCTCGATGCCGAGCCGGTGGGTGGGGTCTACTTCATCGGGTCCGGGAATCAGCCCGATTTCGTCGCCTGTCACGAAGCAACGATCGACAACGAACGGCCGACACGCGTTCGCTCGCGTGACACCGGAGCCGTCGTCGCGGAGATTCTCCAAGACAGCGATCGACCTCCGAGAGCGACGTTCTCCGACGATGGCCGCTGGCTTCTTTGCATCGAGCACCGTGAAGGCCGCGTCGCGGTATGGGATCTACGCGAGAAGCGAGTCTTGCATCGTGTGACGGGGCCGTGGACCCTCGGGGCGTTCTCGCCGTGTGGACGGTGGTATTGGCTGACTGCTTACGTGCAAGGGAAGTCGTCACCACGGATCGAAGTGCGAGATCGAGCGACGGGCGATGTCTTGCTCGCCATCACGGACGAAACGCACGACTTCTTTCTCGGTGCGCTCGATCCGGATCGCGGTCTCGCTGCGTTCAGCGCGGCACCGCAGGGGGCGGTCCTCGTGTGGAACGTGCGCGAGCAGCGTCTCGCACACCGAATCGAAGGGTTCGACGGATGGACGTTGTCGCTCCGCTTCCTCGTGCGTCATGGAGTGCTCGTCGTCACGACGAATCAGGGTGCAGCCGAGGCATGGCGCGTCGCGGACTGGACGCGCGTGCGGAACTGGAATGGGCTGCTCGGATCGGAGTTCCTCGCGACCTCGCCATCCGAAGACCTGATCGCGTTCTATTCCACGTTTGCGGTGCACGTATTCGAAGTCTCGTCGTGGCGGGAGATCGCGCGCTCGAGGGTCGAAAAGCCCGCTCGCATCATGGGACTGAGTCTTTCGGAGGCGGACTTCACCGTGAGCGATTGGAGCGGTCGTTCGACGACGTCGCCGCGCGACGCGCTCGGCGCGGCGCGGGCACGACTGGAGAAGCGCATCCTGGAACGCGCTCGCTGAGCGCGTTCGGCTCGCGACTCACGGTCGCACCGATTCCGTGGTCATCGAGCACGGACGGTCAAGCGAACGGTGACTCGTCGCGTCATGCTGCCCTCCGTGAACGAGCCTTCGACCCAGGACGACTATCGCCGGCGCATTGCTCGCGCGCTCGCCTATGTGCAGGCGCACCTCGACGATGCACTGTCCCCTGCGGATCTCGCGGACGTCGCGTGCTTCTCGCGGTATCACTTCCATCGCATCTTTCGCGGAGTGGTTGGCGAGTCGGTGATGGGCCACGTGCGTCGCCTCCGGCTCGAGCGTGCGGCGGCGCGACTCAAGCACAGCGCGCGGCCCGTGACCCAGGTCGCGTTCGAAGCCGGTTATGAAGCACACGAGGCGTTCACGCGCGCGTTCGGCGAACGATTCGGGTGTTCGCCGAGTGAGTTCCGTGCGCGCCACCGTCCGCTTACCTGGCCGTCCGCGCCCAACGCGGTGCACTATCGCGTCGACGTCCCTCGAGACGATCTCGTGGAAGACCTTCCCGCAGCGAGAGCGCTCGACATCGACGTCACGATCCGGGAGTTGCCCACGCGTCAGATCGCGTTCGTGCGACACGTCGGGCCCTACGAAGGCGTCGGGGAGGCGTTCGACGAGCTCCTCGCCTGGGCCGTACCGTGCGGCCTGATGACAGGACGCAGTGAGATTCTCGGACGTTGTCATGACGATCCGGAAATCACGGCTCCCGAGCACATTCGCTTCGACGCGTGCATCACGCTCATTGGCGATCCGCCCAGGGACGCACCGTCTTCGGTCGCATTCGACATGATTCTGGGCGGTTCGTACGCGACGACGCTCCATCGTGGTCCCTATCGAGATCTCTCGGAGACGTATCACGCACTGTTCGGTCACTGGTTGCCGGTGAGTGGGCGTGAACCGCACGACGGACCGTGTATCGAGCACTACTTCGACAACCCGGAGACGACGCTTCCCGAAGACCTCGAGACGGAGGTCGCCGTCCTTTTGGAAGAACCGCGATGAAGGAGTCCCGATGACTGGCGACAAGATCAACTTGTTCACCCTGCACAAAGCAGAGTATGCACAACCGAAAAAGCCGACCTTCGTCGAGGTCGGTCCAGCGCGCTACTTCGCGATCGATGGCGTCGGAATCGACGCGTCGGGCTCGATGGACGACGACAGTGAGTTCGGGCATCGCATCGGCGCGCTGTATGCAGCTGCCTACACCACGAAGTTCACGTGCAAGGCTGGCGGTAAGGACTTCGTCGTCAGCAAGCTCGAAGCGTTCTGGGGACGCGACGGGCTTTCGGACGAGGCATTCGCCGCGCTTCCGAAAGAGGAGTGGCCATGGCGTATGGCGGTGCGCGTCCCGGAGTTCGTCGGCGCCCGTGAGTTGAAGGCTGCACAGAAGCAGCTAAGAGAGAAGGGGAACCCGAGCCCGTTCGACGACGTGCAGATCGTCAAGCTGAAGGAGGGCCGCTGCGTGCAGATGCTGCACCTCGGGCCGTACGACCGCGAAGGTGAGACCCTCGCGCACATGCAGGCCTTCGCCGAACGGGAGGGGCTCGCCTTCCGTGGGCTGCATCACGAGATCTACGTGTCGGATCCACGCCGCGTCGAGCCGGAGCGGCTCAAGACGATTCTGCGGCGGCCGGTGGGGTGACAGCTCGTTGAAACAGCAAGGTCCGCGAGCGTCCTGATCGCGAATGGAACACGTTGCGACAAGTGCTCCACGTGCGTGACGTATCCGTACTCGATCCGAGACGCAATTGGCATGTGATTGTGGCCGACAGTGGTCTCAGGCTCGGCATGCCTCTTGCCGTGACGATGGACACCTCACGAACGGAGTCCCCCGATGCGCATTCTCGATTTCGGCCTCGCCATGTCGCTGGCATGCACGGTTTCCATCGCACAACAAGCAGCACAGACGGATCACCATCAGTTCCGGACAAGTCGCTTCCACGCTCTGCCGGCTTGGCCAATCAGCCACTACAACAGTGCAACGGCGGACGTGAACAAGGACGGGTTGCTCGACATCCTGATCGCCGCCGACTACGGCGGCGTGCTCCTTTGGATCAACGACGGGACGGGTGGGTTCCGGGACGAAACGAAGACGCGCATTCCGAACTTGGGGCCGCGTGTCGCGTCGACTCAGATCGACGCTGCCGATGTCGATGCCGATGGCGATTTGGACTTGATCATCGCCAACGACACGGACTTTCCGAACAGTCTGCTGCTCAACAACGGCAGCGGTGTGTTCGCGGACATGAGTCAGAACTTCCCGGCCAACGCGCAATGGACGAGTGCGCAGGTCGTGTTCGATGCAGACGGCGATGGCGACACGGACGTGTTCTTCGTCAGCGGTTCCGGGAAACAGTCGCATCAGTTGTTTCTCAACGATGGAACAGGCAAGTTTCGGGACGCGAGCAGCGGGCTTCCGAACTTCCTCCCATATGGGTTGCCGGTGTCGATCGTGGCCGTCGATCTCGACAATGATGGGGATCTGGATCTGCTTTGTGAATCTCCAGTGCTCGTTGTCGAGAACGTCGGCAACGCTCGGTTCGCCCTATCGACCAAGTTCCAGGTGCCAGGTGGTTGGACGGCGAAAGTCGCGGACTTCGATAGCGACGGCATCCAAGACGTGTTTTATGCCGGCATCACGAAACGGCTGCTATTCGGCAAAGGAGCAGGCACGTACCTCGATGTCACCAAATCCCACATGCCAGCAAGTTGGACCACGGATGAGGCCGCGATTGCCGACCTAGACGGTGATGGCGACATGGACGTCGTTGCAGCACGGATGTTGTGGCTCAACGATGGGAGCGGACGCTTGGTCGATGCATCCATCCGGATGCCGCTGCGCGCCTCAATGCACTTGGGGCTTATTGGGGATTTCGACGCCGATGGAGATGCGGACATCGTTCATTCGTACGCCAAGCACGTTGCAGTGAACCTGCATCACCACCTCGATGCCGACGAACCACCGAGCGTCGGTGGCATGTACGCGCTGCACGTGCACGCGAAGCCCGGGTACGCCGATCGCCCGACGCCATCGATCCTGCTCTTCGCACCGAAGCTCGGCAGACTCGGCCTCGGCAAGCTCGGAATCCTCGGGCTGGATCCGGTGCAAACCATGACCGCGGGCGCTGTGAACATCTCGACGACACGTGCGGCGACGTTCCCTGTGCCGATCCCTGCGAATGCGCAGTTGCGTGGCGTGCAACTGTGCTATCAGCCGCTCTTCTTGGACGCGCAGCCGAGACTCGGCAACGTCCTCGCAGAGTTCATCCAGTGAGGAAGCCCCGCTCGTCGTCAGCGGAGCGATCAGCGCTGTAGAGGGTATTTCTCGAGACTCCACGCACCGCCGAGTTCGTCACGCCGCGCCGTGCATCGTTCACGCAGTCGACGCAGCGTCTCAGCGAACTCGGGTTCGAGCGCGAGGTTGTGGAGCTGCTGTGGATCGTTCTGCAAGTCGTGCAAGTACTCGTAGACCGGTTCCTGTTCGAAATAGCGCGCGTAGCTCCAGCGCTCTTGCCGGATCCCTTCCCACTTGGGAATGCCTCCGTCCTGCGTTCCCTTGCGTGGCGGATAGTGCATCAAGTGCTCGCAGAAGAACTCGTTGCGCCACGACTTCGGTGGTCTGCCCTGCACGATCTCGAGCAGGCTCCGACCTTGGTAGCTCTCGGGAACGGAGACCCCTGCCGCGTCGAGGATCGTCGCGGCGATGTCGATGTTGAGCGCGAACGCGTCGTTTACGGTGCCGCGTGCGGACTCCGGAGCGCGCGGATCCGCGAGGATCAGGGGAACACGCAGCGATTCGTCGTAGTGCGACCACTTCCCGGCGAACCCTCGCTGCCCCAGGAAATAGCCGTTGTCCCCGCAGAAGATGACGAGCGTGTTCTCTTCGAGACCCTGCGAGCGCAGTGCATCCAGTACGCGACCGATCACCCGGTCCATGCCGCTCAGCATTCGGTAGTACGCGCGCATGTTTCTTTCGTACTTCTCGGGCGTGTCCCAGCGCCAGAAGAAGCGCTGGCGATTGAGCGAGGTCTTCAAGAATGCCGGGTGGGCTTCGTAGATCGCGGGATCCGACATCGCGGGTGGTGGGATGGCCACGTCTTCGTAGCGACCATCCATCGCGATCGGCCACGGATAGTGGTTCTCCTTGTCGCTGTCCTCGGCGTGCACGGCGTGGAAGCTGATCGACAGGCAGAACGGCTGTTTTGGATCCTGCTCGCGAAGGAACAGGGTCGCGCGATCGCCGATGATCTCGCTCGTGTGCCGTTTCGTTCCGTCCGGCTGTTTCTTGAAGTACGGATTGGTCGAGATCGGCGAGAAGACGTCGAAGCTCTCTTTGCGCAACTCCTGGGGTACGTTCACCCCGAATTTGCCGATGAAGCCCGTGCGATATCCGGCTCGATGCAGCACGAGCGGATAGCTCGTCTCGAAGTGCTCGGCTGCCATCGCTTTCGTACGAAACGTCGTGCGATGCGTGCGCTCGTAGAGACCGGTCAGGATCGACGCGCGACTCGCTGCACAGATTGGCGTCGTTACGAACGCTCGTCGGAAGCGCGTCCCACGTTTGGCAAGAGCATCGAGGTGGGGCGTCTCGACGATCGGGTGTCCAGCACACGACAGCTGATCGTGGCGTTGATCGTCAGAGAGGATGAAGAGGATGTTGCGCGGTCGGTCCTCGTGTGCGGTGGCAACGGCGGCGACCGATCCTGCCGTGGTCCACGCCGCCGTCAAGACGAGGAGCTTCAATGCAAGGGCGCGGCGCCCATGCACAGAAGGCGAGACATCGTGGTCGAACATGCGCATGAGGTGGCTGCTGTCGTGGCTTCGTTCCGATCGGCTGCGAAGATTGTAGCCGTCTTCGTGCTTCCGCACGGATTCTCGATGACGACCGACGACGGACTCGCCATCGTTTTCGCGATGAAGCACACACCCTTGTCGGGACTCGTCGCAGCGACCTACACGCCGCTCGAGCGCGACGGACGGCTCGCGACGTCCCGCGTGCCCGACATCGTCGAGCGCTTGGTCGAGGACGGGGTTCGCGGACTCTATGTCTGTGGCAGTACGGGCGAAGGGATGTCGCTGTCCTGCGACGAGCGTATGGAGGTCACCGAGGCCTATGTCGCCGCCGTCCGCGAGCGAGTGCCGGTGATCGTCCAGGTCGGGCACAACAGTATCGAGGAAGCTCGACGTCTTGCCGAACACGCACAGTCGCTGTCCGTCGCGGCGATCTCGGCGACGTGTCCTTCGTACTATCCGATCACGAGTTCGCGTGTTCTCGTCGATTGCATGGCCGACATCGCGAGTGCCGCCCCCGAAACGCCGTTCTACTACTACCACATCCCCGTGCTCACGCATGTCGGTCTCGACATGTCGACGTTCTTGTGCGAGGCGTGTCTCGAGAGCAGCGGGCGTGGGATCGATACGCTCGTCGGCATCAAATTCTCCGCTCCGCAGCTCCATGACTTCCAGGCGTGTCTCGAGCTCGCCGATGGTCGTTTCGACATCGTCTGGGGGACCGACGAGATGCTGCTCGGTGCACTCGCCACGGGCACCCGTGCGGCGATCGGGAGCACGTACAACATCGCAGCGCCGCTCTATCTCGAGCTCGAGGGCGCGTTCGAGAGCGGCGACATGCCACGCGCGCGCGCAGCGCAATCACGTTCGGTCGCGATGGTGCGTGCGATCGCGCGCTTCCCGTTCCACTCGGCAATGAAAGAAGTCCTGCGCATGCAAGGTCTCGACCTCGGTCCTTGCCGCGCGCCGCTGCGAGGACTGTCACCGAGCGAAGTCGATGAACTTCGTACAGGCCTCGATGCAATCGGGTTCTTCGAATGGAGCCGCGGTGCACGTTGAGCGCAGAACGCTGCTCGCATGCGTGTTCGCGCTCGCGACGGCGGTCCTCGCGATCGCGCAGGGGCCGCGGCTCGAGTGGGACGTGTTCGCGACGCTTCCTGACAATCCGGGTGTCGCGGGTCCGTTCGTCGGTATCGACGCCGGCGCGCTGATCGTCGCGGGCGGAGCGAACTTTCCGTTACCCGTCTGGAGTAGCGAAAAGCGCTGGCATGACGCGATTCACGTGCTCCCTATCGATGGCGAACCTACGAGATGGCGAGTCGCAGGTGTGCTCCCGCACAAGACTGCGTACGGATGTTCCGTCTCGACACGGGAAGGTGTGGTTTGCATCGGTGGTAGTGACGGTCGCACGGTCTTTCGTGACGTGTTCGCGTTGCGCTGTTCGAAGGGCGGTCAGGACGTGGCGATCGAGAAGTGGCCCGAATTGCCGGTGCCGCTCGTCCACGGCGTGGCCGGACGGATCGACGACACGATCTACTGCGTCACGGGCCAGATCGCGAGCGAACTCGCGAATGCGACGCGGCGCTTCTTCGCTCTCGATCTCACGGCTCGGGAAACGAACGCCGAGTTTGCGTGGCGTGAGCTCGATCCGTTTCCCGGTGTTGCACGTGCATTCGCCGTCGCTGCCGTACAGCACGATGGCTACGGCGACAGCTTGTACGTGATGAGCGGCCGTCGCGAAGTCGAGGGGAAGGTGGAAGTCCTCGAGGACGTTTGGTGCTTCGCGCCGCGCAAGGGAGCCTGGCGCCGGTGCGCCGACGTTCCGCGCTGTGTGATGGCGGGCACTGCTGCACCCTATGGCCAGAGTCACATCCTCGTGCTCGGGGGAGATGACGGCACCCTCTTCGGTCGCGCTGACGAGCTGCGCGATGAGCACCCTGGTTTTCCTCGTGAGAGCCTCGTCTACCACACGATCACCGATACGTGGACGACAGGAGGTCCGTCACCGGTCAATCAAGTCACGACCTCCGCGGTGCGCCATGGTGACTCGATTCTGGTTCCGAGTGGCGAAGTGCGTCCGCGCGTGCGGACTCCGGACGTTTGGCGCGTCCGCGTCGTGAGGAACCACCGAGAGTTCGGCGTCGCCAACTTCCTCGTGCTGTCGATCTACCTCCTGTCGGTCGTCGGTGTCGGTTTCTACTGGGCGCGGAAGACACGGAGCACCGACGAGTACTTCCGTGGTGGCAAGCACGTGCCGTGGTGGGCTGCCGGATGCAGCATCTTCGCGACGATGCTGAGCTCGCTCACGTTCACCGGCATTCCGTCGAAGACGTTCGCGCAGGATTGGGTCTACTCGGTCGGGAACGCGATGATCCCGCTGGTTGCCTTCGTCGCGGTGTATCTGGCGATGCCGTTCTACCGGCGCATCGACGCGACGAGTGCATACGAGTACTTCGAGAAGCGCTTCGATCGTTCGGTGCGTTGGTTCGCGAGCGCTTGCTTCTCTCTCTTTCATGTCTTTCGCATGGCGATCGTGATGTCGTTGACGGGGCTCGCGCTCTCCGTCGCGACGACGCTCGGGCCTGTCGAATCGGTCTTGCTGATTGGCGCGTTGAGCGTGCTCTACGCGACGATGGGGGGAGTCGGTGCCGTGATCTGGACCGACACGCTGCAAGCCGTCGTATTGTTGTGTGGTGCGGCGATCGCCTTTGCGATGGCAGTGTCGGGAACGGACGGCGGTCTCGAGGGCTTCGCACACGACGGAACGGTCGCGGGCAAGTTCCGGATTGCCAACACGCATTGGGATGCGTCGAGTTCTCAAATTGCTCTGTGGGCGATCGTGGTCGGTGCCGTCGGCCAGAACTTCTCCTCCTACACCGCCGATCAAGCGGTCGTGCAACGCTACTTGACTACGTCCAGTCCCAAGACTGCTGCACGTGCGATCTGGACCAACGCGGTGCTGACGATCCCCGCGACGCTCTTGTTCTTCGGGATCGGAACTGCGCTGTTCACCTACTATCGATCGCATCCAGAACGCTTGGACCCGACGATCACGACGGATCAGATCTTTCCGATGTTCATCGCGCGCGAAATGCCTGCGGGGCTCGCCGGTTTGATCGTCGCTGGCCTCTTCGCAGCTGCACAATCGACCGTGTCGACGAGCATGAACTCGAGCGCGACGGTCCTCGTCACGGACTTCTTGCGGCCGCTCCGCACGTGTCGATCGGAGCGGGGTTATCTACGAGCGGCGCGACTTCTGACGCTGGGCCTCGGTGTGTGCGGTACGCTCCTCGCGCTGCTCTTCGTCGATCCGACGATCAAGTCGCTCTTCGATGCGTTCATCATGACGCTTGGCATGTTCATGGGCGTGCTCGGCGGCCTCTTCGCGCTCGGTGCATTGACGCGGCGCGCCAATGGTGTGGGGGCGCTCGTCGGAGCACTCTGTGGTTCTGCGACCATGTTCGCGCTGTGGCGCTTCAGCCATGTGCACGGGTATCTCTACACGACGATCGGGATCGCGAGCTGTTTCGTGTGCGGCTACGTCGCGAGTTGCATCGTCCCGTCGCGTGTGCACGACCTCGCTGGGTTGACCGTGTTCGATAATCCCAGGAAAGAGGAGGTCGCGTGACACCCAGGGACGCAGCTGCGTTGTTTCGCTCCTATCGTGACGACTTGCTCGGGGACGCGCTGCCGTTCTGGATGCGGCACGCGGTCGATCGCGAGGACGGGGGATTCACCGTTTCGCTCGATCGTGACGGCAGGGTCGTCGACACGGACAAGGCCGTGTGGCAGCAAGCGCGGTTCACGTGGTTGCTCGGCGAGGTCTACAACGAGCCGTTGTTCGCAGGAGCCGCGGAGCGTGACGAGTGGCTGGAGCTCGCATTGCACGGTGCGGACTTTCTCGAGAAGCACTGTGTCGATCCGAGCGACGGTCGCATGTGGTATTTGCTGACCAAGGAAGGGCGTCCGCTCCGCAAACGACGCTATGCGTTTACCGAGAGCTTTGCGGCGATCGCGTTCGGGGAGCTCTTTCGTGCGACTGGCGTTGCTCGCTATCGGGATCTCGCGCAGCGGGCGTTCGATTCCTTCGTGGCGCACGAATGCGAGCCCAAGTGGACGGGCGAACGGCCGATGCGCAGTCTGTCGATTCCGATGATCACGATCGGCACTGCACAAGAACTGCGTGAGTCGATCGGACTCGAACGTGTGGACGAGCGTATCGACGCTGCGATCACCGTGATCCGTGATCTGCACGTGCGTGAGGACATGCAGTGCGTGCTCGAAAGCGTCGGCATGGATGGCGGCTTCGTCGACACGTTCGATGGCCGCCTGCTCAATCCGGGCCACGCGATCGAAGCCGCGTGGTTCGTCCTTCGTGAAGCCCGACATCGCGACGACGGCGAGCTGTGTGACCTCGGATGCAAGATCCTCGATTGGAGCTGGGCCCGCGGGCGTGATGCCGAGCATGGAGGGCTCCTCTACTTCATCGATGCCCGTGGACTACCCGTCAGCGAGTATTGGCACGACATGAAGTTCTGGTGGCCGCACAACGAGGCGATCATCGCGACTCTGATGGCCTTTGCGATGACTGGCGAGCGACGCTACGCCGAGTGGCACGCCGAGATACACGGCTGGGCGCACGAGAAGTTTCGCGACCGCGAGTTCGGTGAGTGGTTCGGCTACTTGCATCGGACGGGAACGATCAGTTCGACGCTCAAGGGCAATCATTGGAAGGGACCCTTCCACATGCCGCGGATGCAGATCCAGTGCGCACGGCTCGCGCATTCGATGTCGTCGCCCGTGGAATGATGTCCGTGCGTCAGTCGGCTGCTTCGCCGAGGCCACCGGGGAGCGCGTCGAGGAAGCGTCGACCGTAGCGCTTGCGACGCGCGCGCGGGTCGAGCAATACGACACGACCCTTGTCGTGACTGCTGCGCACGAGACGCCCAAAACCCTGCACGAACTTGAGCAACGCGAGCGGGATCATGTACTCGTGAAAGCTCGATGCGCCACGCTTCTCGAGATCGTCGGCGCGTGCTGCGGTGAGCGGGTGACTCGGAACCGGGAACGGAAAGCGCGTCAGGATCACGAGGGTCACGGCGTCTCCAGGAAGGTCGATCCCTTCCCACAGGCTGTCGGTGCCGACGAGGACGCTGCGCTTGTCAGCACGTTTTTGTTCGACGAGTTGTTCGAGCGGCCTCTCGCCTTGGACGAGCACCTCGACATCGATCGCCGCGAGCGCGGGGCGCAGGACTTCGGCACAACGCTGCGCGAAGCGCCACGAAGTGCAGAGGACGAGTGCGCTTCCGTCGTTGTCGAGGCACAGATCGACGACGCGATGCGCGGCCTCGCGTTCGAACTCGAGGGCCTGTGACGACGGATCGGGCAGGCCTTCTTCGACTTCGAACCGCACGTTGTCCCGGTAGGGGAACGGCGAGCCGACGCGTAGCGTCGTCGCCATCCTGTCGATGCCGAGTCGTTCGCGCAGCCATGCGAACCCATCGTCCGGCGGACCGAGGGTCGCGCTCACCAGGACCGAGTTGGGCACCTGGTCGAAGAGCGCCTCGCGCAGGATGTCACCGATGCGCACAGGGGCAGCGTGCAGTGTGCAATGTGCTCGCTCGCGCTCGATCCAACGCACCGTGCCGTCCGCTGCGGGCGCCGCGAACGATCTCACGATCGTCGCAAGATCGAACAGTCGGTCGGCGCGGGACTTGATCTCGAGCTCGGTTTCTCGTTCGGCGCTCTCGGCGAACTCGTGGAGCCCGCGCGCGAGTCCGTCGAGCATCGAGCTGAGCGTGTCTTCGACGACGTCCTCCGTGCCCATGCGGAGCGTGCCGGAGCCGATCGGTTCCATGCGTGTATCGATCCGTGCCCAGTACTCCTTGGCGACGCGGCGAATCGCTTCGATCGCCTCGATCTCCCGATAGAGGCCGTGGCGAGCGAGGAGGCCCTTGTTGCGACGGCCCGCGAGCCGGCTGAGCACCCATTCGAGCATGCCAGGCGTGAGGCGAGCGCCGAGCGCTTCGGAAGCGATGTTCTCGACGTGGTGCGCTTCGTCGAAGACGACGAGGTGGTGATCGGGCAGGTACTGCGCGCCCTGTCGCCGGAGCTGGAGGTCGGCGAAGTAGAGCGCGTGGTTGACGATGAGGATCTGCGACGTCTGCATGCGTCGTTTGGCCTTCTGCCACTCGCAGGGTTCGTAGTGGCGACACGCCGCACCGAGGCAGTTCCCGCTCTCGGCCTGCACTTCGCCCCACGCCTTCGCGCTCGGGACGAACGAGAGTTCGCTTCGCAGCCCGAACTCGGGACCGCGACGCACCCAATCGAGGATCGATGCGAGTTCTTCGGCCTCGCTGCCGTCGTCGAAGAGCGAGTTGCGGTCGTTCCACGCCGTCTCGAGGCGGCGCCGACACACGTAGTTGTTGCGCCCGACGCAGACCGTCGCCGTGAACTCGATCGGCAACACCGCCTGGAGGAACGGGATGTCCTTGGTCGCGAGCTGCGCCTGGAGCGCCTTGGTGCGCGTCGAGACGACGACGCGCTTCTTCGTGCGCTCGGCCAAGAGGATCGCCGGAACGAGATAGGCGAACGACTTGCCGACGCCGGTGCCCGCCTCGGCGACGATCGTCCCGCCCTTGTCGAGCGTCTCGGCGATGGCGGTGCACAGCGCCTCCTGTTCGGGACGGCGCTCGTAGCCCTCGAGGCGACGCGCAAGAGGGCCATCCGGACCGAAGAGGGAAGGCAGATCGGCAGCGAGGGACACGGGCGTCATCTTGCCGGGTGAGCAGGGCCACGGCGCGTCGATCTTTTCGCTGACATCGCGATTTTCGCTCAAGCGACTACGCGTTCCATCCGATCAAGGAATCTGAGCGAAGGGAAACAGCAGTTCGTGCTCCCCGACCTCACGGAACGACGTGGCGTGTGTCTGTTCGAACGCGCCATGCACCGACCAGACAGCCGTCACCGGGCCTAACGCATGATCGCGATGAATCCCCCCAAACGTCCGAACCTGATCAAGGCTTCGGTGGCGGCTTGTCTCCTTTCCGCCCTCGCGCCTCTCTCCTCGTGCGTCGTCACCGTCGTCGAGAAGCTACCGCCGGACGCGAGTCCGCGCGCGGTGCACGAGAAGGCACGCTGGGACGTCACGGTCGACGGCGCCCGCGTCGGTAGCCTCGAGCTCCTCGAGATCGCGGATCCCGACGACCCCGTCGTGCTGTATCGAGTCTGCTATCCCGACGGGCAACAAGCAGGTTGGATCGACATGCTCGGTCGTGCCTTCCGCGAGAAGCGCATCGAAGAGACCGGGCCTGATGGGCTGCGCCACATCGGCATGAACACGATGCAAGAGAGCCTGCGCCGGCTGCTGGAGTTGTCCACCGCGCCGATCGTGATGCCCGCGACCGAAGACGACACGGTCGCTTCGCGCTGATGACGGACTCGACGCAACGGTTCCTCCAGGCAGCGGGAAGCGGAGACCTCGACGCCGTCCAGTCGTTGCTCGCCGCGGGTCTCGACGTCGACGCGTGCAACGCCATCGGCTACACGCCTCTCATGTCCGCGGCGCGGAGCTACCGCGTCGAGATCGTGCAGCTCCTGCTCGCGGCCGGTGCGGACCCGAATCGACGCTTCGAGGACGACAACTCGGTGTTGCACGCCGCGACTCTCGAGACGCCATCGCAGCCCGATCGACAAGCGACCTGTGTCCGCCTCTTGCTCGAGGCCGGCGCCGACGCCGACGTTCCGAACACTGCGGGCATCACGCCGTTGATGCAGGCTGCATGGTTCGGCTGCGAACCCGCGGTTGCAGAACTCCTGGACCACGGAGCGGACCCGCATGCCGTGGACACCACAGGTCGAACTGCGCAGGACATCGCGCGAGCACGCGGTCATGCGGCGATCGCGGATCTCTTGGCATCCGCCATGAACTCGTGATCACGAGGTGGCGGTCGCGGCCGCCAAGCTTGTCCGTTTCACCGCACGATCGCAATATCCGCGTTGCTCAGCACGATCCCACGATGGTCTGTTCCGAGTGCTTGGACCCCGTAGGGCAGAGACCGAAGGCGTGCGTCGTTGGGGATCGGCACCGTTACGAAGTCGTATCCGGTCTGATATTGGCTCTGCGACAAGATCCGTGACACTAGCAAGATTTGCGGATCGATCGACAGGATGCCGTCGAGCGGAGCGATCCAAGTCGCGTCACGGGGAGTTCCGAGGAAGAGCGCGAACGGAGTACCGACCGATCCGGCGATGCGCACTTCGATCGACTGGCCAACGCCGCCCGGCTTCGTGATCGCAACGCCGCAAGCGTCGCGCGGTGTCAGGAGGATGCGTGTATCGATGGCACTCGCGCCCGATGCGTTGGGAGTCAGGATGTAGTAGTTGGGGGACATCACGGTCAGGGATCCAGTACCGACGATCGCGAGCGTGCGCGATGCCGCGGCGCAGTGGATCGGGAAGCGACGCGCGCTGTTCGTCTCGAACGGGCGCGTGGATCGCAGCCAGACGAGCGCCTTGTTGAGCGCGATCGCCGGTGCCGTTGCATCGGTAGACATGAGCACCGCGATATCCGAGGCATCGACGAGGCTACGCTCGATTTCGATGGCTGCCCCGAGGATCGAACGATTCCCGTTCATGAGGCAATCGCTCAGGTTGACATGCGAATCGGAGATGCGGAGAGGACCAGAGTCCAAGAGGTAGATGCGCTTCAGCGTGACGTTGCTCGATCTGCGTACTTCGACCTCGCCACGGTCGATCCCATAGACTCCCTCGAGAAGGACGTTCCCTCGGCAATCCTGAACCGAACACATCGTCGCATAAGGCCCGAAGATGACGACGTCTCGGAGCGAGCATGTCTTGGACGCAGGGATGTCACGAACGATGACCGCAGCAGGCTGTCGAGGCGTGCCCACGATCGCGATGCCGCCACTCGTGCCAAAAATCGATATCGCCTTCGTGACCGTGAATCCCTGGTAGCTCCCCTGGGCAACTTCGATGCGGTCGCCGTCGACCGAGGCGTCGATGGCATCCTGGATCTGCGTGTAGATGCCGACACCACCGCGAGCATCGACCTTGAGGTCGCGGCCTTGGGCGGTCGACGCGGAAACGATCAGAATGGCGGCCAGTGCCAGTCGGCTCGATGCCAACATGCGCTCTTCCTCTTTGCAATCAGAGGTCGCGGCGGCTCGACGGGGTGCACGTAGAATACTCCCGCTCGAAGCGAGAGTAACGCGAGGGCGTTGCCAATAAACAACGCAGCCACGATGTCACCGCTGCCCCTGAGTCCGGCAGGTTCTCCGCGCTTCCCGCCGGCGTCTACTGTGAGAACAAGAAGTGGAAGGTCACGGTGCCTCGATACGATTCGTCGAGGAGTTGAGAGTCCGAGCGAAGTACCTTGCCGCCGCGATCGCGCCAGAGCATGCGGCCCGTTTGTGCCGCGACCGGAAGCGTCGGGTCGCGCGTGGGAACGATCAAGCGGGCCCTGCCGTTCGCGTCGGTAGCCGGCTGCTGCCGTGCCATGTACTCGAGCGCGCGGCGGATGACTTCCCACGGACCGCCGCCTTTGAGCAACTCGTAGTGAATCTTCGCATTCGCCAATGGCTTCTCGGAGGCGTCACGAGCTTCGACGTCGACCGCGAACGGGGCAGCGAGAGCGATCTCCAAGCGCTGCACCTTGGCCGATCGGTTCTTGCTCACGGAGAGAGATTGCGTCGCGAAGTCTCCCGTCTCGAGGTCGATGATCGCGACGTCGTGTTCGCCTTCGGATAGCACGAGGAGCGCTCGGCCGTCACGGGAGAGAACGATGTCTTGCGCATTGCCAGAATGCGTGGTGTCCCTGCGGCGACAGAGGAGGAGTGCGCGCGCTGCCGGAGCGCCGTCGCTCCGCTGGGCGACGACTTCGTGCGCGACCCATGTTCCGAAGCCGATGTCCTCGAGGTCTTCGTCGTTCTGGTTCGGTTGTGCGGTCGATGCTGCCCGGAATAGTTGGCGAGACGCCGGCAATGTAATCAGGGCGCCCGCGTCGGTGGGGAGGAGTCGGGCGAGTTGAGCGCGCGATGGAGCCAGGCAGACGAAGGTTGGATTGCGCGGCAATGCGGCAGTCCAAGACAAGGTTCCATCAGATGTCGTATCGAGTCGTCGCCAGGCGTAGTTCATGTATCCCGTCTTCGACAAGGATGCATTCGCCGATACGTAGCACGGTACATCCGGCATCGCATGGCCCTCGCGATCTCGCACTTCGCATCGTACGGTCTTCGAAGGCCCGACCTCGAGCGTGATTACATCGTCGAGCTCTTTCCCCGTCACGCGGTGCACGCTGCGCTCGCGGTTCGGTGCGAATGCGACGAGATCTCGCAAGTGTTTCGGTGCATCCGCCCAGCACACGTAGAGATGCGCGATGCCATCCGCACCGACAGGTCTGGGTTTCGCCATTCCCGAGTCTCGAACGTACAGCGAGTACGAACCGTTCTCACGCGGCGCATAGTGCGGCCACGCGAATGCGGCCCAGAGGACGCTCGCGTCGGTCACTGGTTGCTTCGTTGCCTCGTCGACGACCTTCACGGCGATCCTTCGTGGCGTCGGGATCGTGACCGAGACCGTAGCCTTGCCGTCGTTCGTCAGTGGCCAGTTGTGCAGCGGGTATCCTTCGCGATCGAAGATCTCGAGCCACGGCTCGAGACCGGGCATCGGCGGTAGTGCGACACGGAACTCGCTCTGCGCGCTTTCTCCATCCTTGTCCGGAACTTCGAGATCGACCCAGTAGCGAAACAACGTTGGCGCGACGACGCGGTAGCGCAGCGGTCCGCGCTGACGCCATGCGTCCGCGTTGCGGATGACGAGCGTGCGCTTCGCATGCTCGATGCCATCCTCCGGCAGGGTCGTCACGGCACCGTCGCCGAGCCGTTCGCGCACCGTCGAGGCGTGTGGGAGTCCATTCGCGTCGGTCCACGTCGCCCACGCGGACCACGTGCGCGAGGCATCGATCTGGACGACGAAGCGTCCGCGCGCACCCGACTTGATTCGGTGGGTGACGCCCGGCCCGAGGTCGCTGCGGTAGAGGACGTCTTGCGAGTGCACCACGACCTCGGCACCGACGACCGGATTGCCCTCGCGATCCACGACGCGTCCGAGGATCTTGCCTCCCGTCTGGGCAAGGAGAGCGCTGCTCAGCAGAGCGGTCGTCGCGATCGCGAAGTAGGCGAAGTGGAGTCTCGCTGTCTGCATCGCTAACGCCCGACTTTGGGGAACTCGAATGTGATACGACCGGAATCCCTGTCTCCGAGCGTCCGCCGGGGCGTCCTCCATGTCTTTCCTGCGTTGTCTCGCCACTGCAGCCACGTGTTCAGCGTGCCATTCAGGACTCTGGGATCCCAAGACGGGAGGAGTACGTGCGCGATCCCCTGTTCGTTGGTCGGTGATCTCGTAAGCGACAGATAGGCCAGCGCTCGAGAGACGACACCCCATCGACCACCGAGAGTGCCGAGGCCGTGTTCGAGCGAGGCTCGTGGCAACGGATTGCCATCGGGGCCGAGGGCCAGGATCTCGATCCTCCTTGGCGAGCTGAGATCGAGAGTGAGCCGTTGCGTCGACGGTACGCGATCCTCTCGAACGTCGAGTTGTTGCATGGCGAAGTCCCCCGTCTCCGGGTCGAGGATCGCGAGCTCGTACGAACCCGGTTGTAGGACCAGGAGTCCACGTCCATCACGGCTCAGCACGACGTCCTGCGAGAAACCCGTGCCGAGTCCACCTTGGGTCCGTTCACACAGAAGTGTCGATCGCGATGCTGGTGCACCGTCGCTTCTTCTCGCGATGACCTCGTGAGCGGACCAGTGACCGAAGCCGATGTCGTCGAAATCGAGGTGGGTCGTACCCTTCCTTTGCTGCGTGTCGACCCAGAGCAGCTGATGTGCGCGGGGCAGACCGAGCAACGGCTCAGCATCCTTGGGCAGAAGGGCCGCGAGGTCGGCGTTGGTTGGCGCGAGGCAGACGAACGAAGCGCTCGCGGGCACGGACGCGGTCCAGGCCAGAGTGCCGTCGCTGTCCGTTTCGAGTCGACGCCATGCATAGTTCATTTCGGAGGTCTTCGTTCGCGCGGCATTGGCGGAGACATAGCATGGCATGCCAACGAGCGGGGTGCCGTCGCGACCTCGCAAGCCGCACCGAACGGTCCTCGACGGACCGATCTCGAGTGTGCACTCCGCTGTCCCGTCGTTTGCATTCAGGCGAATCGTCTTGCGCGCACGTCCAGGTGCCATGGCGACGATGTCACAGAAGTGGCACTTGTTGGTCGGGGGTTCTGTCGACCAACAAACATCGAATCGGGCGACTCCGTCTTGGTCGACTGCAATCGGCTGCGCCATCCCTGGGTCGCGAATTCGAAGCGAGCGGCCGATGCTCGTCGATTGCAACGGGTAGCACGGCCATGCAAAAGCAGCCCAGAGGACACTCGCGTCAGTCACCGGTTGTTTCGTGTCTTCGTCGACGACCTTCACCGCGATGGTCCGTGGCGACGGGATCGAGACTGTGACCGTGGCTTTGCCGTCGTTCGTCAGCGGCCAGTTGTGCAGCGGGTAGCCTTCGCGATCGAAGATCTCGAGCCACGGCTGGAGACCAGGCATCGGCGGTAGTGCGACACCGACTTCGCTCTGCGCGCTTTCTCCATCCTTGTCCGGAACTTCGAGATCGACCCAGTAGCGAAACAACGTCGGCGCGACGACGCGGTACCGCAGCGGCCCGCGCTGTCGCCATGCGTCCACGTTGCGGATGACGAGCGTGCGCTTCGCATGTTCGATGCCATCCTCCGGCAGGGTCGTCACGGCACCGTCACCGAGGCGTTCACGCACCGTCGATGCGTGGGGGCGTCCATTCGCGTCGGTCCACGTCGCCCACGCGGACCACGTGCGTGAGGCATCGATCCGGAAGGAAAAGCGTCCGCGCGCACCCGACTTGATTCGGTGGGTGACCCCCGGCCCGAGGTCGCTGCGGTAGAGGACGTCTTGCGAGTGCACCACGACCTCGGCACCGACGACCGGGTTGCCCTCGCGATCCACGACGCGTCCGAGGATCTTGCCTCCCGTCTGGGCAAGGAGAGCGCTGCTCAGCAGCGCGCTTGTCGCGACCAGGAAGGCAACGCAACGCCGACGTGCCATCGTTGGATGCATCATCGGCACAGTGTAGCCAGTCGGGTGTTCGCGTGTTCGCGACGCCGTATGCCGCTCAATACAACGACGAGCGGAGCCAGCGTGCGATGTCGTAGGTTTCGTCTCTGACGATGGCACCGTATCGCGGCTTACTGGCGGGGTGCACCGCGATCTCGTCGAGGAATTCCTTCGCGCTCGGTGGAGACGGGCGTCGCGCCACGTCACGTTCGAGTGCTCGCGCGAGTTCATGGCCGTCCACTTCGCGCGTTCCGATTACGAAGCGGAACTTCGATTGCGCGATTCGTTCGACGAAGTCGTGGATCTGGGCACGCGCCACGTCGTCCTTCGTGCCGAGATAGAAGGTCGCGTAGTCGTCGCCGATCAGCAGGTTGACCATCCGTGACATGCCGAGATCCAAGTCGATGCCGCGCAGCCGAAACGGCACGCTGTCGCCGGGCTTCATCGGGCGCTGCCCGAGGAGGCACTCTTCGCCCACGTCGAGGCGCGTGAGCACTTGTCCCGCCGTGATGTCGCCGATCGTCACCTTGACTTGCGAGTCGGCGACGCGGACATCCTCGCTCGTACGCTGGATGACGGTCGTCGTCGCGAGTTCGATCGTCGCGTGGCGAGTGGTTGCGCACCCGGAGGCGATCGCGACGACAACGAGACTTCCTCGGAAACGAATGCGTGGCATAGCGTGGGATCGTAACGAGACTACTCGGCCTTGAATCTACTTCTCGAGTCGCAGCTGGATCGGATTGCTCGCCATCGTGAACTTGCCACCTCCGAACGTGAGGAACGCGAAGTAGATTCGGCGTCCGATGAGACTCGATTGCCCGCTCGGGCCGAACACGAAGCGCGCACCCGCCTTTCCCGATGCATCGAGTGCTCCCAGCGTGTTCACGAAGATCGAGCTGTTCGCGAGCATCATCGTCAGGTCGGTCATCGGATCGAAGACGAGCGGAAGCGTGATGCCGCCGAGCTGCAGTCCAGGCGCGGTTCCCGTGAGCGAGCCGAGGACCCAGTAACCCTGCCCGGCAAACGTCGAGCCCGCGTCGAGCGACAGTTTCAACGTGTTCATGTTCGCGAGCGAGAACGCGGCAACGTCGCCTTCGAGGTAAGGCTGGATGCCGAAGACCCAAGCCGTTCCCGCTTGCGGTCGGCAGACGGGAGATTCTTGGGGTGCGGCGATCGCGATCTCGGGGAAGCCGTCACGGTCCGAGTCGCCGAAGCTCGCCACCGTCCGCGCGCGGTCGTGCTTGAAGAACGCGAGGACGCCGGCGTCCTTGCCCGAATAGACGCGCACGCCCGGCACCTGCTTGTTCGAGATGACGAACTCTGCAGCCACGGCGAGATCCGAATACCCGTCTCGGTCGAAGTCGCCGATGTCAGCCAGAGACGAGAGGTTGTACATCGATCCGACCGAACGCAGCACCTTGTTCGTCTTGCCGGAGAACCAGTGGACACTCGTCGAACTACTCGTCACGAAGTCGCGGAAGCCATCCTTGTCGAGATCGCCGCAACCCGTGATCGGTCCATTGTGCGGGCCGAGCGGTAGAAACTGATGATCGATGACCTTCTGGAAGTAGGGACCGGCGTAGATCGTCATCTTGAGGCCGGACAGCTTGTGCTCCGCGCTGAACGCGAACGCGATCGCGTTCGTGATGTTGCCGAGAGCGTAGACATGGACCTCCTCGACCGTGTCGTAGATCGAGGCGCGAGGGTGCACGAGCCGTGCGAGTCGCTTGCCATCCTTGCCCGACATCACGTAGGCGATGGCGCTGTCGGGATACCCCGTGCCACAGACGGCGACGTCATCATGGCCGTCGCCATTGATGTCCCCGATCCCTGCGACGTTGCCGTCGAGCGAGTCGCCGGACTCGATCGCTTGAAAGACCCGGAGGAGTTGACCCGTTCGACCGGAGAACACGGCGGGAGTGCTTCCTGCGCTGACGAGGACATCCGCGTATCCGTCGTTGTCGACGTCCCCCGCGCGGTCGACCCACTTGCCGAGCTGTTGACCGATGCCCACACCCTGCACGGCCCAGAGCCTCGAGCCGTCCTTGCCCGAGAAGACGTAGGCTGCACCCGTCTGGATATTCGTGGCATTCGAAGATTGGTATGGCGCGCCGACGACGAGGTCCACGTAGCCGTCCTTGTTGAAGTCGCCAGCGTTCGCCATCGATGTGCCGAACTGTTCGCCGGGATGCAATGCACTGACCGCGGCCAATCCGTCGATACGGTGGCGGATCTCGAGGCGACCGAGGTTGGGTGCGAGCGTCGTGGTGGGCGATGGTGGTAGGACGACACCCGTCACGGAGATCATCCGCGTGTTGTTGAGGCGATTGAGTTCGAAGATCCCGGCGTCGTAGTTCACCCACACGAAGATGTAATAGGTCTTGCACGCAATCAGATCGGGGATCGTCACGGTCCGCGTCACGAGATCGGTCTGGCCCGGTCCGAGCGCCTTGTTCTGGAACGTGTCGAGGATGACGTCGGCCGTCGTCAAGAAGATGTCATCCGACAGGATATACGCGGTGTTCGCGGGTTTCGGCGTCGCGAAGAACGGGTCGTTGTTCTTGACGATCGACGTGATCGCGACTTGTTTCCCGTTGTGGATGACGGTGTGGTTGCAAGACAAGCCCGTCGGCGTGAGGTCGCCCTGAGCCAGTGCGGGTGTCCCCGTTGCCGCGATTAGAAACAGGGCGATGGTGCGCGTGACGGCATTCATGGCGGCTCCGTGAGAACGTGGAGGCGAGTGGTCTCACAGAGCCTACAGCAGAAACAACGTCGAACGAGTGCACGCAGAACGTCATTGGGAACAACGCCCGGCATCACGACGACGACCGACGCTCGGGCAGGACTCAGTCGAGCATCGTCGCGACGACGTTCGAATACTCGAGCGTCGGCCAAGGACCGCTGGCAGTTTGATACGCGAACGGCACACCGCGGAGCGCTGGCAAGTTCGGCGTCGGGATCTGCAACTTGACCGGCGAGCCGTTCGAGACACCCGCGCCGATGATCAGAAGTGTGCTCAGGTCGATACCGAGGTCGCCGAACGGAGCCACGGTGAGCGGACCGCCACTCAGACCGACTTGCAGGACCCAGAGCCAGTTGCCTGGAGACACGAGTTCGAGCGCGATCGGTGCACCGACACCTTGTGCCAGCACATCGAGCGTCGGCAACGAGCGCGTCGCCACTTGGAATCCCACGTACGGTTTGCCGTTGCCGCTCGGTTGGAACTGAGCGGACGGATCCGCGACGAGAGTGCTCGATCCGTTGCCTACGAGCACGTCGATGTCGCCCGGACCGACAGACGTCAAATCGGCGCCAGCATGGAGCCTTATGTTCGACGCCTTGGCGAACACGGCTCGACCGACGTAGGAATACGAGCCGAGGGTGTAGACCGTGATGAAGGTCTTCGCGAGGACGAGCGTCGTCTGATCGAGTTCACAGATGTTCGTGTAAGCCCGGAACGGGTCGACTCCTCCTTGAACCCGCGACGATGTCAACGTGACGTGGGACAAGCTGCACCTCAGTTGTGCCTGAATGGTGCAACCCGTCATCGAAACGGAAGCGCAGGATTGGATGTCCATGCCGCGCCACAAGCCGTAGAACCGGACGTTCTTGAACGAGAGCGTTCCTGCGTTCGATGTCAGGAAGAGCCCCGGGAAGTTGTTGTAGGTCCCGTGGAGGACTTCGAAGCCCGTCATCGAGAAGTTCTTGCCTGCTGGAACTCCGGAGACTTGCAGGGTGACCCCGGACGTCGTCCCGTTGACGAGCCGCACACCCGGAGCCGCGACGAGGCGCACGCCCTTGGAGCACAGGACCGGACCGTTGTAGAGCCCCGCGCGCACGAGGATCAGGTCCCCGTGATTCGCGGCTTGGATGGCGGACTGGATGTCGGTGAACTGACTGCCGCCGCCATTTGCGGCATCGACGACCCACGTCGACTGAGCGAAGGCTGCAGAGGACAACGCGATCGTGAGGAAGGCGGATCGAAGGTATTGCATGAGCGTTCTGGTTTTCTGGATTGGGTAGTTGTGTTGCGAACAACGCAGTGGGTGTTCCGTCAGTCTAGTCGACCGCGTTGCCTTCGTGTTCGTACGGTTCGGCGCTTCCAACGCAAACTCCCTGGAACGTCGCAGCGGCGCTGGCGTGCCATGCTCCCGGAGTATGAACCAGGTCGTCTACTTCTCGAACTTCACCGTGCGTACATCGCCAGGCTCGACTTCCAGCGTCGAGGTTCGAAGCACGTTGCCGTTGCCACTGCGCTGCCGCGTACCGTCGTCGAGAACGCGCCACCCGTCGACGATCGTCACGTCGGCACGTCCTGCTGGCACGAAGATGCGCACGGGAGAGGCACAACCCGGAAGGTTCAAGCCGTTGTCTGGCAGCATCCATACATTTCCGCGGCTTGGACCACGTACTCCTTCGCGCTCACGCAAGTGCAGTCCGAACGCGTCGACCATCGGAATCTCGACATCGATCGCAGCGATCCGCGGCGCGATCTCGATGGCGGTGGCTGCTTCGCCCTGTGCGTCGTAGTTCTCCGTGTGAAGCTGTAGACCGGTGCAGGCATCGTGAAGGCTGACCGACTGTCGTATCGCATCTACGTCCATCTCGAACGATCCGTCGGGGCCGACCCAGGACCATGCGCGCATGTTGTTACCAGGTCTTGCCATCACGAGAAAACGCTTGTGCTGGCCAGAGAAAGCGCCGAATTGGATCTTGCCACGCAGGCGGGTGCTCGCTGGAACCTCACCGTTGTAGTCCTTGGCCTCGTCTTCGTTCGTGATCGTGCCTAGCTTCACGTAGCGCTGTGGACCATGCCGTGGTCGGGCCATGAGCTCGGCGAACACATGTACGGGGAACGTCTTGACGTCGAGCTGCTTCCTAAACGAGCCGTCTGCGTGGAGCTCGATGCGGTGACCCGACTGCGGACGCCTTTCGCTGCTCGCGATGCGAATTCGATGGTCGACTCCGGGTGGTAGTCCGCGGATGTTTCCTGCGAACGTCTTTCCATGCGGAACCTCACTGAGCTTTGCATTCGCTTCCGTGATGCCAGTGTGGGAAACCGGTGAGGGCGTCATGTAGACGACGAGTTCCTTGCTGCGGTCGATAGTGTCCAGCTCGACGGACTCGCGATCGTAGCCGGGGGCATCGATGTGCAACATGCCGCCATGGTCTCGAAGCAGGAAGACTCTGGACCTCCCGTCTTCGTGAACCTGTTCGGGGTGGCGGCGCGACGGGGTCCCGGGCCGCGTCCTGCTCATGAAGTCTTGCCACGTCGTCGACACGTAGTAGTCGACGACGTCGCGCGCAGCCTCGCGATCTCGCACGCGAATCTCGAGCACGTGCGCCCCTTCGACGTCGGCTTCGACGTAGATCCGTTCTCGGAGACGCGTGGCGTCACGAACTGGATCGAACAGTCGGCTGACGATTGCGCCACCCTGATCACGAACGACGAGATACGTCGGTGTCGGGTCGAGAATCGTGATGTCGAACGCACCTGCTTTTTGCAGGGGATACCGGCGCCAGTCCGTGAAGTTCTGTCCTACGGCCTCGATGGTCCAGTCCTTCGAAAGCGATGGTGGCGCGATGACACGGCCACGGTAATAACCGCTTGGCTCCACGTTGCAGTCGATCGGCTTCGACACATCGACCGCGACCAGCATTCGACGGTAGTGACCGGGTGCCTCGACGACCATGTGCACGCCGCGTGCGAGTGCCCCGTCAATGGCGAAGCGCCCTTCGGCGTCGGTCGTGCCTGCGCTCGAGAAGCGAGTCCGCCATGCGTGTTCGTCCGCTCGGAACACGTCGAACAGCTCGACCCGAGCGCCTGCGATCGGCACCTTCTTTCCACCGGATTCGTGGAAGACGGTCCCCTTCGCGGTCACGCCAGGTGCCAGTCTCTGGGTATTGCGGTCGTTCGGCGAGGACCATGGAAACTGCACCCATGATGCGTGCCCCGGCGCCGCAACGAGCACGGCGTCGTGGTGCTCAGAGGTGGGCAATGCACAGCGAATCCAACCGTCGGCACCGCTGCGCGCGAGCGGTTCGTCGAGTGCGCGCTTCGTCGTGAGTTCGTGTCGCAGTCCCCAGATCAGGCCGGCGCCTTCGATGGGCTGCCCGAGTTCGTCGAGACAGCGCAGCGCGAAGGGCGTGCCGGAGTCGTCTTCCTGGTCGACTCTGGGCGTAGTCGCTTGTGCTCGCAGGGCCACGAAGTTCGAGAGGGAGACGCTGACGATGAGGGTGCATGCCAGGCTCCAGCCGTTGCGAAATGGGTGCATGACGTACCCGGGATCAATACAGCATGGTGCCGACGACGTTGGAATATTCGAGTGTGGGCCATGCCCCGCTCGCGGTTTGGTAAGCGAACGGTATGCCCCGAAGAGCGGGCACACTCGGCGTCGGGATCTGCATCTTCGTCGTAGTTCTTGTGGACACACCCGCGCCGAGGATCATGAGCGTACCAAAGTCGATGCTGAGCTCGCCGAAGGGGCCCACCGTGAGCGGCACGCCGCGTGTGCCTACTTGGAGGATCCACAGCCAGTGGAGTGGTTGCGTGATCTGCAGTGCGATCGGGGACCCTACGCCCTGAGCCTGCACGGACAATGTCGGCAGTGGTCGCGTCGTTGCTAGAAAGCCCGTGAAATCCTGAGCACGACCACTCGGCTTCAACACGACGGAGGGATCGACGATGAGCGTGCTCGAGCCCTTGGCGATCAGGACTTCGAGAGGGTACGCCGTCGAGGTCTCCAGGTCGCAACCCGCATGTAGGCGAATCGTCGACTGTCTGGCAGACACCGCGAGACCGTTGAACTTGATCGACGATGTCGGTTTGTGGGGTCGGACCGATGAGTTCGCGAGCACGAACGTCGTCCGATCGAGTTCACAGATGCTCTCGGGTGTCCACGAACCGCCCTCGATGCTGGAGGAGGACATCGTGATATGAGATTGGCTGCATCGCAGTTGGCCCGTGATATGGCAACTCGTCATCGTGACGGATGCACAAGAGAAGATGTCCATACCGCGAGGCGAGCTGAACGTGACATCCGAGAACGACAGGGTGCCGAGGTTCGAGAGCATGAGAAGCCCGCGAGTCGGGTTGTAGGCTCCGTGACCCACGGTCAACCCAGTCATCGAGAACGACTGTCCTGCTGGGATCCTGGATACTTGCAGAGTGAATCCGCTGGTCTTGGTATTCATGAGCGTTGCGCCCGAGAGCGCGACGATGCGCACACCCTTGGAGCAAGCGACGGGGCCGAAATACGTACCGCGTCGAATGAGAATCAAGTCGCCGTGTTTGGCGGCTTGGACTGCTGATTGGATGTCACTGAAGTGACTACCGGCGCCATTGGCTACATCGACGATCCACGTCGACTGAGCGAAGATCGAACCGCAGAGAGTGATCGCGAAGATTGCCGAACGAATGAACTGCACAGAGTGCCTTGTGGTTGGATGGACTCGGGGTGTTGCATCAACGTCGGGGCGCTTGCCAGTATAACGGTCGAAAGCGACAGTCGCAGATCACGGACGATGCTGCTCGCCGGCGGGAGACCTCGACGCGATGAGGATAGTATTAGTCATCGATCGTCAGCGAATGGACGTTGCCGGTCGCGACATCGAGTGCAACGCGCTGGAGCACGTTGCCGTCTCCCTTGCGCCCGCGGACGCCATCGCGCGTGACCTGCCAGCCGTCGGCGATCGAGATCTCGGCCGTTCCGGTGGGTAAGAAAAGACGCAACTCCGGCGCGCATCCCGGCAAGTCCAGCCCGTTTCGCATCCAGGTCCATTCGCTGTTGGGATCTCGCATCGCGATTTGGCCCAAGCGCAGGCCGAAGGCATTGCGAACTCGGAGCGTCAGATCGACGGCAGCGAACTTCGGCTCGAGAAGGATCTCGTTGTCGCGCCCCCTTCGGACGTCGTACTCGCATGCATGTAGCTGCTGGCCCGAGCAAGCGTCGTGGAGGGAGAGGGTCACTTTGCCGTCCGCCACATGCAGTCGAAACGAACCGTCGCGATCGACCCAGGCCCATACGGAATGTCCATGTCGCGGCACGGACAGGACGAGGAAGCGATGGAAATGCGCAGCGAACGGTGCGAGATCGACCCGGCCCACGAGTGTTGCGCTCGTTGTCACTCGGTGTTCGAGTGAGCTTGCCGCGGCCTCGCTCTCGATCTTGCCGAGTTCGACGACACGAGCCGCTCCGTGCCTCGGACGTCTGCTGATCTCGAGGTAGACGTGCACAGGTAGCTTGACGTCGATGTTCTTGTGGAAAGAACCGTCCGCCGCAATCTCGATACGGTGGCCCAGGTAGCCGTGATTGGCATTCTTCGCAATCCGAAGCACGTGATCGACTCCAGGCGGCAGGCCGCGCACATGCCCCGCGAACAGCATTCCATCCTGCTTGGCGTCGCGGCCGTCGGCTTTGCTCGCGTCTCGGATTCGCGCTGCGGCACGGCGAGCGCTGGCGGGTTCCGGTGTCAAGTCCACGACGAGTTCTTCGTCGCGTTCGACGTCGTCGAATCGGATCGATCGATACTCGTAGCCGGGCGCATCGATGTGCATGGCCCCTCCACGGTCCCGGAGGAGGAACACACGCGACCGACCGTTCTCGTGGAAACACCGGGGCCGCGGAGTCAGGTTCAAGAGGAGCCTCTGAGCCGTTGCGGTCCGGTCGTTCCACGTCGTCGTCACTCGATAATCGTGGATCGGCTCGAAGGTCGCGAGATCCCGCACGCGAATGTCGAGCACGCGATCCCCTTCGATGTCGGCTTCGATGTAGATCGGAGTGCGCAAGAGGTCTGCACCGCGAACGGGATCGACCGACTTGCTCGCAACGACGACACCTCGGTCACGTACGACGAGCCACGTGGGGGTGGAGTCGAGGATCGGGATCTCGAACGCGCCAGCGCGCTTCAGCGGATACCGTCGAGCGTCGGAGCTGTTTTGACCGACAGCCTCGATGGTCCAGTCCTTGGAGACCGATGGCGGTGCCACGACACGACCTCGATACGAGCCACTCGGCTCGAGAGTACAGTCGATTGTCTTGGTGACGTCGGGAGCGACGAATAAACGTCGATAGAAGCCCGGTGCATCGACTGCGACGTGCACACCGCGTTTGAGAGCGCCAGCGAGCTCGAATCGACCTTGGGCATTCGTGGTGCCCGCGCTCGAAAAGCGCGTGTGCCGGTGCATGAAGTCTGCGCGCAACATATCGAAGATCTCGATCCGCGCGTTCGCGATCGGGACCTTGCGGCCATCGCGAACGGTATGCACCCGGCCTTTGGCAATCGTGCCACGAGCGAAGCGAATCACGTTGCGGTACATCGGCAGCGGCTGCGCGAACTGCACCCGAGATGCATGCCCCGGCGCTGCCACGAGGAGCGCATGCGAGGGCTCCGGAACACGCAGTGTGCACCGCAGCCAGCCATCGTGGTCGCTCCGAGCGATTGGTGCATCGAGCGCGCGCTTGGTCGTGAGTTCGTGCCGAGGACCACAAATCAGCCCGGCGCCTACGATCGGGAGCCCGTTCTCGTCGAGGCACCGCATCGCGAACGGAACGCCGAAGGCGTCTTCCTCGCCGATTGTGGACGCGTGGTCTTGCGCACACACCGGAAGGGCCGTTGCGAGGAGCGCAATGCCTGTCCGCCCGACGTTGGAATCGCGACAACGTCGCGAGGATTCGACCAACGTGGATCGTTGTTTTCGTTGGAACCGAGGATGGATTCGTTGCGCCATGGTCAACTCACGGAGGTGTGAAGTCGGTAGCGGTAGCCGTGTGCCGATGCACGGGCTATTGCGATCCCGAGATGGTCAACAGGACTCGATCCACGTCGTTGTTCTCAACGTCGACTTTGGTGGGCGTGGACCAGAACCAGCGCTCGCCACGTTGGACGCTGGCTTGGAGTTCGTAGCGCGCCATCGAAACGGGAACCTGCAACTCGAAGTGACCCGTTGCATCGGACATCGCAGGATTGCATTGGCGAAACGCCACGTCCGCGAGTCCCTCTTCGACGCCGTGGGGGCGACCGCAAAACTGTACCGAGGCGCCGCCAATCGGTCGGCCTCGGTCGTCGAGAACGCGGCCCGAGATGGAGATCGTCTTGCTCAGACGGATGGTCATGGTCGTCTTGTCTTCGAGCACGATGCGTTCTCGCGCCACGCCGCCGCCGACCGACCAGGCGCCCGCGAACCATTCCCCTTTCGGCAACAAGCAACGGAGTTGCCCTGCGTGATTCGTGATGTGCGTGGCGTACTGATAACTGCTCGGCCCCCTGAGCAGGACCGAAATCGCGATCGCTGGCGTCGCGTCGGCATGTTCGAACCCGAGGGTCACATCGGCGAGTTGGTTCAGACGGACGGTGCCGACGTTTGTCGCGGCGCTCGCCGTACCGCACGCGATCGCGTGTAGATGTGTCGGAAAGCCCCGTTGCCCGCGGAGTGCCGCGCCGGGGAGATACAGTTCCCAAGAATCTCGTCCAGTGAGCCCATCGAAGCGAAAGCCACCCTTCGCGTCGGTTTCGAGCACGCGAGGAAGCATGCCGAGGCGACACGTCTCCTGGCCGTCGAACCGCGTCATCGTCATCAGCACGAGTGCCGTGTTGGCAAGCGCGTTGCCGTCGAAGTCCTCGAGGCGACCGACGAGGCTCTTGCCGCCTTCGATGCGGAACTCCTGCACCGTATCGATCCTTCGAATCGCGGCTTTCGTGACCGCGTGATCCTCCGCACCAAAGAGCAAGAACTGATGATTGTCTTCGAGCCGTCTGCCGACGACGTGTAGACGCTCGGGAATGACGAACGAAGCCAGTCCATCACGGTCGGTCGTCGCGACGCGACTGGGTGGCAGGTGCGCGCTCATTCCGCCCATGGCGCACTGTGTCGCGATCTCGACCCACGCATTCTCCAGAGGCAGCCCCGATACCGCCGACACCAACCGGATCGTGATCCGGAGCGGTTTCGCAATCGTGATGGGAATCGTTCCGACTTGCACATCGAGTTCCTGGGAATCGAGGCCCTCGTAGGCGATCAGCATGCCGGTGCGTGTTCGCACTTCGACCGCGATCGTATTGCCTGGAAGGATCGGCAAACGAGGACTCTCGGCATCGATATCCATCACGAAGCGATCGCCGATCTCCGTACCCGCACGGATGCACAAGCCGGAATCGCGCCACGCGTCCGCACCTTCGAGTTCGATGCCGTGTTGGCGTCGCACGCCGTCTTCGACGAGGCGTGCGGGTCGATCGACGACTCGGTCGGTGACGAGTTCGGTCACGTGCACTGCGCCGTCGTCGTCCTCCCATGCAGCCCAGAGCGTGTAGGCTCGACCCGACGGCGCCTCGATGCGAAAGCCGCCTCGCGCGTCGGTCGTCGTCTCGAGTTCGATCGGCGTTCCGATGTCGAGTCTCGATGGCAACACGCGCGAACAGACGTGGACCCGTGCACCCGCGACGGGCTCGCCGGATTTGGCGACGACGCGGCCGAAGAGTGCGTGCACTTGCTTGCTGTCTTGCGTCGTGAGCGCGACGCATGGCGTTGCAAGGAATGCGATCGCGAGCGCGAGACCAGCGACTTTCCGTGGGTGGGAACGAAGCGTCATGGCCGGAGGTTAGCAGCACGCAAGCCGAGCTGCCGACGCGTCGCGAGGCACGATGAGGACGTTTTCCCGGGCGAGGGCACGCGAGAAACCGCAATGCCCCGCGTCGATGCGTTGTGCGTTTCGGGCGGGATGTCCTACGGTCTACGCGCTCGTTTCTCCTCGCCCACGTGGTGTGCCGCATGAACACCCGCACCCAAGCCCTGCTGGCCAGCATCCTGCTCACCGGGATCCTGGCCTACCTCGTGAGTGTCGGTTCGTCCGAAGTCGCGCCATCCGTCGGATCTTCGATGGAGACATCCTCGGAGAGAGTCGTCGACGTGGGCAGTGCGAGCGCCGCGGGTCCTGAGTCACCAGATGACGTTGATCGTGCAGTCCCCGACTCGAAGCGCGACGAAGCGACGATTCGCGGTCGTTGCATCGACGAGAGCGGGCGTCCCGTGGCGGGTTGTGTCGTCACGCTGCGGGGCGGTTATGACGAAGCGACGCGAGAGCGCTGGGCGAAGACGCACGACACGGCGCCTTCGTGGTCGATGCCCGAGCGCGTGATGAGTGGGGAGGATGGTCGGTTCTCGTGGGTCGTGCGCGCGCTCCCAGGGGTCTGGTGCGCGGTCCGCATCGCGAGAGAGCCGTATTGCACGATGGTGCGCAGTGTGCAAGTGCACTTCACCGAGGATGTCGTCGATCTCGGGGACATCACGATGCGACGCGGTGTGAAGGTCGTGGGGCGTGTCGTGGATACGACCGGCCAGGCTCGGTCGGGAGTGCGTGTGAGCTTGTGGCGAGAAGGCCGAGTGAGCTTCCAGCAATTCGCACACATCAAGAGCACGGAAAGTCTGTCGGCGGAGAACGGATACTTCGAACTTCGAGAAGTCTTGGAAGCAGGCTCCTATCGCCTCGATACGAGTCCGCTCGCACGAGTCTCCGCAAACAAGATTTCCCTCGCTTCCGACGAATCTCGTGTCGAGATCGAGATCCGGGTCGAAGCGCCTCCAGTGACCATCCGCGGGAAGGTGATCGACCCGCTCGGAAAGCCGGCGCCGCGCGTCACCGTCATGGTCACGGATCTGGGCGCGGGAAGAGCGCGCAGTGCAACCTCGGGCGAGGACGGCTCGTTCGAGGTGTCCAAGCCATCCGGTGGTCCGGCGGGCGACGCGCGCCTTCGCGTCTACGCGGACGACTATGACGTCGAGGACGTGCAACCGATCGACGTCGTGTGGGGGAGCGACGACGTCGTTCTCCGCGTCCAGCATGCGAGTGAACTCACGCTTCGTGTGACCGATGCCCGCGGTGCTCCGGTCGAGGCGTACGGCGTGCGGCTGGTCTCACAGCAGAGTCACAACTCGAATCAAGATCGCGCTCGCTTGCGCACGAGCGGTGACCATGAAGGCGGACTCGCGGTCGTGAAGGGGCTGACGCGCGGCTCGTGGATGCTGATCGTCGAGTTTCCTAAGGAGAGTGAATTCACGACGATCCGTCATCCGTTCGCGTGCAACGAGCGAAGGCCGATGCATCTCGAACTCACGGCTCGACCGATCGCGGGGCGCGTCGTGCGTGTCGTGACGCGGAGTGGTACCGCGGTGGCCGGGACACGACTCCGCGTCTGCGAGACGTTCGGCAAGCCACTCGGCACGCGGCAGTTGTCCGAGCACAACTGGAACGCGAATGGGCACGACGCACGCCACACACTCGTCGTCTTCGAGGGTGTCACCGACGACGCTGGTTGCCTGGAGCTGCGTGGTCCCGGCGACCACGGACTCGGGCTCGCGCTGCTGGGGCCTGGCCACGTGCCGATTCGGATCGACGACGTCAGGCTCGATGTCGCGACTGAGTTGGTCGTGCGGGTCGACGTGGGGGGCACACTCGTTGGGCGCATCGTGCCGCCCGAGGCGTGGGACGCCATCGTGCGCATGGCAGGCGGAACCGACGGCGAGTATCCAGGGGAGTCGGGGCCGCGACTGCTGTTCTACAAGGACCAGCACACCCATTGGCCGACACATGGCTACAGGACGGGCGTCACGGACTCGTTGCATACCGATGCTGAAGGACGTTTCGAGATCCGCGGGATTCCACCGGGCTTCTGGAAGGTCGGGCTTCGATCGTCGGTGTCCGGGTGTTCACGGGACTTGGCAGTCACGTCGGTCGATTTGATCGAAGGCCAGACGGTCCGTAAGGATCTCGATCTCACGTGTGCGATGCCTGGGGACCTCGAAGCCACGGTGCTCATCGACGGAAAGCCCTTCGGGACGGGGATTGTCTATCTCTATCCCGAGTCGCTGGACAACAGTCACTCGCCACTGAACTTCACGACCGACACGCGGGGTCGCTTTCGGTATCACGGTCCGGCGGGGACCTACCGTTCTGCCGTTCAGAAGACCCTCGATCGCCATCGTCAGTCGAGGCTGCCGTTCGCGGGCACGGTCGAGATCAAGCGGGACCGAACGACGCGCATGACGATCGCCGTGGCGACTTCGCGATTGCGGGTGCGGGTCCTGAACGCAGCAGGAAAACCAGCGAGCGACGTGCGCATGCAACTCACCCCAGAAACCTACGATCTCGTCTCGCCCTTCTCCTTGTCGCCGACGGATTCGAACGGCATCAGCGACAACGAAATCGCGGTCGTGCCCTGGTTCCTCCACGTCCATCGATCTCCGCGAGTGATCGACCCACGAAATCCTGCCTGGAACGGTTCCGCGGTGCCGAAGCGTCGCATCGACCCGCGCGCAGGGGAAGAGACCCGACTCGAAATTCGTCTGCCTGCGGACGCGGGCTACTGAGTCTCGGTCGGCTCTTGACGCCATCGTCTACCGAGTTACCATCGCTTAATCGATTAAGCTTAAATTGCCTCCGCAATCGAGAGGACGAGACCGCATGCCCCCGATCGAGCCCACCGAACGCGAACTCCAGATCCTCAAAGTCCTGTGGGACCGCGGCGAGGCGACGGTGCGTGACGTGCACGAGAGCTTGCGAGACGAGATCCCGATCGTGCAGAACACCGTGCAGGCCTTCCTGCGCATCATGGAGCAGAAGGGGCTGGTCACGCATCAAACGCGCGGTCGCTCCTTCGTCTACCGTGCTCGGATCGCCCGCGACCGCACGAGCAAACGACTCCTGAGCGGATTGCTCGACGGCGTGTTCGACGGCGCCCTCGATGCGCTCGTCGCGAGCGCGTTCGCCCTGAAGAAGCCGAGCGACAGCGAACTCGAGCGACTTCGAGAGTTGCTCGCCGAACACGAGGCCAAGAGCCGGCGGAAACAACCGTGAGCTTCCTCCATGTAGAGCTCCAGGCGTTCTTGATCGAGCACGGTCTCGACCTCCTTGTCGGCACGACGATCGTGCTCGCATCGTTCTCGGTCCTTCTCTTCTGCACGCGCTCCGTCGCTTGGAAGCACCGCCTTGCCGGTACGGCGATCCTGTCCGTGACCGCATTCATGGCCTTTGCCCTCGCGCCGTTGCCTCGCTGGACACTCGGCCAACAAGCGGCATCGACGGCTCCTGAAATTGCGATGCCCGTGCTGCCGATCGTCGAGCCAGTTCGCGGTTCGCTCTCGACGCTCCAACCAGTGGTTGTTCCGCCCGTTCTCATCGATGCGCCGAGAGTCGGCAGCGTCGGGGGCCCCGAAGAGAGCACGCCTTTCCTTGTCGACCAGAGCTCGCTGCCTGTCGTTTCTGTCGTGGCGTGGCTGCTCCTCGTCGGTGCGACGTTCTTCGTCGCACAGCTACTCCTCGGTTGGATGCGTCTGTTGTTCGTCCTGTCGCGCAGCGAGCCTGCGCTGCCATCTCTCACGGATCTCGTCGAGCTGCCGCGCCGGACGCGTTTGCGCATCACGCGAGCCCACACGCAGCCGTTTTGCTGCGGTCTGTGGCGCGGCACGATCGTGTTGCCCGTGCACATGGCGGCGTCGCGAGCCGAGACCCGCTTCGTGCTCTTGCACGAGATCGCACACCTCGCCGCTGGCGACGGTCGTCTTCGTACGGCCGCCGCGTTGCTTCGGCCAATGCTGTTCTGGCATCCGCTGTTCTGGTGGCTGCAGCAACAGCTGCGCTTCCACGGGGAGCTGCTCGCCGATGCCGCTGCGGCACAAGGAGCCGTGCCCGACTACGCGCGCTGCATGATGCATTGGATGACCGTGTCCAGCTCTTCGCCCAGCGGCCCCCTGGTCGCGACGGTGTTCCGCAAGAAGTCCGAGTTGTGTCGGAGGTTAGAAATCATGCTCCAACGAACGAAGTCCCTTTCGCCCGCACCGACGCGACGACAGCGTCGGCTGCAATCCGCCGCGGCCATCGCACTGGTCACCCTGAGCGCTGGAGTGTTCGGCGTCGACCGCGCCGTCGCGCAAGAGCAGGGAACGACCGACGCGTTGCGCGCGGAAGTTGCGGAGTTGCGCGCGACGATCCGCGAATTGCGCGCCGAGCTGTCGGCTCTGCGTGCGCGTCGTCGTGCGAATGCGTCCACACAGGCCGAGCGCGCGCCCGCTGGTGAACTGCCATCGGCCGAGAACGGAAGGACGGCAGGATCCGCCGGAGCTGGGCGCCGCTACCGCGTGCGAGCGGGCGACAGCTTGGCGACGATCGCGCAGAGTGTCTTCGGCTCTTCGAAGCACGTCGACCGACTGATGCGACTCAACCCCGGTATCGAACCACGCCACTTGAAAGTCGGTCAGGTGCTGATCCTCGAGGCAGCGTCCCCGGAACCAGCCGCGCAGGCATCGGAGGCCGTCGAGCCGCAGGCCGCCTCACGCAGTGCGTCGTCGAGTGGTCCACAAGCCGGCGGGATGAGCGCAATCGCGACCCTCGTCACGCGCGCGATCGAGTTGCGCGGCGAAGTCGAGATCCAGGCCGTCGAGTTGGAGTATGCAACCAACGAATTCGAAGCCGGGCGGACCACAGACAAGACCATCAAGATCGCGAAGATTCGATTCGACACCACGCAACGCCAACTCCGAGCGATCACTCGGATCCTCGAAGGCGAGCTGAAGAAGGCCGAGCTCCAACTCTCGCACGCCGAGCAGCTGGCGAAGCGAGGATTCGTATCCGCCGAAGAGGTGCTTGCCTCGAAGAATCGCGTGATGTGGATTCGTCAGGGGTTGCACTGACCGGTCGAACTCGATTTTCCTGCGAAGGCTGAATCTCGGAACGCAAGCAGTTCGCGAGCACTGCGTCTGTTCGCCGATTGGTCGCTCCGCGTTGACGCGCACGAAAGGTGCCAGGGTCATTTCCCCGTACTTTCGTGCGTGAATCGTGCCAGGGTCAAAACACGCGGGAAAGTACGGGGAAATGACCCTGGCACCGTTCGTGCGCCTTTGTCGCGATCGCTTTCTCGAAGGCCAGCACGCGACGCGACGCTTCGTTGCGGTCAATGAGGTGCAGGCCTCCGAGGATCGCGCAAGGTGGATGCGTCAGGGCTTCTCGCTGACGCTGATGCACGAGCGTCGACGCTCGACGGCACCGGGGCTCCATGTCTTCTCGTGAAGGGTGTAGAACATCCTGTGAACCCGACGAAGGAATCCCATGCGCCTACTGGTCACGATCTTGCTCTTGGAATGCATCTCTACCGCTCTCCACGCTCAAGGACAGTGGGTCAGTCACAGTCCTGCTCCGACTCCGCCCCACCGCATCCTTGCGGGGATGGCGTACGACACGCGGCGCGACGTGGCCGTCATGTTTGGTGGCCTCGGCTTCAACACACGTCTGAACGACACGTGGGAATGGAACGGCAGCACTTGGTCGCAGCGATCACCGGCGTCGAGTCCGATCGCTCGTCAGTCGTTTTCGATGGCGTACGACGCGGCGCGCGGTGTCACTCTGCTCTTCGGTGGTGTTGGTCTCGGCGACACTTGGCAGTACGACGGGACGTCATGGACACAACGGAATCCCGCGTCGAGTCCCAGCGCACGTTGGTTTGCACACATGGCATTCGACTCGCGCCGAGGGCGAATGGTCTTGTTCGGCGGCTACGTCCAGGGATCGGGAATGGTGGGCGATACTTGGGAATGGGATGGGACGACCTGGTCGCAGGTCCAGGTCAGCAACGGACCATCAGCTCGTTGCTGCGGTTCGATGATCTACGATCCCGCTCGCGGCGTATGCGTGTTGTTTGGCGGGGCCCTCACGACTCAGGCCTGGGATAGTGACGAGACTTGGGAATACGACGGCGTGACCTGGACACTACGTCCGACATCCGTTCAGCCGTCCGCTCGTCGAGGTGGACACCTTGTCTACGACCATGCACGCGAGCGCGTCGTGCTCTTCGGGGGGGGATTCGGGGAAAAAAGCGTCCCGGTTTCTGACGACACATGGGAGTGGGATGGGGAGTATTGGGTCGAGCGCAATCCGTCTGCGAGACCGAGCAAGCGTTCGCTCCATGCGATGGCGTTCATGCGGAAGCGAAACGAGGCGGTGATGTTCGGAGGCTACGATTCGAGCTCCGCCGCCAGGCCCAGCGAAACTTGGACCTATACGGCATTGCACACTGCGCAAATCCAGAACTACGGTGTGGGTTGTCGCGGAACGGTCGGAACGCCTCGCCTGGATCGCGCCGTGAGTGGGCCATGGATGGGGTGGCCTTTCGTCATGCGCGCAAGTTCACTGCCGCAATCCGGCGCGTCGGTTCTGTTCGTCGGTTCGTCGAGCAAAACCTGGGGAGTCGTGCCGCTTCCCCTAAAGCTCGACTCGATCGGCATGGCTGGCTGCGAACTCCTGGCGAGCCCCGACGTCCTGATTCCTGCGCCGATCGCCAACGGCAGCGCCGCTTGGTCGTTGATGATTCCGAGCATATCCCTCACGGGGGTGCAGTTCTTCACGCAAGCGATCGTGGTCGATGGCGGTGCCAACGCCTTCGGTGCAACGCTCACCAACGGACTAGAAGCCACGATCGGTGACCTGTAGAGCGGGCATCGGGGCGTAGCAGCGTGTTGAAGAACTCAGACATCCACCGAGCGGGCGCTATCGCCGCCCCGGCAGATCCCGAAAGCCTCGCCGAATCGACGATTCGCCTGCGTTTTCGTGAGCCACCGGAACGGCGAAAACGCTCACTCGTCGCGTGCCCGACTTTTTCAACGCGCTGGTAGGCAACCTCGTGTCCAGGCACATGGG
>JAGQQW010000049.1 GCA_020426005.1 Planctomycetota bacterium | reverse complement strand
GATCGGGATCTTGTACGTGTCCTCGAGATCGCGAGCGATCTGCAGGCCTTCTTGCTTGCTGACTTCGCGGCGGCAGAACGGGCTGTCCTCCTTGACGATCTCATGCATGCGCCGCTCGATCTCGGGGAGATCTTCCGCCGAGATCGGTTCGTCACCGAAGTCGATGTCGTAGTAGAAGCCATAGCGCTCGTCGTCGACCGCGGGCCCCTTCCAAAGCTTGGCATTGGGGCGAAGGCGCTGGATCGCGTCGGCCATGATGTGCGCTGCGGAGTGCCGCAGCATGTCGAGCCCTTCGGGACTCTCGCGCGTGACGATCGCGACGCTCGCATCGTGATCGATCGGCGCACCGAGATCGCGCTCTTCGCCATCGACGACGATTCCGACGGCGGCCTTCGCGAGCTTCTTGCCGATCGACTCGGCGATCGCGAGCCCCGTCGTGCCCGACGGGTACGAACGCTTGGAACCGTCAGGAAGGGTGATTTCGATCTGTTTCGAATCGCTGGTGACACTCATCGGGGAACTCGCCTTGGAGACATTCGGCCGAACGCCGAGGAAGATTACGCGCGCAGGCGACGCAGTTCGAGGCTCATGCGGCAGCTGGCTCGCGGGTTGGGGACCCGGGCGCTACCTCCGGACGCGGAAAACGACGGACGGGAGGCAGCGTCAGCTGCGCAGGGCGGCCCGGCACGTGCGCCGGGCGGTCGTCGTTCGCGGAAAGGCCATGCGGCTACGATGCGCCGAAACACACGTGCCGTCAAGGCATGCGCGACACTGGACCTCTTGGCTCTCGCCTCTCGGACTCGCCTGCGGCTTCACCGCGCACACGACCGACCGATCCCGAGTGCGACCCGCGTGGACCACGACTCTCGCCCGAGGAACTCGCATGGCTCTATCGACCGACATCACGCTTCCGAAAGACCGGCAACCGGTCTTTCCCAATCTCTGCATCGTCTGCCACGACGAGCCAGATCGCCACGCGAGCCTCGTGATCAACACATCACGCGGATGGGTCAGCTTCTTCGTTCCGATCCTCTGGTTCGTTCACTGGAAACGGTTGGACGTCCCCGTATGCGCGTCGTGCAAGTTCGGGCTCTATGCGCAACGCTGGAGCCGGAACGTACTCATGATCGCCCTGGTCGCGATCGCAATCGGCTACTTCTGGAACGACTTCCGCGACTATTCCCGCGCGCAGCGCAAGTTCGCGATCCTAGGCGTGGTCCTGGCATTTCTCGCGCCTTGGATCGTGTTCGAGGTCTTCTGGCCGCGTTACTTCGACATCACGGCGTCGAAAGACACGATCGACTACGAGTTCGCGTCGCCGGACTACGCGAACGCGTTTGCCGTCGCTAACGGCATCCCCATCGATGCAGCTCATGAGTGACCACGCCGCGCGAGAACCCTCGACTACCGGGCGCATGTTCCTCGCCCACGTGCCGATCGTCGTCGGCATGTTCGCCGTCCTCGGATGCCGCGCGAAGCCGACCCCTGAGCTTGCTGTACCCGAACTACGCGAGGCCATGCTGGCCGCGATCGACGCTGCGCCGGGCGGCAACGTGCATGTCACCTACGACGATCTCGTGCACCCACCGGTCTTCATCGATGCCGATCGCGTCCTGCACGCAGCCAGCACGATGAAAGTGCCCGTGATGATCGAGTTCTTCCGTCGCATCGACGAGGGCGAGTTCACCGAAAGCAGCGAGATCGTGCTCGAGAATCGTTTTGCGAGCATCGTCGATGGATCGCCGTACTCGCTATCGCCCGACGACGACTCCGATGTCGAACTGTATACGCGCGTCGGCAAGCGCGTGACGCTCGGCGAACTCTGCACGCGCATGATCGACCGCAGTAGCAATCTCGCGACGAACGTCCTCGTCGGACATCTCGGTGCACCGCGGATCCAGGCGACGATCGAAGGGATCGGCACGCAGCACACGCAGGTCCTGCGCGGCGTCGAGGACCAGAAGGCGTACGACCGCGGATTATCGAATCGCACGTGCGCGCGCGATCTCGCGGTCCTTCTCCGCTCAATTCTCGAGGAGCGCGCCGCGAGTGCAGCGTCGTGCGCACGCATGCTCGCGATCCTCGAGGGCCAGCGACATCGCAGCATGCTTCCCGCGGGTCTGCCACCCGGCACCCGCATCGCACACAAGACGGGGCAGATCACGAAGATCCACCACGATGCCGCGATCATCTGGCGCGACGATGGCCGACCGTTCGTGCTCGTCGTCCTGACGTCGGGTTACGCGAACGAGAACGACAGTGCCGCAATCGGCGCCGAACTCGCACGCATCGCATGGCAATGCCGCTGACGACGGATCAGTTCGCCTCGCGACGGGCTTCTTCGATCGCGTCGCGAACCCCCTGATCGGACGGCATTTGCAGAAAAATACCGGCGAGCGCGAGAACGATGACGACGAACGTCGGCAGATCTGCGCCGAGCAGGTAGGCGACGCACGCGAGGAGGCCGGCGCCCTCGAATGCTGCGGCACGCATCAGGATCTCCGCCATCAACGGATTGGGGAAGCAGTCGTCTCCGTGAGATTCACGGGCAAGGCTCGGCCGCAGGACGCGAGGCAGGACGAGCGAGATCACGACCGCCAGACCGAGAGCCGCGAACGCGACGTATCGAAGGAGAACTGCAATCTCGGCAGTCTGTTCATCGCGCAACCCGCCGAGCGGGCCGAGGATCACGGCCACGACACCGAAGACTGCAAGTCCCCCCATGAACGACGCGAGAAGGAGACGCATGTCCCGGACACCGTCAGGAATCGACTTGTTCGGCTGGCTCACGGACCGATGCGATCCTTCCCCATGTAGGGAACGAGCTTCGGCGGCACCGTGATGCTGCCGTCTTCGTTCTGCCAGTTCTCGAGGATCGCGATCAGCATGCGTGTCGATGCTGCGACCGTGTTGTTGAGCGTGTGGCAGAAGCGCGATTTCTTCTCCGCATCGCGGTAGCGCAGGTTGAGTCGCCGCGCCTGGAAGTCGTGGAAGCGACTCGCCGAATGCGTCTCGCCGTAGCCACCGCGACTCGGCATCCAGGTTTCGATGTCGAACTTCTGGATCTGCGGTTGTCCGAGGTCGCCACCGCACACGTTCACGACGCGATACGGGAGCTCGAGAGCTTGGAGAACCTCTTCGCTGTTCTGCAGGATGTCCGCGTGATGCTGTCGACTGCGCTCGTCGTCCGCGACATCGACGATGACCTGTTCGACCTTCTGGAACTGATGGACGCGATACAGCCCTTTGGTGTCCTTGCCGTAGGTCCCTGCTTCTCGGCGGAAGCAGACCGATCGTGCGACGTAGCGCTTGGGTAGTTCTTCGAGCGAGAGCGTCTCGTCGGCGTGAAGGCTCGTGAGCGAGACTTCGCTGGTCCCGATCAGGTTGAGTTCGTCTCTCTCGCAGCGGTAGGCCTGCTCTTCGCCGCCCGGGAAGTAGGCCGTGCCGACCATCGCCGGATCGCGCACGAGGTGTGGCACCTCCACGGGAACGAACCCCTTCGTCATCAGGTGGTCGAGCGCGAAACGCAGCACGGCCTCGCTCAGCAGCACCGCATCCCCGAGCAAGAAGTAGTTTCGGGTGCCCGACACCTTGACTCCGCGTGCGACGTCGATCATGCCGAGCGCTTCACCGAGATCGATGTGACTCTTGGGCTCGAACTCGAAGACGCGCGGCGTGCCCCACGTCTTGATCTCGACGTTGTCCGCATCGCTCGCACCTTCGGGCACCTCCGGCGACGGGACGTTGGGGAGCAACAGGAGCAAGCCGTCACGACGCTCCTTGAGCTCGCGCTCGTCGTTGCTCAACGCTTGGATCTCCTCCTTGAGCTCCTTCTGTCGGGCGAGGATCGCCTCGCGTTCGTCGGGACTCGCCTTGCCGAGATCCTTGCCAGAGCTCTTCTGCTCGGCGCGTAGGCCTTCGACGCGCGGCAAGAGATCGCGCAGTGCCTGATCGACTGTGAGGAACTCGTCGACCGTGTCACTGCACGGGATTCGCTTCTTCCGGCCGGCCTCCTTGACGGCGTCCGGGTTCTCTCGCACCCACTTCGGGTCCAGCATGTTCGCTCGCTTTCTCGCCGCAGAACGGGATCACTTGAAGACGGCGTCTAGCGGCCCGAAGAGCTTGTGCTTCTTCTGCCGCGCGCCGAGGAAGAACGTACCTTCCTTGATCGGATTGTCGACGCGGATTCGAAAACTCGGATCGCCACCGCTCTTCTTGTCGATCGCGAAACCGGAAAGCGTCAGCCCGGAGATCTTGTCGTGCTTCTTCGAGAGCGGGTTCAGGTCGGCATCGGCAACACGGCGCCATTCACCGAGGACCTTGGCGTTCTTGCCGTCCTCGCTGTGCGCGATCACGAACTGCGGCTCCAGCACTTCACCCTGCAGCCCGGTGTAGCGCATCCCGAAGCGATCACGCACCCACATCTTGGTCGTGTCGGCGGCGATCTTGCCTGCTTCTCGTTCGAAAACGCCGTCGATCGCGAAGGGCGCACCGAGTTCCATGACCGTGTCCTCGCCGACCTTCACCTCGAGGGATTTGGAGTCGCCCTTGAGAACGATCGCGTCCATGTTGCGCGGCACCTTGCCGTTGATCACGCGCCCGTAGAACACTTCGTACTTGCCGACGGGGACATCGATGCCCTTCGGGTTCGACATCACGTCGAAGATCGCATCCGGCCACGCGCCGCCGATCTCGCGCACGAGAAGGTGCTTGGGCTTGGCCGAACGGCTGCCCTTCCAATCCACCTTGATCGTTCCGGTCGGCACCTCGGCGAGCGGGCGGTAGCGTAGTTCCTCGTTGTTGCGAATGACCTTGAGCAGGTACCAGTCCTTGCCGAGCTGGACGAGCGGCGAGAACGGCACGAGCTTCCCACCTCCGACCTTCATGCTGTCGAAGATCTCGTGGCGCATCGGCTCTTGGAGACCTCCACCGAAGTCGTAGGTGTTGTAGGCCAGCGCGCCGGGCTTGTCCCCGAAGACGCCGTTGCAGTTCTCGTCGAAGAGCGTGACGTCGGTCCCGGCGACCTTCGCTTTGAAGTAGGCCGCCGACTTGACATAGACGTTCGCGGTCTTCTTGTCCTGCGACCACTGCGGCGCCATGTTGAGCGAGACGTTGTTGAACTGCTCCTGATTGCCTCCGGTCCAGAGGAAGAACGCGTAGTTGGTCTCGTAGATCTCACCGTCCTTGTCGGTCCGGTCGTAGAACAGATCGACGGCCTTCTTCGGCCCGGCGAGCTTGGCAACCCGCGCCTTCGGGTCGGCATTCGAGGTCAGTGGGTTGACGAACTTCGCAGCCCCCTCGCGTTGCAGGAAGATGTTCCCGTCCTTGAAGAACTGCATCTGCACGGGGTCCGTTCCGGCCATGTGGAAGCCGAGCCAATTGAGCGGGCAGGAACTCGCGTACAGGCTGATGCCCTCTTCGGAACGCTTCGCGACCTCGTAGTCGAGCTTGGCCGTCTCCCAGCTGCTGCCTTCCTTGAACTTCGTCAGGCCTTCCGGCTCGGCGCTTTCGCCCGTCGCGGGCGCGGCGCCGTCGCCACCACCTCCGGCAGTCCCCTTCTTGGCAGCCTCTTCGAGCTGAGCCTTGATCCCTCGAAGCCAGGCAGCGTTCTGAGCGTACTGCGTCGTCTTCGTCCAATCCCAGTCCTGGAAGTTCTGCACGTAGCGCTCCATCGCCTGGAGCTGCAGCGTGCGATCGTCCTGTGTCTTCTTCTTGAATGCCTCGAGGATCCCCACCAGCTTGAGCCACGTGTCGGCCGCCTTCAGCTTGTCGCCGGTTTGATCCATGGCCATCGCGACCTTGTGCATGTCTTCGATCGTGCGACGCCACTCGGCCTCGTTGTCACTCTTCTTGACCTGATCGAAGTTCGACCATCCGACCTGTTCTTCGCTCTGGATCTTGGCGACCCGGTCGATCGCTTCGCGGTCGAGACCGCGGCGGTAGTTCTCGATCCGTTCGAGAACCGTGCTGCCCCACGCATCCTGGAAGCCGGTCTTCAGAGCTTCGACTTCTTCCGCGGCCTTCAAATCGTTCGCGAAGACGGCCTTGTCGACCGCGCGTTCGAAGTACCAGATCGTCTCCCCAGGAAACTTCTTGAGGACCCGCTTCATGCCCGCGGCATCGTTCGTCGTCCGCGCACTCTCGTACGCTTTCACGAACGCATCGTATTCGTACTGCGCGACACCTGGCCGAGCAAGGCTGACGAGCAACGTGAGGGCGAGCAACAGAACGGAGATACGCATCGGATGGTCCTTTCGCGAATCAGGTCGAAAGCGGTCGTGAAGATGCATGTTACGACTTGTTCTTGCTCCGCGTTTCGAGGAATCGGCGTTCGGCCTTGGTGAGTTTGCTCATGCCCTCGTCATGGATCTTTTCGAGGATCCGATCGAGCTCCGCCTCGTCGTCCTTGGCCTTGTCCTTCTCTTTGCGCACCGTCCGCGTTTCGCGCTCGATGTCGCGCTGCGCCAGAGCGCCGCGGAAGCGAAACAGCAGCACCCCTCCGACCATGCCTCCGACGTGGGCGGCATGTGCCGTGCCCCCCATGCCGCCGCGCTGGAGTTGCACGATCATGTCGTACAGCGCGAAGACCGCGAGGCCGCCCACGAGCCACGCCAACATGACCGGAAACAGGATGAGGATGACTCGCATCCGCGGATACGAGAACGCGGCGTACGCCAGGACTCCATAGACCCCACCACTGGCGCCGACGACCCCGATCTGCCCGAATCCCGCGATCTTGCTCGCGACGACCCAGATCAGGCCGCCCGTGATCCCACAGACGAGAAAGATGCGGAAGAAACCCCGCGATCCGATCTCTTCTTCGATCATCGAACCGAAGAACCAGAGCGCCAGCATGTTGAACACGAGGTGGCCGAGTCCCTCGTACGCGTGCACCCACATGTAGGTGAAGAGGTTGGGAACGCCGATGAGAGGGTTCGACAGCAGACGATCGGCGCTCAGGTCGAGCCAGTCCCCGAGCGCACCTTGCGTCACGAGCTGGACCACCTGCACGATCCCGCAGACGATCATGATCCACTTGACGACCGGCGTCAGGCGGGGAAACGCGAACGCGTACCCTCCCGAATCGAAGCCTCCTCTGTAAGCACTCATCGGGTTTCGAGTTTAGCAGCCTCGTGAAGAAATCCGGCATGCGCCACTGGGCCCTTTTGTGTGACGGATGGGCAACTCTCGATGAAGACCGCGTGAGCGAGTCCTGCATCGATGGCCTTTTGCTTCGCGTGCGGTATGACGGGCTGCGACCGCAACTCCGAACCAACGACATGCAACGACACGGCTTCTGCTTCTCGGTCTTGCTCGCCATGCTCACGGCGGGCGCGCACGCACAGATCCCTGGCCCCAGGAAAGACGGCTCGACGCTGCTACCGAACGGATGGAGTATCCGTCCGCACGGACGACAGATCCCGTTGCGCACCGATCTTCCGATTCGCGCAGTACTCCATCCGAGTGGCTCGCTCCTCGCGATCCAACACGCGGGGTTCCGTGAGCACATCGTGCAGCTCGTCGATCCGAGCTCCGAAGAACTCATCGCCGAGTTGCCGCTCGGCAAGTCTTGGAGCGGCATGGCCTTCGACGGCGATGGTAAGAAACTCTACGTGAGCGGCGGTACTGCCGACGTGATTCACGTGTTCGACATCGATGCCGAACAGAAGAGCGGAACGCCGAGCGCGACCCATGCGGTCGGAGACGCGAATGCGCTCGATCTTCCTGCGGGCCTCACCGTCGCTGGCAATCGACTCTTCGTGCCGTTGCAGCGCAGCCACAAGATCGTCGTGCTCGACGCGGTGGATGGGCACGAGGTGGCTCGCATCGAACTCGAGGACGACAGCTATCCGTTCGAGTGTCGTGTGCACGACGACTCGCTCTGGGTCTCGCTGTGGAACAAAGCTTCGGTCGTCGCATTCGACCTCGAGACGTTCGAGAAAACCGCGACCATCCGCGCGGGCCAGCATCCGAGTGAACTCTGCATCGATGCGGCGCACCACCGTCTGTTCGTCAGCAACGGCAACGAGAACACCGTCACGGTCATCGACACGGAGCGTCGCGCGGTACAGGAAACGATCGGATCTGCTCTGTTCCCGGTCGCGCCTCCCGGCTCGACGCCCAACGCGCTCGCACTCGCGCCCAACGGCAAGCTGTTGCTGATCGCCAATGCCGACAACAACGACCTCGCGGTCGTCGACGTGTCCGAACCCGGGTCGAGCCGCGGCCTCGGTTTCATTCCGGTCGGGCTGTATCCGACATCGGTCTGTTGGCACGAAACCGGAAAAGTCTTCGTCACCAACGGCAAGGGCAGCGACGGTTCTCGACGAAACCCTGGCGGTCCGAGCCCGATCCGCGGGCGGCCTCGCAATCTCGCCGAGTACACGGGATCGATGTTCACCGGGTCGCTCACCGCGTTCGCTTTTCCCGAACCGCGCCGTCTCCAAGAACTCACCGAGATCGCGTATCGCTGTTCGCCGCTGCGAGGCGGGAACGCGATCCGATCCCTCGAGTCGCGACCGGACGACTCCCCGATCCCCGCGGGGCCAGGTCAGAGTTCGCCGATCCGTCACTGCGTCTACATCATCAAAGAAAATCGAACGTACGACCAAGTGCTCGGTGACGACCCGCGTGGCAACGGCGACGCCTCGCTCTGCCTCTTTCCGGAGAAGGTGACGCCCAACCACCATGCTCTCGCGCGGGAGTTCGTGCTCCTCGACAACTTCTACGTCGAGTCCGAGGTCTCCGCGGACGGACACGAGTGGACGATGGGCGCCTACGCCACGGACTTCGTCGAGCGCACGTGGCCGGTCGTTTACGGTGGCAAGGACAAACAACGACTCGACAACGGCAAGGTCGCAGCGCTCGGCTATCCGGCCGAAGCCACCAGCGAAGTCGCGTACCCGAAGAGTCGCTACCTTTGGGATCGCGCGAAGGAAGCCGAAATCAGTTATCGCAGCTACGGCGAGTTCGTCCGCAACGCATCGAAGGTCGGCGATCCGGCCACGACACCGATGTCGACGCTCGAGGGGCACTTCGATCCGCACTATCGCAGCTACGACCTCGACTACCGGGACGTCGACAGGGCGAACCGCTTCTTGGCCGAACTCGCGGAGTTCGAGACCAAGGGCGAGCTTCCCCGCCTCATCGTGCTGCGCCTGCCCAACGACCACACCTACGGCACGCGCGTGGGAAAACCGACTCCGCGTGCGATGGTCGCCGACAACGATGTCGCCCTCGGGATGGTGATCGAAGGTCTCTCCCGTTCGCGGTTCTGGAAGTCGATGGCGATTTTCATCGTCGAGGACGATGCGCAGAACGGCCCCGACCACGTCGACGCGCATCGCTCGATCGGCTTCGTGATCAGCCCCTACGTCAAGCGCAACGCGGTTGTCTCGACGATGTACTCGACCTGCTCGATGCTGCGCACGATGGAGCTCATCCTGGGCCTCGAACCCATGAGCCAGTTCGACGCGGCGGCGCGACCGATGTTCGACGTCTTCACGGGAACACCCGACCTGACTCCGTACACCGGACTCGCTGCGACTTGGCCCCTCGACGAGAAGAACGAGAAGACCGCCTGGGGCGGCAGCTTGTCCGAACGCATGAACCTCGCACGCGAGGATGCGGCCGACGACCTCTTGCTCAACGAAGTGATCTGGAAGTCGGTCCACGGACCGGCATCGATCATGCCGATGCCACGCCGGGCGGCGTTCGTGCGCATCGTCGAACGGGATTGATCCCGCACCGTCGAGTCAGCGATTCCGCCCGTCGAGTAGTTCACGGATGCTCGGCAGGGGTCGGAGCAGATGCACGCGACCGACGTCGACGACGGGTACGTCACCCTGTCCGGACACTTCACCACTCGGCGTTCGAATCGCGACGTGCACGACATTGCCGGACGGGATAGCCGGGCGCGAGCTCGCACCACGGACCGAACTCCAGAGCCCGGGTAGTGCAGGTCCGTCGGCAGCCGTGAGCGGCCACACGACCTTTGCCTGACCTTCGATCTCGAATTCGAGGGTCCAACCTGCGGGTGACAGCGTCCTGTCGGTTTCGTTGACGAGCCAGACCTGCTGATCGGCGGCGAGGCCGGACTGCGGGCGATTGCAAACGGCTGCGATGTTCAGCCCACCCGTCACTGCGCGCTGCAACGCACTGGCGGCAGTCGCATTCTCCTCCGACGCACCGTCGCGCGCACGACCGCCGAACGCCTTTCGAACGACGTCGCGCGCCGTGTCCTTCTTGTCGATCGAAGCCTGGACTTCGGATGCGCTCTCTGCGATTTCTTCGATCGTCGGAATGCGCCCGAATGCGGGTTTCTGGGTCGCCTTCCGGAACGAGGCGAAGCGCCGTTGCATGTGGAAGGCCTCCAACAGGTCGGGCATCACCGACTCGTATTCGAACAAGAACGTCGTCCAGATCGACGCCTTGTCGCGCGGACCGAGGGACCACGAAGTCATCACGTCTTCGAACTGATCACAGGAGAAGCGTACGGACATCGGCCAACCGCCGGCGAGCTTGCCGGGCTCGGCCCTGTTCATCAGCAGAGTACGGAGCTCGGCGATCGCGCGATCACGCGCTCGTCGCGCATTGCGATCGAGCGCAATCTGGAGCGCGTCCACGGGCTCGAACAATGCGGGAAAGAGCTGGGCACTCGCTCCGAGCTTCAGCTTCTTGGCACCCGAATCGATCTCGACGATGACTACGCCGCGAGCGCGCATGGTCTCGAGGATCCGCCCCGCTTGCTGCTCGTCGGGCCCGTCTCTGTCGCTCCACTCGCCGATTTCGACCAGCCGACGCGTCACGCGCGCGAGCGTTTCCATGCCCGTATTGTCGACGATCCCGCCATCGATGACGTGGGAGGCGGCTCCACCCTCGGACTCGATGACGGCAACGGGAGTCAGCCACGGGAAGCCGGCCGAGAGTCGGACCATCTCGGCGAGCGAGAGGCTCCGATCCGCATGCTCTCGATCGAATGTCTGGAGCATCGGCCCATGCAACGGTAACGACGTGCGCGGAAAGCCGAGCACGAAGCCGCGTCCTTCCTGCGAAAGGGCTGCGTTGAAGAGCACGATCGGGCGTGAAGCGTCGTAGGCGGACTCGTTCGAAAGGTCGCGCCATCCGAACTGACGATTCCATGCATCGACGAGACTTCGATCTCGATCGACACCAGGTAGCAAGGCACCGCGCAGAAGCGGAGCGACGAAGTCCGTACTCATCGCGTCCGCGAACGCACTCCGAAACGGAATCGGCAGATCAGGAAGCACGGAATCCGACGACATCGCCTCGAAGAGCTGCGAGCAGCGTTCGGTGAGCGCATCGAGGATCTTCGCACGCGCGTCGCCACTGCCACGCTCCGCGGACGCGATCGCGATGTCGCGCATACGCGCGGCGAGGTCGAGTTCCGTCGTCTGGCGATGACCGGTGACGATGTCATTGGGGTTCTTGGTGACGAACCACGCCGTCGCGAGGCTTCCACCCGAAACCGAAGACACGATCAACACATGATCCGCAAGGGTCGGCACCCGGCCGCTTGCGTCCGGTTCGACTCCCGTCGGGGTCCGGTGCAGACTCTCGAGGACCATGGACGCGAACAACGCAGCGCGAGAACCGCCGCCACTCGCCGAAACGAGAAGAACCGGTCCATTCGGAATCGCGGCGAGACGTTTCTCCACCTGATCGAGCCAGCGCGGTGAGCGCGACGAACCGCCATCCGAACGGGCTCGTCCGATCGACGAATGCCCTGACAACGCGAGCACGACGAACGCGACGATGATCGCGCCCAGCCGCAACGGCCCCTTGCGCACCCGAGCCTGCAACTCGTCGAGCAGTCGAGCCACGAGGAGGATCACGAGCGCGATCTCGAAGAGTGCCCACACCGAGTAGTTGCGATTGGTGAGAACACCGTCCGAGATCGAGATCCCGTACCAGAGGAGTTCCCCGACGAGGATCGACACCCAGTACGCAGCGAGCATGCGCCCGCAGAGCCTGTGGATGGCCGCTGCGTTCGGCGCCCTTCGTACCCTCAGCGGCACGCCGAGCCAAACACCGAAACACCACGCGGCGACCGCTGCGGCAGCGATCGTCGAACGATCGGGTCCCCATGACAGCTCGGGCGTGAACCACAATATGGTTCCACACGCGAGGAGCGTGAGCGCGGCGGGAAGCGAATGCCTGAACGGGATCCGATCCGCATCGCGCGGGACGGCCCACCACAGGAGCACGCCGTCGAGCGTGAGCACGAGCGCGAGGAACAGAGGGTAACCCCAACGCACCCACCACGGCCCCCCCGACGGCAACTGCCACAGGACGTTGCTCGCCTGCGGAACCGCGAGGAGGAACAAAACGGCGACGAGCACCCCGATCCACGTGGCGAAGTAACGATCCGCCCAGCCGATCAGCGTGCTCAGAATGGTGCGAGGAAGGGAGGCGCGCATCGGAGAACTCGAAGTGTCGAGTTCTCGCGGATACGCGTCAAGACGCGGCGCTTCAGTTGCCGGTGATCGACAACAAGTCGGTCAGTCGAGGGCCCGCATTGGTCCAGAAGGACCACTGGAAGTAGACGCCGTCGATCGTCGCGAGTGAGCCGGGAACGTCGATCGTGAAACTCGCGCTACCCGCACCGTTCGCCTGAGCGCCGAACACCGCGAGCGAGTCCTGGTAGAGCGTGCAGCCGTTCAGTCCGACGACCCCGAGATCGAAGGGCAGCATCAGCGAACCCAGCTTGCTGTCACTCGCTCCGACGTGGAGTACGGCGAGCGCGTGGACTGGAGCTCCGACGAGACTGACCGTGAAATCCTCGTCGAAATCGATCTGGGGCTTCGAGATGGCGATCGTTCCCCCACCGCAGCCCTTGCCGGAGATCTTCGTCGTGAGTGCCTTTCGCAGGTCGAATGCTTGCGCGACGAGCTGGAAGGAGGGCTGACCGAGCACACCGATCGCGTAGACCGTGTAGAGCTTCTTCGCGTCGAGCTTGAGCGTCGTCGGTCCGAACGCGAACTGCGTCTGTCCAGCGGGAGTCAGTCCGATGTCGTAACTGCCGCCAACGACTTCGAGGGTCGCTTCTTTCGCATTGGCGAGATTGCCGGCGAGCACGGCGAACGCGCCGTTGCCGGTCGGCCGGCCACGCACATCGACCGCTGCGGCTTGTGCAGTGTGTCTCACCGTGACCCGGGTGTCCCCGGACTTCGCTGTTGCGGCGACGTCATTGACGAAGAACGAGAGCGTGTTCTTTCCACTCGCATCGAGATGAGCGATGGCCGTGTAGTCCGTGCCTTCGACGAGTGTCGGCTTGGCGCTGAGCACGGTCGTGCTGCCGAGCTTGACATCGATGGCGTACGAACCGGGCTCGAGATCGAGCGGTCCACGTACTTGGCCGTACGTGAAGTCGAACAGCTTCGTGTTGTTCGCGAAGAGACCTACGGCCTGCGGCAGACCCGGAATCCCATGAATGACCGAAACGCGTGCCGGAGTCGCGCGCGGCTCGACGAACTGCTCTTGCACGAAGAGCTGGAACGAGGGCTGACCGAGCTTGCCGATCGCGAAGATCGCGTAGTACCGATCGGGCAAGAACTCGAACGTCGCCGGCCCGAAGGCGAACTGCGTCTGGCCAGCCGGACTGAGCCCGACCTCGTAACGCATCGCTTTGACGTCAGCGATCGCGCGGGACGGATTCGACAAGTTGGGCACGAGCTTCGCGAAGGCACCGGTGCTGCCCGACGCGCGTACACGCACGTCCACCGCCGGAGCATCCGCAAGGTGGTGAACTGCGAGCCGCGTGTCGCCAGATTTCGTGGAACCCAAGTCGTTGTCGAACAACGCGAGCGCGATGCCACTGGTCGTCAAGTGCGCGACGGCAGTGTAGTTCTTGCCTGCGTCGAGTTTGGGGCTCGCAGTCAGCACCGTGGTGCTACCGAGCTTGATGTCGAACTTGTAACTCGCGGCGGGGATATCGATGGGACCCTTCGACTCCGTGAAGTCGAAGGAGAACAACTTGTTGTTGTTCGCAAACACATCGACAGGCGAGGCGAGGCCAGGAATGCCGTGAATGAACGAGATCTTCGCGGTCGACTGCGCAGCGACCGGCAAGGCGAGTAGCAGCGTGGATACGAAAGTGCGGATCATTGGTGGGTACGTCTTCGTGTTCGTGCAGCGTGTCGGACAGCCCGGGTTCACGATCGGTGTATGTCCGGGTGCGATGACACGCTGCTGGTCAGGAAACGGGGCACACCTCGTTGCTGGTTTCGTTTCACGCCGCCATCAACTCGTCCACTCGGGATTCGTGCCAAAACGCGCATCTTCACGAGCGCGCCGGAGCTGTCCTGAGATCGCCGCGCTACGATCACCCGAACATGATCTTGCAGAGCCTCTCTTGGCGCATTGGACTCAGCTTCGCCGCGTTCGTGCTCATCGGATCGATCGCGCTCGTCTTCGTGATCGATCGACAAGTCGCTCGGGAGAACGAGTCGCGCTTTGCCGAACTCGCTCGCACGAACGCTGCGTTTCTCACGCGTGCAAAACTCCCGCCATCGCCGTATCTCGACGAGAGCTTGGAGCAGGTTCTCGGTTGTCGGGTCGACTTCGTGACGACGCGAGACATGCCTTTGGACGAGCATTCCACGACACCGACGGACGGCACCGTGTATCGCCGTGAGGGTCGCGAGTTCGTATCGGTCCCTGTCGACGACACGACAGCGCTCGTTCTCTCACGCGAAGTCACCGCATCGTGGACAGCACTCAGGCAGCGAACGACGCTGTCGATCCTCGCGACGTTTTGGTTGCTGTCCGGTGTCTCGGGTTGGTTCATCGGGCGAGGCATGGTCCACCCACTCAAGAGCCTCGCGGCCCAGCTTCCACGGATCGAGAGTCGAGAACCGCTCGCACTGGACGTCGCGCAACGGAAGGACGAGATCGGGGATGTAGCCCGCGCGTTCGTCGCGACACGAAGTGCGTTGCAGGAAGAACGCGAAAGCCGAGAACGCGCCGAGAAGCTCGCCGTGCTCGGCCGCATGACGACCGCGCTCGCACACGAGATCCAGAATCCCGTTGCCGCGATCGGCATGCACGCCCAGCTCTGGAAGCGCGAGGCTCGCGACCAGGCTGAAGCATCCATCGCCGCGCGCATCGAACTGGAGTCGCGACGCATCGACGACCTGCTGAGCCAATGGCTCTTCTTGGCGAGACCCGAGCCTCCGGCCAGCAGCTCGATCAGGATCGGAGCACTCGTCGAAGAGTGTATCGAGGCCACGCGTGCCGGGTTGGACCACGCGCGAGTCACGGTCACGTTCTCCGCAGTCGATGAAGGACGCATCCGGGGAGACGCGAAGCGCTTGTCTCAAGTCTTTCGCAATCTGATCGTCAACGCCATTCAGGCGATGCCGCGGGGCGGTCAGCTCGACATCGACGTACGAACTCGCCCCTCGGACGGCCTCGTGCTCGTTTCGATCGCCGACACGGGTGTGGGATTCTCGGAGGCGGCGCTGGCCCGTTTTTCCGAGTTCTTCTTCACAGAAAAAGAGGGTGGCATGGGCATCGGTCTCAGCGTTGCCACGGAGATCGTACGCGCGCATGGAGGCGAACTGCGTGTCCACAACCTTCCAAGTGGAGGAGCATGCGTCATGATCGAACTCCCCCACGAGGGCAACGACGAAGGCATCGACGCTTCCGGCAACGCGTGACACGTGACCGAGATCTTGATCATCGAGGACGAACCTGGACTCGCTGCGGCGCTGTCGATGGTCGCGACGAGGCTCGGACATACACCATCCACGACTGCTTCGGCGACCCTCGGGCTCGAACGCATCGCGGATGCAGTGCCTGGCCTCGTGATTCTCGATATCGGTCTGCCCGACATGAATGGCCTCGAAGCACTGGACGAGATCCGTAGCATCGAACCCACGCTCCCGGTGCTCGTGATCACGGCGCACGGTAACCTGCAGAACGCAGTCGATGCCAAGCGACGCGGTGCATCCGCGTACCTCGTCAAGCCGCTCGATCTCGACGCTCTCGAAGCGACGATCGGCGATCTGCTGCGTATCGAGACCACTGATCCGCGGATCACCGGCGAGAGCGCTGGAGCGAACACGGGTGACGTGCCGTTCCTCGTTGGCTCGAGTGCGTCGATGCAACCGGCGTTCGCCGCGATCGCGCACGCCTGTTCGAGCGACATCGCGATCCTGATCACGGGGCCTACCGGCATCGGCAAGTCGCTCGCTGCGCGCGTCATTCACGATCAGAGTGCTCGCAGCGCGGGCCCCTTCATCACGGTCGCTTGTGCGAGCCTCCCCGAATCGCTGCTCGAAGCCGAACTCTTCGGTCACGAGAAGGGTGCATTCACCGGGGCCCTCGAGCGTCGTGAAGGCCATTTGGAGCGAGCGCACGGCGGCACGCTGTTCCTCGACGAGATCGGCGAGATTCCCCAACAGGTGCAGGTGAAGCTCCTACGCTTTCTCGACGAGCGTACGCTGACCCGTCTCGGTGGCCGCCAGGACGTGACGGTCGATGTCCGCGTCGTCGCCGCGACCAATCAGAATCTCGACGAAGCGGTCGAGAGCGGCGCGTTTCGCGAAGACCTGCTGTATCGCCTCCGCGTCCTCGAGGTCCGGTTGCCTGCGCTCGCCGACCGGATCTCGGATCTTCCATCGCTCTGCAACCACATGCTCGCGAACTTGGCCAAGGAGAACGAACTCAGGTTGTCGAGCGAAGCGCTCGAAGCGCTGCGCAGTCACGATTGGCCGGGAAACGTCCGTGAGTTGCGCAACGTCCTCGAACACGCCACCACGGTGTGTAGCGGAACGATGATCTTGCGAAGCCACTTGCCCGAGCATCTGCGCAAGCCGCGCACTTCCTTGGGTGCGAACGGGGCGAGCGATCTCGACTCCGCACTTCGGATGTGGCTCGACGAGAGGCTCGCCAGCGGCGCCGACTACCAGACGCTTCATGACGAACTCGAAAAGCGTCTGCTCGCAGAACTCCTACCGCGATTCGAGGGCAAGCCCACACTTCTCGCACGCGCGCTCGGCATGAACCGTTCGACGCTGCGCAAGAAGCTGCAGGACCGACCGACCGAATCCTGACCTCGACGTGCCGATCAGTTGTATCGCGTCACGAGCCCGCGCCCGGGGAACGCATGCGTCGCGATCGTCGCCTTGTCGGGGTCGATGTTGTTGAACGAGTCATAGGCGTGGAACGTCGAGACCGTCAGTGCAGCCGTCCCACCGATCACGTTGTCGAGCGCATTCGAGGTGTAGAGATCGATCGGCGTCACACCACGCTCGTAGAAGAACAACTGTGTTCGGAACGAAGCGCCGGCAAGACTCGGGACGTTGGGGATCGGAAACGGGATCGTCACGCCAGCGTCGTTCGTGATCGTCGCGAATGTCTGCACGACGATGGGAATCGTCCGGAGCTCACAACCGCCAGGGAGCATCGCGTTGAGCTTGGCAGTACCCAAGGCGAAGATCGCGAGCGGAGTCGTGGCCTTGTAGCCGTTTCCGAGATAGCGGAATCCTTGGTTGCCGACGATGAGGCCACCGGTGTAACGCGCGTACGGCCGTAGGTCGGCGGGCTTCGTGACTCCGGCGGGCTGGCAACCACTCCCGACGACCGTGGACGAGCCGGTGATCGTCTTCGGCTCGTTCATCGCGTCGAGCGCGTAGAAGTTCATGCCCGTCCCATAGGTTCGAATCTCCAGGCAGAGACTCTGGCCCGTGATCATGCCGGGGTAGACGAAGGCTGCACCTTTGTCGAAGTCGAGTTTGAAGTCGAAGCCTTGGGTCGTGAGCCTCGGCGTCTGGATCGTGCGGCGCCGAATCACTTGCTGCGTCGTCGCAGGGGCCGCGTTGGCCGCGAAGTTCGTCGAAGCGGTATCGGCATCGACCCCCTTGGGCGTGAGACTCATCCAGACCGCGACGTCCACGGAAAAGCCGCCGAACGTCCCATTGGCCCACCCACGCGCCATGCGAAACGCGACCGATCGGATCACGAGATTCCGCGGGCTACCGTCGAACCCCTCCGGGTCTTGGATCTGCTGCGTGCGCGTCGCGTACCACGCGAAGGGCACGAGTTCGTCGACGTTGCCCGCCTGGACCGCCGTCTTCGGGTGGACTGCGGAGACTTGGCTCAGGACGGGGAATGAGGTGAGTCCCATCGAGAGGAGCAAGAGAGCGATACGCATGGATCGAGCCTCGGATAGCGAAGTGTGGCGACCGACGACGGGGCATCGACGGCTCGAGGTGCGTGATCAACAAAACACGTGCCGCGTTGCCAAACTCGCAGGAGTCGACGTGAAAGCGCCCGGAATGCGCCGAATCGCGTCACCACACGTGCAGTGTCTGCACGGGGCTTGCAACTCTTGCAAACGAGCCGATCGCTCGATTCCACTCGCTGTTCGGTCATTCGAGCCGAAGCTCGAGCCCGCTGGTCGTCACGACGGAACCGCGCATCCCGCGCACGGCGAACGACCACTGCGTGTGCAGTGAGCCTCGCAATTCGACCGGAAGCTCGAATCGAGCCTCCGCATGGCCACGCGCATCGATGGAAGCCGGGAAGTACTGCACGGCGCCACCGACGAGCGTCCAGCACGCGGTGCCGGCCATGGGTTCGCGTGTGCTGCGTGTACCGAGCGCGAGAATCGCCGACGCGGCGTCCGCGCCATCCAACGTGACCGCGTACCCGACGGTCCCCCGCGCCGGCGCGTGCAGTGCACCGATGCTCGCCGTCGTGCATGCCGCACCGTACGACGAGAAACTCGCGTCGTACGAGAGGCGCTGCCCTTGGATCCTCTGCGCGCCGTAGCCGGCAACGAGATACTCGCCGCTGCGTTCGCTGAATCGCACACTCCCCGCGAGGACACCGTCTCCACCCTGGATGACCGAACCGTCGAGAGTCCGAATCTGGTAGTAGGCACCCACGTTTTGCCGGTAGCGCAACACGGCCCAGTGTGAACTCGACGTCGCATCGAAATCGACATCGAGCACGTTTTGGTAGTGCGTCGCTGGCGTGAGTTCGAGCGTACCGAAGGACGGCCACGGGATCGTGCCAGGCCACGACACTCGGCGGGTCGCGATGTCGTACGTGTTGCCGTATGGCGTCTTCGTTGCCTCGAACGCGACGAGAGCCTCGCCATCCATGCCGGCAATGCGCGGGCCGAGCCCGTAGCCGACGAACGTCGCCGAAGACGCAGCGCCGCCGCGCACACGATTGACCCAGACCTTGCTCACCTGGACGTAAGGCGGATCGTTGGCGTCGATGCGGGTCCATGCAACGAGCCACGAGTCCTTTGCGCAGCGGCGCAACGGAGTGACGCTGATCGCGCCAGGAGAGATGAGCCCGAGGAAGATCGGGGGCCCCATCGTGAGTGTCTGCACGTCGATCTCACGCGCGGACAGCGTGCCCTGTTCGTCGAGATACGCGACGAGCGCGAGATTCCCTTCGCGGCAGCCGCCGACGCCCGGATAGATCCATGGGCCGGGAAATCCACCCAACGTGATCGAGCTTCCCGAACCCTGGACCTTGCTGTGGAAGTCGTGCACGTAGAGCTCGATGCCCTTCGGCGATTGTGCTCGATGCATCGCGACGACCCACTTCCCCGCGCCTTCGACCGCCGCGACCATGCCGCGATCGAGCCAGCGATCCTCGAAGTCACCGACCAGGATGGCATTCGAGAAGTCATCGTTTGCCAGCAACACACGCGTCCTCACTTCGGTGATCGGTGGGTTCTGGAACACGAATCGATCGGTCGTGAACGCGATCAACACGTTCTTGGATTTGCTTCGGTCCTGGGTCGCGAGTGCTACGCGCACGGTCGTTCCCGGCCGCGCAGTGACCGGCCAGACGGCTACGGGCTGCGTCAACGGGTCGATCGTGACGGGCCAACTCGCATCTTCGAGCCACGCCTGACGCACCCGCAGTCGAAGCCGCCCGTCCTCGAAACTCGTTTCGACGTCGTCGCGTCGACCCGCGGCATCGATCGCGAAGGCGCGGCCGTAGCGCATGCGCACACGATCATCCGCGTCCCGGAATTCCAATTCTCGATGCGAGAACGACACGTTCTCCGCAGACAGATCCGAACGCACGCGCCCGGTGACCACCAGATCACCGTCGATGTGCCGCGGACGTTCGCTCACGACGAAACTCTGCTCGACGCCATCGCGACGAACGTCGTAGCGCTCGAGCACCGGACCATGGTCGTAGGTGCAGGCGTACGACTCGACGTCCGGCTCGTGGCGACACGCGAGGTCGTAGCGCGTCGAACCGACGTGAACATCCTCGAGGTCATAGCGCCACGGCTTGTCGCTGACCTGACCGCCGGCATAGAACGCGTAGCCGCCGTGAAACGTCGCCTCGAAGTCGCGACCGACGACGACGATCGAATGCGAGCAGGATCGTGCGGATGCCCCGCTCGCTCCGGCAGGGACCTGCTGGTCGACGGAAAAAACGGGCAGTAGAGCCGCTTCGTCCGCGCCTTGCGACGCCGCCCCGAATACGTGCGCTAGCGGCAGCGTCGCGGCCAGCATGAGCCTGAGGACGAACGGGAGACTTCGTGCGTTACAGTTCATGCCCTCCTCACCCGGAGGACGCGGCTCGTGTTACGCACGAATGTCGAGATTGTCGCAACCCGTCCGGTCCGACATCGGCGGCGAGTTCGCGATTCGGTCAGTCGACGCGATCTTGCGCCTTGACGACTGCCTCGCCACCACCGACGTCGTGGACGGGCTGCTGGACGCTGTGCGCCGCGAGGCCTTTGCCGACCAAGCAGCCGAGAAGCACACCGCCCTCGATCCCGTAGAACCAGTAGAGCGTGCTGAGCACCCCGTCGGTGAAGCCGTAGCTGTGCAGGCCGACGCCGAGTTGGTTGACGTGCCACCACGAGAAGGCGGTGATCATCCCGAGGATGATCGCGAGCATCGAGAAGCCGAGGTGCCGCACGAACCCGGCCATGCGCGAGTGCAGCATCATGGCTTGCCAGAGGCAGATCATCAGGGCGCCGTTCTCTTTCGGGTCCCAGCCCCAGAAGCGCCCCCACGAATAGTTCGCCCAGATACCGCCGAGGATCGTGCCCACGGTCGAGAACACGAGGCCGAACGCGACGGCGCCGTAGCACATGCGCATCACGCTCTTGAGGAAGCGATCGGCGGATGGCGCGCGCGAGCCTTGGAAGTGCAACCAGAGTCGCCGTCCGATCCACACGTGCGCGAGCAAGGCAGCGAGAAGGCTCGCCGCATATCCGACCGTCACGGTCTGCACGTGCGTCAACAACCAGAAGTTGGAGACGAGCACGGCCTGCAACGGCGCGAGCGTGTCCCCACCGTCGAGCGGCTCATAGCTGAGCGCGAGCTGACTGCCTGCGAAGCCGAGCAGGATCGCGAGCGTGAGGCCGATGCGGTTCTTCGAGAAGAACTCGACGAAGAGCAGGATCGCAGCGCCGATCACCGTGATGAACGGGATCGTCTCATAAAGATTCGTCACCGGCGCGAGGATGTCGGTCGATGGATCGTGATAGCGAATCATGCAACGCATGACGATGACGGCAGCCATCAACAACACGGGCACGAGCGTGACCGCGTACACGATGCGTCCGTACCACTTGGCTTGTGGCTTCCACCACAAGAACCCGACGAGCGCAATCGCGATCAGGAACAAGCCGCGGATCCAGTGCAGGAAGTAGCCGCGCTCGAGCGTGAGCTCGGTGGCGACCGCGCCAGCCTCGTCCCGATCGTGCGCCGCATCCGCGATCGCACTGGTGAGTATCGTCGCGTCGGCTGCAGTCACGCTTTCCGGCCCAGCGAGGAACTTCTCGAGCACTCCGAGGAGAGGAGCGCGCGCGGCGGCGTGCTCGTCGCCCTTGACCGAGGCATCGAGGAGACTGGACGCATCGAGCCACGCGGTTTCCTTCGCTTCACGCGGCGGGAAGATCGCGAGGCCGTAGGCGCCTCGTCGCGCCGACTGGACGACGTCGAGGAGGAACGCGCGCAGAGGCGTCGCTTCCGTGTCGGGAATCGTCTGGAGCTCTTTCGCGAGCCGTCGGTTGAGCTCAGGACCGTGCTTGCAGACCGCTGCTGCATCGGCAGTCTTACCCCCGAACAGCGCGATCAGTCCCGCGTCCTCGACGGGGAACGTCCGAGCGAGCCTGGCGAACTCGACTCCGAGCTGCTGGTACAGCCAAACGTCGTTGCCGAGCGCAACGATCTGACCCGGCACGAGCGGCAGGTTCTTGGACCCACCCTTGCTCATACCGATGTAGCGCTCGGTCAATTCGTAGAGCTTGCTGACCGCGGGCGCGAGTTCGTTGTACGAATAGCGATCGCGCATCTTGCGACCTTCGTGCGGCAACTCGATCGCATCGAGAACCTCCTTGCTCGGCACGAGGAACACCCGATCGTCACGAGTGACCTCGTTGCGGAAGAGCACATCGAGGATCCATTCGCTGGCGCTGACCGAGGTGCCCCCGTCGAGCGCGACCGAGGACCTCCCCGAGATTCGCAGGAGCTTCTGCCGTGCGAACGCGAGGAAGGGCTTGATGCGCCCTTCGTCCTGGAGCGGCACGTCCTCGATCGCTCGCACGACCTCGGCTGGCCACGGAGCCCGCGACGGCGCCTGCGCGCGACCTTGCGCTTGGAACAAGACCGCACACGCGAGGAGACCGAGTAGGGAAAGGAGCTTCATGCAAATCTCCTGGTTCGAAGACCTAATCATTCGTCGACCCTCCGGCAGTGGCCACTACAGCGTTCGTGTGCAGAACTCGCTTTCGTTCGGCCCGCATCCAACGGAAGAGCTTGCTGCCGAAGTGCAACAAGAGACCGATCGCGATGACGATGCATGCGATCAGGGGCCAGTGGTCCGAGGGGTTGCTGACGACTTGGAAGACGGAGAACTTCCGGTCGTTCGGGCCAGCGCCCTTCGGACCGTAGCTCGACTGGAACAGGATGAACCCGTCGCGCCGCAGCGGTTGGTTCATCTCGATCTTGGCTGTCCGGGTCTCGCCGCCACGGGACAATACCGTGACGTCACTCGCGAAGACCTTCGGACGCGTGGTGTTCGGGTACACCTCGTGGTGAAACTCGTCGAGTCGCACCGTGAACGGCAACTCGACGCGCTTGCGTTGGAGACGAACGCCGAACTTCTTGCCTTCGACTTCGAAGACGTACGGGTAATCCATCGCGCCCCAGAGGAGCGATTCGCCGATCGTGCTGCCCGACGCGTTCTGCACACGCACGCGCATGCCGGCTTGGTTGAGTTCTTCCTCGGGATTGCGCTCCCCTGGCGCCAGACGCAGGGAGCCGATCGAGACCCCGGGGATACCCGAATCGTCTCCGCCAGCCATCGCGACCTCGGCGTTCTGCGCGAAGCGATCGAGCACGAGCGCAAACGGCCACGAACCCGATTCGAAACGCCGACTCTTCCCGTCGTGCAGATCGACGATGTCTTCATGTGGGATCTCGAACCGTCGCTGCTTGCCTCCGTCGAGTTCTTGCAGCACGTCGACTTCCCAGTAGTAGAAGCTCGAAAAACTCGAGCCCTGGTCACCGGGCCAGAGGAGGAGACTGCCTTCGGTCGAGCCGAAGAATTTCACGACCCCCGCGAGCAACAAGAGCAGGATCCCGCAGTGCGTGATCAGGATGCCGATCGTCGACGCGCCCTTGCGCATACGCAGTAGCCCGCCGACGACGAGGTTGATCATCAGCAGGATCATCAAGAGCATGCCGCCAGGTAGCGGAATGCCGAGGTACGGCACCAGGTTGCGCTCGACGTAGAACCACGACTCGAAGTAACGCCCCTGGCTCTGGAAGAGCCCTTCGTACTGCTGGTTGAGCGTGCCGAGCCAAGTTGCGAGCGTCATGAAGAACAGCACGCCCACGGCGAGTTCGAACCCGCCGAAGACACGCACGAAGATCGACCAGGCTTTGTTCATCACTTGCCCTCGTTGCCGGCGTCCTTCGGACGTAGCGACTTGCAGAATGCGAAGAATGCTTCACGGTGCGCCGTCACGGTCGCCTCCTTGCCGAGCATCTTGATGAAGAGACTCGTGCCACCGCGCTCGGCGATCGCGCCGAGCAGCATCGCGCCTTGGATGGCTTCGACGCCCATACCGCCCGCGAAGTCCCCCTTCGCTTCGACGACCTTCGCTTCTTGACCGAAGACCGTCGTCACCGCGAGGGACGACATGCCCGACGCGTCGAGCGGGGAAGCTCCGAGTTGTCCACGCCAGCGGTTGACGTTGTCGAGCGTGCTCCCGCCTGCTTGCGCGAGATAGCACGTCGTGACGCCATCCCCACCTACATCGAAGTTGAGGATGCGCATGGGGCGATCGGCTCCGCGCTTCCAACCAGTCGGCACGTCGTAGTCGATCATCGCGCTCGGATCCGCGCGTTCGCTCGGAGCGGAAGAGCCGCCGTGCGGCGACATCGACGACCCGCTCTTCGCCCGCACCGACGCAACGAAGGACTCGAAGTCCGCGTAGGCAGCGTCGACGACGCTCTCCTTGCCGAGGCAGACGAGGTAGTAGCCCGAATCCCCTTGATGCCAGATCAGACCGATGAAGCGCTGACCTGGAATCGTCGCGCCGCCCATGCCCGTGTAGCTGCCACGCAGGTCCACGACCGTCGCTTCGACACCGAGTTCGGCGAGGCGTCGACGCGGCAGTCGCGCGACCGCGTCCCCGTCGATCGGTGGATAGCCGCATTGATTGCGCCATCGATTGACGTTGTCCGCGAGCGGTCCACCACCGCCGGGCAGTTGGATCATGTAGCACTGCCCCTCACCACCCGCGAAGCGCAGATCGAACTTGCGCATACCGCTCGCGGGTAGCGCTTCCCACGTGGACGGCAGATCGTAGGCGAACTCACTCGGACCGATCTCTCGCGAACGCATGCGTAGGCCGAAGATGTCCATCGGCGCGCGCGCGACGAGCGGGGACGCGCCCTCCACGATGCCGGCAGCCTCGACCTGCACGGTGTCCTCGTGAGAACAACCGGTGCACACACCGGTCGCGAGGATCGCTAGCGCGATCGAACGCAATGAAATCGAACTCGACATGTCAGGCTCTCAGCGTCAGCGCTGTCGATGCAGAACGTAATCGGCCATCGAACGCAACGCATCGACCGCTGGGTTCGAGGGCAATCCTGCCAAACTCTCGACGGCCGTGCGCAGACACTCGTCGGCGCGTTCGTGAGCGTAGCGCACTCCGCCCTGTAGGTCGAAGCCCTCGAGCAATCGCCGTTGGTCGGCCGTATCGATCGGACTCACGTCACCGGTTGCATGACGAGCATAGAGCTCGACGAACCGACGACGCTCTTCGGCACCCGCTTGATCGAGCATCCACAAGAACGGCAACGTCAACTTGCCCTTGCCGAAGTCGGTTCCGAGCGATTTGCCGACGACGGCTTCATCACCGTCCACATCGAGGATGTCGTCCACGATCTGGAATGCCAAGCCGAGCTGGTCTCCGAAGACCTGGAAACGCGCAGCCACGTCTTCGTCCGCTCCCGCATACGCCGCACCGAGTCGACTCGACGCTCCGTACAGGACCGCGGTCTTGTCCCGGATGATCTCGAAGTATTGGGCCTCGCTCAGATCCGCGTCGAAGCGATGCACCATCTGCGTCATCTCGCCTTGGCAGATGACACGAACGGTCTCCGACAGCACGCGACTGCAGCGCGGATCCCCGAGTGCCACGGCCATGTGAAAGGCCTTCGCGTAGAGATAGTCGCCGAGCAGAACCGCGACCTCGGCACCCGACACGGCGTGGATCGTCGGCAAACCGCGACGCAGACCAGCGCCATCGAGGATGTCGTCATGGACGAGCGTCGCGGCGTGCAACATCTCGACGACCGCAGCGATCGTGAGGTGCGCCGGCGTGACTTCGCCAACGGCCTTCGCCGCGAGCAGCACGAGTGCCGGACGGAGTTGCTTGCCGCGGAAACGACCGGCGTGATCCAGCAGTCCGCGGAGTTCGGGACTTTCGGGCTCGAGGGCCGCGTGCACGATGTGCGCGACTTCGTCGAGCTCTTGCCGCACGAGCGCGGTGACGTCAGTCAGTGCGGTGGTCTCGGCCACGTCTCACTCGTGCGTTTCGGTCTTCTTGGTTCCGTCGCCTTCGAGTCGCTTCTCGTCGTCCTCGCCCTTGAGGCCCTTACGGAACTCGACGATGCCCGAACCGAGAGAGCGCGCCATGCCCGGAATTCGGTTGCCGAAGAAGAGCAAGACGACTCCCGCGATGATGATGAGTTCCCAGCCTCCGGCGAGCCCGAACACGGCAATTGGCAAGTACGACATTTCCTTTGCTACCTTGCCGCGTCGCGCGGCCATCCACACGCAAACTTTAGGATCAATCCCGCCCCGACGCACTCCATTGTCGGGACACGTTGCTTCGCGTCATCTTGCCGCAGAATCACACGATGCGCAGGCTCCCCCGGCCATCGCAGCGATCCTGCATCACGATCGTTCGGCCGGCGATCCGGTGAAGCTCGCCTTCGCATCGCGCCACCAGGCCTCCCACGGTGCATGCTCGGCCGGAAAGTCGTGGCCCGACAACCGCACGAGCTGCGCGTGCGCACGATCCCGGACCGTCGGATCGCCATGTGCGAGGGACCGAATGAGGATGTCGACGGCCGCGCGCTTGACCTTGTAGTCGTCGCCGTAGATCGAGCGGTTGAAACTCTCGAACGCCTCGAGCAGCTCTCGAAACGTCTTCTCCATGCGTCGTCGCTCGCTGATCAACGCTCCCATGTAGAGGAACGTCACGCCGACGAAGAACGCGATCAGCGTCGTGACGTACGGGATCTGCACGCCAGCGACCATCGCGAGCGCGATGATGATCCACGCGATGCCGAACAGATAGAGATGCACGGGCGTCGTCTGCGCCCGCTCGGCAACGCGTTCTTGGATCTTCTGCTTCGTGGCTTCGTCCATCGGCGAGTCGGATGGTACCGCGCGGCTCAGCCGAGCACTTCGCGCATCGTCGAACCGATCGCGGACGGGTTCTTCGCGACGTGAATGCCTGCGGCTTCCATCGCGCGAATCTTCTCGGCAGCCGTGCCCTTACCACCGGCGATGATCGCACCGGCGTGCCCCATGCGCTTGCCCGGAGGCGCGGTCTGACCCGCGATGAACCCGACGACCGGCTTCTGGACGTGTTCCTTGACGTAGGCCGCAGCCTCTTCTTCGTCGCTGCCGCCGATCTCACCGATCATGACGATGCCTTCGGTCGCGGGGTCCTCGTTGAAGAGCGCGATGCACTCCTTGTGGCCGAGCCCGTGGATCGGATCGCCGCCCATTCCGATGCAGGTCGACTGGCCGAGGCCGAGTTCGGACAACTGCCAAACAGCTT
>JAGQQW010000498.1 GCA_020426005.1 Planctomycetota bacterium | reverse complement strand
TGCCCGCAATGTGCGCCTCCGCAATTCCGGAAAGACGACGTGAATCGAACCAGCCGGTCCGCGAGAGCCCGGCGCCTTGCGCGATCGCCCTCGCCTCGCCAGCAAGCGGGCCGCGGAACCACTGGGAAATCGGCGTCACGAAACCCTGCTTCGGCCGATAGAGGATGTCGCGCGGCAGATAACGCTCCATTGTGTGCTTCATCAGCCATTTGCCCTGCCCGCGCCTGATGCGCATGTCTTCGGGCAGACCCGCCGCGAACTCGATCAACCGATAATCGAGAAGCGGCTCGCGCGCCTCAAGGCTGACCGCCATGCTGGCGCGATCGACCTTGGTGAGGATGTCGCCCGGAAGCCAGAACTTGAGATCGGCATATTGCGCCCCGTCGAGCCCGGAGCGTGCCGGTGCATCGCGGATCAGCGCCTCGAAAGGCTGTTCGGCGCGATAGTCCCCGCGGATTGCCAGGAAGTCAGGCGAATAGAGCCGCTGGCGCAGCTCCGGCCCGGTAACGCCAAGCGCGCGCGCATAGCCAGCGGCACTACCTGCCGCCAGCGACTGGAAAGTCGCCTTTGCCCGCAACGGGCGGGGTGCCCAATCTGCCTTGGGATAGATTGCGGCCAGGGCTCCGAAAACCGGACCACGGATGGCCGAGGGCAGGATC
>JAGQQW010000497.1 GCA_020426005.1 Planctomycetota bacterium | reverse complement strand
GCAAGAATACCACCTCTCCGTCGTGTTCGCGGGCCGCTACGTTGAAATTGTCCGCATGGGGGAGCGTCTCGGCGAGCGCACAGAGTTCGTGGTAGTGCGTGGCGAAGATCGCGCGGCATTGCACTACATCATGGACGTGCTCCAACACCGCCGAAGCGATCGCCAAGCCGTCGAATGTACTCGTTCCCCGGCCGATCTCATCAAGGATGACCAGAGACCGGCGTGAGGCTTCGCGTAGAATCGTAGAGGTCTCTTTCATCTCCACCATGAAGGTGCTGTCGCCGCGGGAGAGGTTGTCGCTGGCGCCGACGCGCGTGAAGATGCGATCGACGACACCGATCTGTGCCGCGGCAGCGGGGACGTATCCGCCTGCTTGCGCGAGGATCACAGCCAGCGCGACTTGTCGCATGGCGGTAGACTTGCCCGACATGTTGGGGCCGGTAAGCACCATCAGCCGGCAAGCTTCGGTGTCGAGTGTGATGTCGTTCGGCACGAACGAGCCCGACGTGACCATGCTTTCTACGATCGGGTGTCGAAGCTCCGTGAAGGAGAGACGCGCGGAGGCATCGACCTCGGGTCGTGAGTAGTCACGCTCTTCGGCAATCTCGGCGAGCGTCAAATGTACGTCGAGTGCGCCGATCTCCCGGGCAAGCTTGTGTAGA
>JAGQQW010000496.1 GCA_020426005.1 Planctomycetota bacterium | reverse complement strand
ATACCCACTTACATTCACTTTCAAACAGATGGCATATATGCAAAGCTCTCCCAGCTGCAAGAGAGGCCGCATCTGACAGCTCAGGATTCTCAATAGATTGATAGTTTGGAAACCAGCTCATGATCTTTCGGCCTTTGTTTTACGTGCGCCCACCGTTTTTTGTTCGGCAGTCATTTTGGTGTAAAGCTCGAATAGTTTTTCCAGCCGTTCGGTATCGTTTTTGAAGCGACGACCGATATAGATGCGCTCCAACACTTCGTCATTACGCTCATGCGCATGGCGCAGGTTTTCGGGCATGTTATCGGGATCATAGAGATCGGCGATGGTCGCGGGGAAATGCGCCTCGCGTGCCAGCAGGATATCTTCTGCACAGCGGGTTAGATCAGATTTGTTTTTCTCGGTAAGTGGCGGGACGGGAAATGTGTTCCAGCCGAGGGTGTTGGAGTAAATATATCGAGTTTCAAATTTACCACAGACTGTACCTATCCACACAAGGTGCATAGTTGAAGCAACCAATGCCATATTCCACAAAGGTGAATCATAAAGTGCTAATGCTGTATTGCTAGTTATTGACTGGCTTGAGAGAAGCCCACAAGGAAGATATTTTCTTCTTTCAGAGCTAATGCGGGGGATTATAATGGTATGAGACTGTCCCAGATTCA
>JAGQQW010000495.1 GCA_020426005.1 Planctomycetota bacterium | reverse complement strand
AGGAGCTGCTGCTGCGCGCGCTGCGCGCCGAGGTCGACGCCGACTTCTTCGCGACGGTGACGCGCCGCCCGACGGTCTACCGCGGCAACCCGTTCCTCGTCGAGGTCGGCCTCGCGTACGGAGGCGCGCTCGGCGCGGACGAGCCGGTCACGCTCTACCGCTACGCGAATCGCGTTCCGCTGCAGTACCAGCAGGGTGCGTGCGCGATCACGAAGGCGGTGACGAGCACCGACTGGAAGGCCTACCAGCTGCAGCAGCCGCGCGGCTCGCTCCCGGTCGGGCCGATGCTCCTGCTCGTGCACATCGCGAGCGTGTGGGTGCCGTTCACGTCCGAGAGCAAGGAGGCGATCGCCTCCTATCCCGAGATCGTCAAGGAGATCCGCCTCGGCCTGCAGGAGTGCGGGCGGAGGATGGCGACGCACGTGCGCAAGCGGCGGCGCGAGGCGGACGAGCGCAAGAAGCGCGCGTACATCGAGAAGTACATCCCGCAGGTGGCGATCGGGCTGCAGGAGATCCTCGGCTTCGACGACCGCGAGCGCACGCGCGTCGCCGACCGGCTCGCCGACGTGCTCGAGCGCAGCCGCACGGCCTGAACCCGAGGCGCGCGGCGACGAGCGCGCGACAGCGAGGCGCGATGGCAGCGAGGAAGGCGACCCGGACGAAGG
>JAGQQW010000494.1 GCA_020426005.1 Planctomycetota bacterium | reverse complement strand
CTGAACAGGATGATGCTGATCGCGAAGGGCCAGATGCCGGCGCCGAACAGTTCCTGCGCCTGAACCTGGTCGAGACCGAACTCCGCCGGCCAGAGATTGGGGAAGTTGACGAGGAACGCTCTCGTGATGAAGGCGAACGACGTCGTGATGAGGGCGATGAAGCAGCCCCAGAAGACGAGTTTCTCGTTCCGGTCGGACATGAGACTCTGGCTGACGAGATGAGATGAGCCGGCATCATAGGCACGGCGCGCGGTAAACCTCGCAGACGAAGGGACGGAATGCCCCGCGGTGGCCAAACCGGTAGATTGCGACGATGCGCTTCGGCATCAACATGCTGCTCTGGACGACCCGGGTCACCGACGAGCACGCTCCCCAGCTCGAGTTCGTCCGCGCGTGCGGTTTCGACGGCGTCGAGCTACCGATCTTCCACGGCGAGCCGCGCGACTACGCGGCGCTGGGCCGCCGGCTCGACGCGATCGGGCTGCAGCGCACGTGCTCGTCGGGTCTCGCGCCCGAGCACGACCCCATCCACGAGGACTCCGCCGTGCGCCGCGCGGCGGTCGACCGGCTGCGCTGGGCGATCGACTGCGCGCATGCGGCCGGCAGCCAGGTGTTGTGCGGACCGCTGCACTCGGCGTTCAAGGTGTTTCGTGGCCGCGGCCCCGACGACGACG
>JAGQQW010000493.1 GCA_020426005.1 Planctomycetota bacterium | reverse complement strand
TGATGGAGCAGGTGCTGGCCCCGCGCTTCGAGTTCAAGCCGAAGAACCCCGACAGCGGCCCGACGCCGGGCTTTACCTATGGCGAGGATGGATACGACCCGGACCGCTGCAATGTCGGTGTCAATGAGCAGACAGGCGCTTACCAGATCGAGATCAAGGGCCTCGCGGAGCCCAAGAGCAAAGAGGCGGCGCGCATCTGCCAGGAAGACTTGAACGAAGTCATCGCTGCGTTCGTGCAGGACAAGCCCACTATCGAGCGTGGTCTGTTCGATGACGAGCTGGTGCCCGAGGAGCTGACGCAGGTTCGCATGGGCAAGATCATCAAGGATAGGTACCCCGAGCTTGACGCCGAGGACCAAGAGGCCGTGCGCCAGCACGCCATTGCCGCGCTCAACCTCACGCAGCAAGCCAAGCGGATTGTCACGGAAGACGAGGGCGACGGGTCACCCAACACCGCCCTGATCGACGGCGTGCGCCGGTTTGCGATGGACGTGCGCGAGTTGGACATCGACCTCATCGACCGCATCAACCCATTCGGCGAAGCCTACGCCATCCTCGCCAAAACCATGAGCGAGGACAGCTTGAAGCAGGTCGCGGCCGCCATCTCGGCCAAGCGCACGATCCTGACGCCCGATGAGGCAAAGGATATGGCCGTTCGGGCCGTCCAGTTCAAGAAGGAG
>JAGQQW010000492.1 GCA_020426005.1 Planctomycetota bacterium | reverse complement strand
GGCTCAGGTGCTCAACGTCAAGGTCGAGGACTACATCGAGGCCGCACGCGCTGTGGGGTGCTCGCCGCTGCGCATCGCCGTCTCGCACATGTTGCCCAACATCACCGCACCGGTGATCGTGCAGTCCACGCTGGCGATCGCCGCGGCGGTGATCGCCGAGGCCAGCCTGTCCTTTCTCGGGCTGGGCCAGCAACCGCCGGCGCCGAGCTGGGGCAGTATGCTCAACACCGCGAAGAACTTCATGGACAGCGCGCCGTGGATGGCGATCTGGCCCGGCCTGGCGATCTTCATCCTGGTGCTGGCCTTCAACCTGCTCGGCGACGGCTTGCGCGACGCGCTCGATCCGCGCCACCGCTGACCCCGTATCCCTTTCCTGATCCAACCGGAACAACACCCCATGCAATTCAACTGGCAGAACCCTTACCCGACGATCCGCAGCCCGCTGATGGCGCGCAATGTCGTGTCCACCTCTCATCCGCTGGCCTCGCAGGCCGGCTTGCGCATGTTGCTCAAGGGCGGCAATGCGATCGACGCGGCGATTGCGGCGGCGGCGGCCCTGACCATCGTCGAGCCGGTGTCCAACGGCCTGGGCAGCGACAACTTCGCCATCCTGTGGGACGGCAAGGAATTGCACGGCCTCAATTCCTCGGGCGTGGCGCCGGCCGCGTGGAACCCGGCCT
>JAGQQW010000491.1 GCA_020426005.1 Planctomycetota bacterium | reverse complement strand
CGCGCTTCTCGGAGCTCGAGCTCAGGGAAGGGACAGCACGGGCGCTCCGCGCTTCTTGGGACCCCAAGTCGGACGCTGCTTGCGTACACGAATCAGCAAGTCCACGACATCCTCTGGGGGTCGTCCATGGATGGCAAAGGGGAGCTCGAGATCGATCGCGCAGCGAATCGATATCCCCGCCGCCTTCCTTGTTAGCGTCGCGTCCACTTGTGGCCCGTCTGACGACTCACACCGTACTTTCGACACAAGGCCGCCATCGACAACTCGCCGCTTTCCCATTCCGAGATGAACCGAACTCGCTCTTTCAGAGTGCACGTCTGATTCCATGGCATGCGACAACGCAAGTCGCCATGCCGGCCATGCGTCAACCATGAAGTCAGACAGTGTCAGCCATGTAGTCGGTCTGAACTGTCAGCTAGGTAACCGGTCTGCACCCCGCCACGTCGAAGCCACCACCACGCTGCACATCTGCCGAATCACAGGCCGAACCTCCGCTCGACACTCTCGCTCAGGCACACGAATCCAAGCGCGAGACGATCCAGCTTCGACAAACCCCCGTCCGTCGGTCCCGCTCCGCGCTCAACGTCGCAGCACGCACCGCATCCTGCGCACAAGCAACAACCAACTGGACGGCCACTCCCACCTGCCCCGCGCCTCTCGTCGCCCTCGCGTCGGTCGGTCGCCTTTCTGGG
>JAGQQW010000490.1 GCA_020426005.1 Planctomycetota bacterium | reverse complement strand
TTTCGAGGACGCCATGGGCGCGGTTTCGTCGCGTGAATGGATGCCGCTGAAGTGTCTCGCCAGCCCGAGTGCCTCCAGGATCAGGCGCGTCGGCACGAGGCGCTTGTTGGTGACGATGAAGAGCCGCGCGCTCCGTTCGGCGAGTTGCGTCAGTCCCTCGGCCACGCCAGGGAAGGCGGTGGTGGCGCGATAGCCTTCACTGTCGTAGTCGCGCTTGAAGGCCTCGACGAGCCGGTCGAGTTCGTCTCGATTCTCGATGCCGGAGATGCGCCTGAGCGTCTCGCCCAGCGGCGGGCCGATGAGCGAGGCTTCGAGCGGCACGACCGCTTGCAGGCCGTGCGCCGCCAGCACCCGCCCGAACGAGGCGAGGATTCCCGGGGAGGAATCGATCAGCGTGCCGTCGAGGTCGAAGAGGATGTCGCAGGGCATCCTGGCGTTTATACCAGATCGGGGGCGATTACCGCACGCAGCACGGTTTCCGCATTGCCGTTGCGCATGCGGCAGGTGAACCACCACAGCGCGCCCTTGCGCACGCTCCAGTCGGCGGCATCGCCCGTCATCAGCAGCGCCGCAGCGCGGCCGAGCGTCGGCTGGTGGCCGACGATGACCACCGTGCCGCCGGCCTGCGGCCAGCCCGCGGCGCCGAGGAGACTGCTGGCGCTGGCGCCCGTGCCGAGCTTGGGCAATTCTTCATACGGCAGTTCC
>JAGQQW010000489.1 GCA_020426005.1 Planctomycetota bacterium | reverse complement strand
CAGGTGCAGGCCGTCGGCGCGCACGCCCGTCACCCGCAGTGACACGGTGAGCTTGGCCCGGGCCTCGAGGACCTCGACCGCCCCGGGTTGCGGTTCCGGCACGACCGGCAGGCTACGTGCCGCCCGACGTCGTCAGCGCACCACCCGGGCGACGGCGCTCACCACGTCCTTCGTGGCGGGGTCGGACTTCGAGCTGAGGGTGACGTTGACCCGGAAGCTGGAGCTCAGCACCGCGTTGGACGCCGCGGTGATCCGCACCGTGAGCTTGGCCGCCCCGTTCGGCGGCCAGTCGACGTACCGCCAGCCGCCCGCCACGACGTACGGCGTGACGTCGAGGCCACCGGCGAAGTAGCGGACGGTGAAGCGGCCCGAGCTGCGAGGCCCCTGCACGCGCAGGGTGTCGGCGACCGGCGACTCGTTGCGGAGGCGGACCACGAACGACGCGCTCGCGCCCCGTCGCACCGAGGTCCGCCGCGTCTGCTGGGCCCCGGTCGCGTTGTAGATGTCGTTGCCGACCCACGTGGTCTGGCCGGCCCGCCGGATCTCGAGGTCGACCCTGCGGGTGAAGGGCTCGCCGCTGCCCAGCGAGACCGCCGGGAGGGCGTCGCCCATCTCGCCCGGCTGGTCCCCCCGGTCCTCGACGTCGCCGAGGCCCAGCGCACCCTCCTCGTTGTCGCCCCAGCACTTGGCCGAGCCGTCGTCGAGCACCGCGCAGGCGCAGGAGCACCCGCCGCGCGC
>JAGQQW010000048.1 GCA_020426005.1 Planctomycetota bacterium | reverse complement strand
GCCGCTGTCCGTGAGCAGGTCGATCATGACGTCCGCCGAATGCAGCTTGAACAAGTTGCCGTGCGCCTCGGCGAGGTGCTGGGCGCGTTCTTCCGGCGTCGACACGAGAATCGGCTCGATGCTCTTGATGCGGAAGGGTTCGATGATCGGAAGGGCGTCGGACATGTCCTCGCGTGCCTTGTTGCGGAACTGGAGAGCGGCTCTGGACCCACGCGATGGACGACGCGTCGGTAGGCGCGGCGAGTTGCAAGAACGGGGCCAAGGACCGCGGTCGCCCCACGACGCCTCGTAGCGTGATTGCGCCGGCGCGGACCTCCCACAATCGCGAACGACATCGCAGAGTTGCGAGTCGGGACCGTACGCAGTGCAACCTTGCCGGGCACGTTCTTCCGGCTTCGGTCCGAACCGGTCACGAGCCATCACCCGTCGTCACGCTTCGAGGACCAGCACGCAAAGCCGAACGAAACCGCGACGACGACGAGTGGCCAGACGTGATTGACGAGACGCGTGAGGGACGTATCGAGGTGCCAACGCAGACTCTTCGAGAACACGACGTACACGCCTGCGTACGCGGCAATCTGCGCACCGGCCACAAGCGATAGCCGCCCCGCGAAGGGACACTGATCGGCGCGTGCTCCGGGAGCTTCTCGGGATCGTTCGAACCACAACCACAGCACGAGCGCCACGACAGGCAGACCGAAGCGCGTCGCGAGCTCGATCACCATGCGCTGCAGCACGAACCCGATGCGCGCGAGGTCGACGGCGTTGGATGCGTGGTCCTGGCTCGTTTCGATGAGCCCGACACCGACGGGTGCGACGAAGAGCTTGAAGTGCACGAGCACGCACAACGGAACAGCGGCGCCGAGCGCATACGCCGCGATGCGCCCGAGCGCCGGCGATACGGCGGCGCGTTCTTGCCAGACGCGGCGGAAGAACAGCAGGCTGACAATGACGAAGAACGCGATCCCCTCGTTCTTCGTCCATGCAGCGAGGCCCGCGAGAAATGCGCCGCACGCAGCGGCAGGGCGAGTCGTGCGGCCGCACAGCAATGTCGTCGCCGACCAGACGATCCACAGCGACAACGGCAAGTCCGCCATCTGATCGGCTGTCGCCAGCGACCATGAAGACTGCACGACGAGAATCGCAATCGCCGCGGGACCGGCATGACGATTGACGATGGCACAGGTCGCTACGAAGAACGCACAAGAGATCGCGAAGGGCACGACTGCCGCTTGTACTCCGACAAGGCTCCAGATCCTCGCCGTCGCGATCGGGAGCAACAGCGGATACTCCGCGTGATACGGCGCAGCCGCGATCGCTGCTCGGATGTCTGGAAACGTTGCTGCCAAGAACTTCGCACGCAGGTTCCAGATCGCCATGGCGTCGCCCGCGCCGTGCTGATGCACATCGTGGTGCACGAGGATCGACGCGATCGCGAGCACAACGACGACACCGCACGCGCCCCACGTCAGGTGCGAAGCACGAACCCGCGGTGAGTCGACATCTGGAATTCGCAACGAATAGACAAGAGCCGCCGCGATCGCGAGCGCCGAGACATCGACGAACCAAGAGAAGCCGAAACCGAACGTCGACGCCAGGATCGAATGAACCACGGCGTCGATCCCGAGCCAAAGCGCAGGAAGCACGAGGATCGCACGCACGCCGCCCGCCGTCAGGATCAATCGTGCCTCGGAACCGCGAGACACCATCCCTTCTCGTTCGTGCGAACGACACGGTGACCGGGCAAGGTCCTTGCGACGAAAGCCGTCACATCCTCTGTAGGACAGTGGCAGAGAGTCGGTCCGTCGAAGGGCGACATGTGGACGGAGAGCGGCGCAAGCACGTACGCGATCGCGTTGCGCATGCCGGCTTCCAGAGACGTGCTCGCCCAACGCTCGAAGAATCGCATGAGCCCGTCGCGAGTCTCGAGCGCGAGGCCTTCGCCGAGTCCGTGAGAACTCGCCGCCGTCTTCACGAAGGACCCGATGCCGACGAGCACCACGGGCTCGATTCCGTCGACCGCGAGCGGTAGGTCCCTCTCACCGCGCACGACGGGGAGCACGGCATCCGCGATTTCCGGAAGACGATGCGTGATCGCTGGGGCGTTCGTCGCGCCAGCTTCGACGAACCCGATGGATCCGTGAGTCGGCAAACTGGAGCGCAGGTCCGCGAGCTCGGCTTCGATCTGCGCGATCAGTTCGGTCCCGCCACGATGCAGGTCACCGGAGATTCGGGACCAGATCGCGAGTCCGTGGGGCTCGAGTAGCAGTGCGCCGAAAACGGCACCAAGGACCGCGGCGGCAGACCGCTTCGGGGTGAACTGGGTCAGCATGGGAACTCGATCGTATCGCGATCCAGTCCATGCGGTTCGGGAACAACTCCCGCCTCGACCTCACCGCCCCATGGACTCGGCGAGCTTCATCATGATGGTTCTCGTGTCTCGGGAGAGTTCGCGAGTGCCCTCGTAGAGCACCAGCATCGGGACGGCGCGAACGCCGTGTTGCTGGACCACGGGACCTGCGGCACTGCGGTCGCTCACGTCGATCTTGCGAAGGCGAAGACCATCGATCTTCTGGACGAGACCCTCCAACTGAGGATCCAAGGCGCGACAAGTCGGTCACCAATCGGCGGTGAAGTCGAACAGCGTCAGCCCTTCGTTGTTGACGTGATCGCGGAACTCGACGCGTTCGCCGTGGGAGATCGTCGCGACGAGCGCGTCCGAAGCACGCAAACCGGCGCCACCCGCGCCGGACTCCGTCGAACTATCGAACGCGATGAACCCCGCGAACCCCGCGATCGCGAGCGCCAGCACGACGAAGATTCCGATGATGACCTTCATCGTGTTGCCATCGGCATGCCGAGGGGAATCACGCCAGCCGGATTCGAACCATCGAGGGATCGCCGTTGTCACCGACGCTGTCGCGTCAGCGATGCGAACCGTCTCCGATCGGGCTACCCGGAGGAGCTTCGAGTCGCGTGGCCGTGCTTGCACGCTCGTGCATTCGCTGGAGGAAGCGACGCGCGCGCGCCGCCAGGTCGATGACGAATGCGCTGCTTTGCTGCACTCGGCTGAATCGATCCGAACCGACGAACTCGCACCCCACGAACTCGGCGCTCGCCTCACGCACACCGGGGCTGGCCCGCGCGTTCTCGCACAGCGCGAACACATGATCCGCAAACGAACGAAGCGCCGCTCTTCGAAGCGCCGCATCGCGAGCATCGTCTTGTTCCGCGTCCTCGCAGAGCTTCACGACACAGGCATACAACAAGCGATCGAAAGCCAAAGTCGCTTGCTGCGGATCCTCGCCATCGCGCGCGGGCTCAGCGCGCGCGTGCGCAGCCTGATCCTCGAGCCGCGAACAACGCCGCGGATCGAGCACCGCGTCGAAGACCAGATCGGCAACGACACGAGCGCTCGCCGCCTCCTCGAAGCTCCCTCCTGTGTATCGAGGAAAGCGCTCCGCAACGCTCGACGTCCCGAATGCCGGTGGCACGAGGAAACCGAGGACCTTGTCCGGCACGCGCAACCGCGCGGGCTGCAAGCAATCCATCAGGGCAGCGATTGCGCGCAGCTGTCGATCGTGCGGAACAACCGTCACGCGCCGCTCTTCGCCCGCATCCGAGTAGTCGAAGCGCAAACCGCCGATCTGCTTCGCACACGCTTCGATCTGATAGCGGTGCAACAAGTAGATCGGCACGAACAGCTCCTCGAGCTCGCTCTGCGGACGCGACGCCTCGAGCAGTGCCGACGAAAACCCGCTCATCGCATGCTCACGGACGTCGAGCACGCGGCTCAGCTCGCGGATCGCATCGTCGCCGTTGTCCCATAGACTCGCAGCAGGATGTGCCGCGGAAACGTCCCGCGCGTCTTGATCCGTCAAGAAGTCGATACCACGAGTGCGCGCCTCGCGCAGGATCTCGCGAAGACCGATCCGCTCGTCCTCGGCATCCAAGAACTGCGTGTAGGCGTACCGGACCGCGAGCACGTCCCACGCACCGATCGACGTCGTGTAGGCGCCCGAGAAGTCGAGCTTGTCGCCGACGATGCGAATGAGCGGGGCGGGATAGTCCATGACCGAAGCACGGTCGTGCACGCTTGCAGCGAAGTTGTGTGCGAAGCCGAGCGTATGGCCGACTTCGTGAGCCGCGAGTTGGCGCAGTCGCGCCAGACTGAGTTCCGTCGCACTCGACTCGCCGCCTTCGAGGCGTGCGAGTGCACCGAGACTCGAGATCGCGGGCCCACCACTCGCCGCGTCACAACACGAAGTCTCCGCACCGCTGCCGACGAAGATCCGGTGATCCTGCCGCACGCGCAGCGAACCGAGCGTCACGTGCCCCTTGACGATCTCTCCCGTGCGCGGGTCACTGATCGTTCGCCCGTAGGACCAACCACGGGTCGCGCGATGCACCCACTGGATCACGTTGTAGCGCACGTCGAGGGGATCGGCATCCGGGGGCAACATGCGCACTTCGAACGCATCGACGAAACCGGCGGCAGCGAACGCGTCCTTCCACCATCGCGCACCCTCGAGCAGCGCGGTCCGCACGGGCTCGGGGGTTCCCGCATCGAGCCAGTACACTATCGGTTCGACCGGTCGCGAAGGAGCGGGTCCGGGCACCGCCTTCTCGAGACGATGCCTTTGAATCCACTGCATTCGCATCGGTTCTGCGAGTGGCGCCGCATAGTCGAAGAACTCGAGCGGGAAACTCCCGGAGCGCGGATGGAACACGCGCGGCGTGTAGCCGTCGTCCGGCAACGCTACGAACGAATGATGCTGTCGCAACGTGATCGCTTCCGCCTCCGGCGCGACGCGTCGCACTTCGGCGCCCGGCGCATCGCACGCGAACGTCAGGCTGACTTCGATCTCGGTGTTTCGTGGGAAGCCTCGTGTGCGCTGCCAGTAGAACGCGCTTCGAGACGCGTCGACTCGATACGCGCCCTGGCCAGCAGCTTTCAGTTTGCGCACGACGCCTGCTGCATCGCGCATCACGAGACTCGTCGCGTCGATCAGGATGCGTTCGCCGTCGGCAGCGACGACCTCGCCACCCCACAGCGTCGACGTCGCGAACGACTCACGAATCGTCGCACGCTCGGCATCGTCGTCGGTTCGCGCGCGATACCGCAAGTTGTCTTGCACGAGCAACACTTGCGGTCCGTGACGTTCGAAGCGCACCACTCGCTCGCCGCCGCCGAGTCCGCGATCGAGGCCCACGGGATTCGAACCGAGACCGGTCGCGAGCCAAGGCACGTAGAGGAACTCCTCACCGAGTCGACCGATCTCGAGGAACACGCGTTCGCCAGCGCGATCGACGAAGAGCGGAAAGAAGCCGTCGACTCGCTCCATCCGCTTCGTGTGCACGGAGATCGCCGGCAAAGCGCCTGTCGACGCGCTCTGCTCTCGCGCACCGACCGTTGCGTCTTCGCGCACATGGGTCGACGTGCACGCGACCGGAACCGAACAAGCGAGCAAGAACCACAGACTCGGACCATGCGGACTCATGGGCTTCGATCTCCTGCCACTTCGCACGTCGATGCGGCGGCGCTACTGCAACTGCGGGAACATCAGGATCCCGTTCCACAACAGGATCGACAGCGCGGTCCAGAACCACGCTCGGAACGACGCGTAGCTGAGTTCGGACGGCGACAGCGCACGACGATTGGCGAGGTGCCACGGGATCCAACTCAAGAGGAACGCCGAACCGAGCGCCTTGAGCAAGCCCCACGAGAAATCCGTGCCGTAGACCGTCGCCGTGAACCGCGGCAAGAAGCTCGAGAACGTCGTCCCGCGCGCGAACCATTCCGCCGCGTACGCGCCGACGGTCGCGCCGACGAGGGCACTCAGGATGGCGAGCGGCAACGCGATGAGGTGCCCCCACAAGAGCGGGGACAACACTTCACAACGCACACTGCGACCGAGCGCGCGGTACGCCGCGAGTTGTCGATCGCGCGCCATACTCCCGACGCGCGACACGGTGCCGGCAACTGCAGGAGCTGCATAGAGCAGCGAGATGAGGAGCGGCACGAGAACCGCGATCAGGACCTTGCCCGTCCCTTTGAGGAGTTCGCTTGCGAGCGCACCGTGCAGCGGGTCGTTGTTGACGACGAAGTGCAGGCTGAGCGCACCGATGAACGACCCTGCGAGCACCAGGAACGGCAACAGTTCGAGTAACTGGACGAGGCCGGCACCGATGCAACGCAGCGGTTGTTCGGGCACGAGCGCCACGAGGGTTTCGAAGAGGCTCTTCGCGACCCCTGCGAGCGCGAGGCACGGCCCCGCGAGCACCGACAATCCCGTCGCGCGCGTCAGCTTGAGCGTGCCGACGGGTTCGGGCATGCCGGGCTCGACGAGTTCGATGCGGCCTTCGCCTGGCAGTCGGATCTCGGCGTCGCAGATCTTCTTGGCCGCCGTCAGCTCGTGCGTCACGAGGATCAACGTCATCGCGCCGGCCATCTGCTCGTGCAGTTGACGCAGCGTGTCGAACACGAGCGCCGTCGACGGCGGATCGAGACCGGCGGTCGGCTCGTCGAGAAGCAAGAGCTCGGGCCTCGACGCCAGTGCACGCGCGAGCGCGGCGCGTTTGCGCTGACCGCCGGAGAGCATCGAGACGTCGCGCGGTGGATCCGGCAGACCGACGAGTGCGAGGAGCCGCTGCGCTTCTTCGGCGCTTCCGCGTGCCGCGAGCCGGACGTTGTCGAACACCGACAGGTCATCCCAAAGCCCGTCACGCTGGAAGAGTGCGACCATGCGCGGCCGGCGCCCGTCGCTGCCGGTGCAGCGCAACCGACCGCGTTGCACCCAACGCCGCGAATATGGATCGACCTCACCAGCGAGCAGGTCGACGATCGTCGACTTGCCGACCCCGCTCGGACCGGACAGCAAGTAGAACCGTCCCGGCTCGATCGTCAGCTTCTGCCGCCAGAGCACCCATCGCACGCGTGCACCGGCGCGGAACCCGAACGAGAAGTCGTTCAACTCGATGCGGGCACCCCGCGCACGCTGCTCCTGGGCGTGGCGGCTCTCGACGACGGGCGAAGTCATTGCGTGCGCGGACGTTCGCCTTCGGGAACCCACGAAAACGACACGGGCTTCGCATCCGATGGCGCATACCGTTTGCACCCCATCAGCCCGAACGCCTTTCCTGTGTCGAGAAGGATCTTGCCCACCGGCCCGCTCGAGGACTCGACTTCGGAGCGCTCGTCGAACGTCAGATACGAATCGAACGTCGGCAGCGGCTCGGGACTGGAGTTGGCGGGCGTCTGCACACGCAGCAACGCGAGATCACGATCCTGGGGATCCGTCCACACACGGCTGGCAGGCCAGACACGACCATCCTCGAGCTGGATCCGAATTCGCTCTTTGGTCACGCGGACACTGTCGTACCACGTGCCCTGGATCAAGAACGTGCCGTCACACACACTCCGCCGCGTGACCACCATGAGTTCGTTCCGCGCGTTGCGAAACAACACGCCTTCGCCGTCGTAGGCGAGGTGATCGTCTCCGGACAACGAATCCTCTTCGATCGCGCGATACTTGATCTGCACCCACGGCGAGAGCGTGCGCGGGCGCGAATCGAGATGGTCGGGCTTGATCGCGCGAGCACCTTGCGCGACGCGTTCGCCGTTCCAGTCGTCGCCATCGCGTGGTGGCGCCTGCATGCCGACGACGACGGCGTCGTCCGAAAGCGGCGGACCCGAGTTTTGCGCAGGAGTATCGAAGACGAGCGCTGCACCGAGCAAACTCGAGAGACTGTCGATCGTCATGCCGGTCAGCAAGCTGCCCGACAGGATGGGACGGGCGACCCAGACGCGACTCTTCTCTCTGCAGAACTCGCGATACGCTCGCCGCACGCGAAACCGAATCAAGACGCCGAGCCCATCATCCGACAACGCGACCCGGCGACACTCGCCGACGTCCTGCCCGCGGAAGCGCACGGGACTACCTGCGCTGAGGCCGTGGCCATCCGGGAGCACGACGGTGGCGAGTAAATCCCCGGTCATCGGATCGTCGAGTTCCTCGACCGTCAGCGCCTCGGGCGGTCGTTCGAGACCGAGGAGCTCTTCGTTACCGCGAAGCGGCTCTCCTCCGGGAGGCACACGCAACCGCACGTAGCTCTCCTTGATCAAGGTATCGAGACCCGACAGCTCGTGCTGGAACCCGCCGAAGCGCGGACGCACGATCCAAAACTGACTGGTCGTCGTCACGAGTTCGCGCGCGCCTTCTTCGAGACTCAGCAGTGCGCGCACACGTCGCGCAGTCGCTTCGATCTCGAGTGCCGTGACTTCGCCGATCGTCTTACCGCGGTGCACGCAGCGGCTGCCGACCTGGAGCCCTTGCACGTCCTTGAAGATGATACCGACGCGGATGCGCTCGGTGTCAGGGCCGCGATTGAGGCGTCCGACGATGATGACCAAGGTCCAGACGACCGCTGCGAGGATCGCGGCGCCGAAGCAGAGGCGGAGGATGCGTTGGGCCCTTAGATCCATTGCGGCGCGGAGTGTAGCAGGTCGAACAGCGCGCTCCTTGCGCTTCTGACGAGGGAATATGCCGAGAAGTGACGGCTCGCTACTTCCGGTCCTCGATCGCGCATTCGCTCGCGAGTCGCCGCGCTTCGGTCATGGCACCCTTCGCTTGCCCGGCGAGGATCACGACGGCCAGATCGTGCGCAGGCAGGATCAAGATCTCACTCGCATAGCCTCCGGTCCGACCCGAATGCTCGAGCCTGGACACGCGATCGTCCTTCAGGAGCATGTGCCACCCGAGACCGACCCACGACGCGTTCTTGACCTGGTGGCGCGGCTCTTGGGTCGTCCGCATCGCACGACCGAGACGCGTCTTCGGAGGATCGAGTTGTGCGCGAGCGAAGCGCATCATGTCGCCGAGCGTCGACCGGATGGCTCCGGCACCCGCGAGCACATCGAAGTGCCAGGGATGCGCGCGCAGACCATTGGGGAAGTGCGGTGTCGCGATGTTCGTCGACTTGCCACCTACTCCGTCGCGAATCGCGCCTGGACATGTCGTCGAGCTCATCCCGAGAGGCTTGGCGATGTCTTCGGCATAGCGCTCGAAGAGGCTCTTCTTCGATGCCGTCGCGAGCGCGTGACCGAGCACGCCATAGCCGAGGTTGGAATAGACGTAGCGCTCACCGATCGCCGCACGCAATTCGAGGTTGGCCAGTTCGTCGCGCAAGAGATCGGCCGAGTAATCCGCGTACGGATCGAGACGGTTCTTCGGGCGGATGTTGCGCGGCATTCGGGGCAAGGCCGACGTGTGTGTCGCGAGATCGAGAAGCGTGATCCTGCGATCGCTCTCCGTCGGCACGCTCCAACCCTCCCCGAGCAGCTCGCCGACCGGCTGATCCAATACGACTCGACCAGCCTCGACATCCATCGCGAGCAGCGTTGCCGTGAAGAGCTTGGTCAACGAACCGATCTCGTACTCCGTCTCGAGGTCCGGCAGTCGTTCGGCGTCGTCCGTGACTCGACCGTAGAACCGGTGAGTCACCTTGCCCTGGTGCACCACACCGACGCAGAGCGCACCACGCCTCGCTCCGCTCGCGAACTGCTCCGCGAACACCGCATCGATACGCGCCGCGACACTGCGTGGTTCGTTCGCAGAACCAGATTGGGACTCCTGATATGGAGCGGCTCGCAGTTGCAGCGCGAGAATCGCGACCACACACGACCGTGTCACACCATGGCGGAGCGACCAACCGTACTTCTCGAAATGCATGCCTGGATCTCAGGGACTGTCGCGATGATTGACAAGTCCCTCGGTCCTGACCTTGGACCGCAGACACGTCAGGAGTCCGCATGAGCGACACCGAACCGGCGGCCACCGGAGCTTCAGAGCCTCGACTCGATCGCGAAGCGTCGATCGGTGCACTGAGGGAACTGTTCCACGACGGCCTGATCTCCCGCGATGCGCTCGAGGCCGCGGGCGCGAGGATGGGCGCTTCCCTGCGCTGGCGATTCTGGATCGACCGCGTACTGCTCGTCCTCGGCACGGCACTCGTCCTCGCAGGCCTGATCAGCTTCCTTGCGCTGCATTGGCACGACCTCGGACGAACGATCAAGCTCGGGGGCCCGGCGGTTCTGGTCGTTGCCGCGGTCCTCACTGCGCTCTGGGTCGGCCTCGATCGCCCGGTCGGCCGCGCACTGCTCTTCGCCGGAAGCGTCTTCGTCGGCTTGTTTCTCGGCGCATTCGGACAGGTGTATCAAACCGGTGCGGATGCTTGGGAGCTCTTCCGCGCGTGGTGGCTCCTCATCACGTTCTGGGTCGTCGCCTCGCGGCACCACGAACAATGGTTGCTGTGGATCGCGCTCGTCGACGTGATGATCGCGATGTGGTACGAACAAGCGGCGCGGCCACCTTGGATCTACACGGTTTGGCCGTGGGTCGTGACCGCACTCCTTCAAGTCGCCGCACTCGTGGGCCTGCATTTCGGCAATGCGAAGCGCTACTTCGTCATTCCACACGTATGGCCACGTTGGTTGCTCGTGCCCGCGACGCTGTTCCTGTTCGTCGGCCCTCTGAGCGTCCAAGTGGTCGACAAGGGGCTCGTCGGTGTCGACGTATGGGTGCTGTTCTTGGCGTACATCGGCTTTCTCGTAGCGGGATTCTGGTATTTCCGATTCCACGCGCGTGACCTCTTCTCTCTGACTTGTCTCGGCTTCAGCGTCGTTTGGCTCGCGACGTGCTTCGTGTTCCGAGTTGCGCGCGTGTTCGAGCTAAGGGACGTCAGCATGCTCCTGTTCGTCGGCTTGATCGTCGCCGCGATGCTGACGGGTCTGGTCGCGTGGGTTCGACGTATCCAGAAGCAGATGGGGAACGAAGCCTGATGGTGAAGTGGACGACAACGGATCTTCTCCGACACCTCCAAGCGGATGGACACGTGGAGCAGCGTGACCTCGAAGCGATCCGCACGTACGTGGGTAACGCGCCCAGTCAGCCGAAGGCACCTTGGTATCTGCAGGTGTTCCTCCTCTTCGGTGCACTCATCGCCGGCGTCCTGTGCACGGCGGGCTTCGCAGCGATCTTCCGCGGAGACTTCACGGACACGGCGATGCTCGGCTTCGGCGCGTTCTACATAGGGGTCGCCGTCGCGTTGCACAGACTGACCGACAACCTCTTCCTGTCCCATCTCGCACTCGCACTCAGCATCGGTGGGCACGGGTTCTTCCTGTTCGGAGTCAGTCAGAAGGCAGGTCACGATGACGCTCTCGTGGCGATCTTCGTCGGTTCTCTGGCTTTGTGCGCGGCGCTGTACCCGATCTATCGAACGACCCTCCACCGGACGGCGTCGTGCGTCCTCGTCTTCGTTCTGGCGAAGATCGCGAGCGCCGAGCCGGGCATGTCGTTCGTCTGTCACATCCTCGTCGCGGGCGCCGCCGCGACGAGTGCATGGGTGCTCACGCGGAGCCGCTGCCGGCCCGCCCTGCTGCCACTCGCCTACGGCTGTGCGATCGGGCTCGTCATCCTCACGTTGCCGATCAGCCAACGCGGGCTCTGGTTCGACGAACTCGCGATGCAGCGCCCCTGGATCGCCTCGATCGCTCTCGGAATCGCTCTGCTCTTCGCGCTCCATCGAGCGGCCCCGGAAGGCGCAATCACGCAGACGCGCCTCGCTGTGGTCGTCGGGGGCGTCTTCGCCTTGGCGGCGCTCACGATGCCGGGCATCCTCGCGGCACTCTTCTTGGCGGTTCTCGGCCACGCAACGTGGCATCCGATCGTCGCGTGGATCGGTCTCGGCTCGCTACCGGTCGGACTCTGGCACTACTTCTACAGCCTCGACCAGACCTACGCGCAGAAGTCGATGACGCTGGTCGCGAGCGGCGCCCTGCTCCTCGCTGCACGATTCGCCTCGAGCAAGACGGGGAACACATCGACCACGTCGCCATCCCGAGGAGACGTGACATGAATCGCGCACGCACGACCTTGATCGTGGCAGGCCTCGTCGTCTTCGTATCGGTCTCCGCGTGGCTCGTCCGCGGCAAGGAGCACATCCTCGAGTCGGGTCGCAAGGTTCTGCTCAGGATCGAACAGCGCGATCCACGATCGATCTTTCAAGGCGACTACATGTGGCTTCGATATCCGCTTGCCCGTGAGATCGAAGCGTACCTCCCGCACGACGATCCACCGTCTCGCGGAACCGCGATCCTGCGACTCGACGAAGACGATGTCGCAACCTTGTCGCGAGTCCTGACGAACGCGACTTCGAGCGACGAAGGCAGCAAGCCCCTCGATGCGCGAGAGCAGCGGCTCAGGTTCCGCGTCTACTCGGACCGCATGATCACGGTGCGCTTCGCCTCGCAGGACTACTTCTTCGAGGAAGGGCTCGGTGAAGTCTTCGCAAAGGCTCGCTACGCAGAACTGCGCGTCGACTCTGTAGGAAATGCACTTCTCGTAGCGCTCTGTGACGAGAACCTCGCGAGACTCGGAACGTAGTCTCCCGAAGACCAAAATTTTTCGTTCTCCGTCGAGCCACCGTCATCCGCACGCGAGTAGATCGCGCATCCGATCGACGTCGTCATGCAGTGTGAGGACGCGATCGGCACGACCGTTTCGACGGCGTGAACACCTCGACCAACACTCGACTCGACGAGCGTCGACTCGAGTTCTCTTCCATCAACGGAATCGATGAAACTACCTCACCTCTTCACCGTCACGGCCACCGTTCTGCTCGCAGGCTCCACCGTCGCCCAATCGGTGAGCAGCACCTATTCGCGTAGCTTTGGCAACTCCAACCTTGGCGGCTCGCTCAGCGTCACGAGCTACGCGGGCGTCAGCAGGTCGGGTACGACCTACACGGCGAGCGCCTATGTCCGTGGTAGCGCGGTCGGCAAGCTCCTCGGCTACTCGAAGGAATTCGGCTACGCGTATGCGGGCCTCAGCGCCAAGAAGACAGCTAGCGCGATCAGCGGCTCCGCGTCGGTGTCCCTGCGCGTGGCAGGTAAGACGCTCTACAGCTCGAGCTGGTCCCGTAGCTACGCGACGTCCAAGACTTGGGCGACACCGACCTATTCGGTGAAGGTCTTCCCCGTCGACCCGAGTGCGAAGTTCACGGTCGGTCCGATCCCGATCACCGTCAAGGGCAACGCCGGCGCGGCTGCGAACCTCTCGGCGACGGCTCGCATCGCGACCTCGCTCTCCAACTTCGCGTCGCTCACGGGAACCGCGCGCGCGTGGGGTAACGGCACCGCGAGCGTGACCGCCGGCATCAAGGTGCTGTCCCTCGGCGTCGAACTGAGCGCGAAGTACGCCAATCAATCGCTCAACCTCTCGACGTACCTCAACAGCACGGGCCCGCACGGCCGCTTCTACTACACGCTCCAAGCGATCGCGCTGAAGCTCAAGGTGAAGATCAAGGTCCTCTTCGCGTCGTACTCCAAAACGATCGCCGAGTACGCGAGCTCGACCTACACCCGCACGTTCTGGAGTCGCTGAACGCGCCTCCTGGCCTTGTAACGTCGTAACGCCGTCCTGAGAGCGGGTACTGCCGTGCACGAAATCCACGAGCCCGAGGGCAAGCGCTTCGCGCGATTCCTCCTTGCCTCCACTGTCGTCCTCCTCCTCGGTTGGTCGACTTGGCTGATCGTCCGGCAGGCCCCCACCGACGCCGCGACTACACTCGCAACCGAACTCGAAGCCTCGTCTCAGCCCACTCCTTCGAGCAGCGAGTCTGTCCACGGCACGTCCCAGAACGGCACTCGACTCGACACTGCGGATCGCCTCGCCGATGCGCGCTGGGTCGATGGCCCATTCGGTGCCGCCCGAGGTCGGCGCTTCCGTTATGCAATGTCGAGCTCGACGGAGTTCGGCTTGCACGCGGCGGCGTCGACCACAGCGACGGCAACATCCGGATCGGACAAGGCGCGCATCGCCTTCGAGGGCGAATCCACGATCACGATCGAAGATCGCGATGAGCGGTCGGTCCTCGTGACGCTCGTGACCGAGAAGTTCCGGTTCGTCGACACGAGCGCCGAAAACGCCGGTCTCGAGGAGTTCGCTCGCGCAATGCGCGCGCCGACACGGATCCGGCTCGATGTCGCGGGCCGCCCAACGGGGCTCGCCTTCAGGGACGACGTTTCTTCCGAGTGTCGCGACTTCGTGCGCAACGCCGTCTCGCTCTTCTTCTATGGCGCGGGCCGAGAAGGCAGCGGGACCTGGCGTGACGAACCGCGCTTCGAGACAGAAGAAAGCGACGCGACCGGGCGCTACCGCGCGTCCTGGGTCGCTCTCACGCCGAGCGAGGACCGATCCCGCTACGACCGCACGAAGCGCGAGTACATCGCGATGAACGCAGCCGTGCGGAGCGTTCCGCCGCACGATCTGTGCGGTCATACGACTCTGACCTTCGATCGATCGCTCCACTGGCTCGAGAGCGCGGTCATCGACGAGCAAGTGTCGATGCAGACTCCCGAACTCGAAGTCCGCATTGCAACGATCACGACCGCAAGCGTGCGGCTGATCGAAGCCTCGACGGCCGATGGCGAAGAACTCACGAGCCTTTCGAGCGTCCCCGACTCCGCATTCGAAGCACCGGGCGGCGAAGGTCAGAGCGGCGAACTCACGCCGCGCGAACGCCTCGCCCAGCTCGCACGTGAATACGAAGGGAAACGTGTCGACGACATGCTCGGCGCGTTGCGCGACGCACTCGCGCAGCACGGCATCGATTCGCAGGAGGCTTACGACGCCTGGCGACGTCTCGGCGAGTTCCTCGAAGTGCACCCCGAACTCTGCGGCGAACTCGTGCGCATGATCGAGTCGGGCGGCGCGACCGGCGACTTCGGAGGCATGCTCATCTCCGCACTCGGCGCGGCAGGCAACGACGCCGCACAGAACGCGCTTGCCACCTTGTCGACGAGCAACTCGCTTCCATCCGAGGCACACCAGCACGCGATCGTTGCCAGCCATCAGGTCGCCACCCCCAACGCGACCCTTCTCGAGTCCCTGCGCGGCACGTTGGAGCAATCCGGCGAGTTCTCGGGCACCGTCGGCGCGAGTGCGCTCGCGTTCGGCACACTCAGTGGTCGCAGCGGGGACAAGCTGACCAACGGGAAGAGCCCGCTCGAGACCTTGCTCGCGCTCGAGAACTCGGCGGCTCGAGGTGGATGGCTCGACACGTGGCTAGAAGCACTCGGCAACGTGGGAACGGCTGCGGTCTTCGACACGCTCGTGCGCTACTGCACGCATACGGACGAAGGGCTCCGCGCCGTCGCGGTGCGCGTTCTCGGACGCAATCCCGATCCGCGAGTGATCGACGTGCTGAGTAGCCGCGTCCAGGTCGAGACGAGCGACGTCGCGCGCCAGGCACTCGCCGATGCGCTCGGGGATCGCCCGACCGGAGTCGCCGACGAACTTCTGCGTGGACTCGCACGCGACCGCAGCGTGGCCGTTCAATGGCGCGCGATCACCCAGCTCGGCAAGCGCAGTGAAGTGCTCGAGAACGTGACCCTCCTGCGAACGCTCGCAGCGTCCCCGGAGCTCGACGCCGAGGTCCAGAAGCTCGTTCGCGAACTCCTCGACGCGATCGACAAACGAAACTGAGTTCTGCGTCACACGTTCGTCTGGCTACGATGCGTCGCTTGTCGTCAGACGAGACAACACGCTTTGATCGAGCCACGAGCTTCACGGTTCGCTGCGGTCCCGAGCTGTCCTTCGAGGGCCTCGGAATCGCGAGGCTCGGCGACAAGACCATCTTCGTGCGCGGCGCGGCGCCCGGCGAGTTGGTCGAAGCGCGCTTCGTGGCACGACGGCGCGGCTACGACATCGCGGAGGTCGTGGACGTGCTCGAGGCTTCGCCGTCCCGCGTCGAGCCGCGCTGCGAGCACTTCGGGGTGTGCGGAGGCTGTAAGCTGCAGCACCTGGATGCCGAAGCGCAACTCGCCGCCAAGGCCGGTATCGTCGCGCATGCGCTCTCGTTCCCCGAGGCCGACATCGCGGTGCACGCATCGGATCCTTACCGATACCGCATGCGAGCGCGCTTCTTCAGCGATGGACGGCGCATTGGGTTCAGGGCGCGAAACTCGCACGAACTCGTCGCGTTCGATCGCTGTCCCGTCCTCACCGACGACCTCGAAGCGGCCATTCTCGACTACCGCCGTCGCCTCGAGGACTCGCAGGTCGCTGCACCGCCGCGCGAGTTCGAGGTGGTCGCCGGTGACGATGCGTGTAGTGCGCGTCCCGCTCTGCCGGGATTCGTGATGAACGAGGTCGCGGTCACGGTCGCGGGTGAACGCTACTTCGCGAGCGGCGGCGCCTTCTTCCAACAGAATCGCCAACTCGTTCCCGCGTTCGTCGACCGCATCGTCGAACTCGCGGGAAACGGTGCACTCGCCCTCGATCTCTACAGCGGCGTCGGCCTCTTCACGATGCGCCTTGCTGCGCACTTCGATCGCGTCATCGGCATCGAAGCCTCGGAGAATGCCCACCGCCTCGCGGAGCTCACGCGCGGATTGCGCGCGCTGCCCGGAGTCGAGTTCCGCTGCTACGAGGTTCGAACTTGGTTGTCCGGTTTCGTCAGTCGAACCACGAGCGGCAGCGCGAAACGACCCGACGCCATCGTGCTGGACCCTCCGCGCGCAGGAGCTTCCGACATCCTCGAGGCGCTGGTCACACTCGCTGTACCGCGCATCGTCTACGTGTCGTGTGAAGTGTCCGCCCTCGGACGTGATCTCGTTGCGCTTCGCAAAGGAGGCTACCGCGTCGCGAGCGTCGACGTCTTCGACCTCTTCCCGCAGACTCACCACGTCGAGGCCGTCGCCCTGCTCGAACGACACGACTGAGGTCCGTGGCGACTCACTGATTGGCAAGATTCGCAACGGCGCCTACAACGGCGCGCCAGGCGGCGAGCTTGTCCTCGACCGACTGGCTCGCGTTTGCAGGACTCGTCGACGGTAAGCGGACACGAGGGACGTCGCGCCCGAGTTCGCTCTCGAGCCGAGGAACGACGAGTCGGCGCCACAGATCGAACGCCTTGGACCCGTTGCAGAAGACACGTTCGATCTGCTCGTTCTCGCGTAGGAGCGCGACGAAGTCATTGGGCTCCACGGCACGCATGTCACTGTCCGCGCTCGTCTCACGTTCGCACGACCGAGCGACGTCCCATAGGGCAACACGCTGGCTCCGCAGTCGCGCGAGCCGCTCGTCGTGCGGCAACGTTCGCGCGATGCCGAAGAGCTGCTCGACGAAGGGCCAGAAACGATTCTGCGGATGCCCGTAGTATTCCTGCACGGCGAGCGAGCGGCGCGACGGCATCGAGCCGACCACGAGCACACGACAATCCGAGTCGATCGAAGGCGCGAGCCCTTCAATTCGTTCGGAGTTCGCTCCTCGAGGAGCCTTTGCCTCCGAACTGCGCTGTCGTTCGCGTGGAATCCGAATCCCCATCTCTTTGGTCGGCGACCATACACGAGCGGCTCGACCCTCGCCGAATCGACGATTCGCCTGCGTTTTCGGGAGCCACCGGAACGGCGAAATCGCTCACTCGTCGCGTGCCCGACTTTTCAACGCGCTGCTAAGGTTCGAGCGTCTGTCTCCACCCCGGAGCCGAACCACCATGCCTATGACCGTGTCCCGATTCTTGATCGCGCTTCTGGCAGTCTTCTCGACGCCGGGCACCTACCTCCCTTGCCAGAGTCCGGCGGAGCCGACGGCTCACGACGACCTGCCGGACCCCGATGGCAAGGCCGCGGACATCGCCAAGAAGGTCCAGGTCTTCGTGCTCCTGGGGCAGTCCAACATGCTCGGCTTCGGCAAGGTCACGCCGGCGGACAAGGAGGGGAGCCTCGAGCACGCGGTCCGAACCGAGAAGCTCTACCCGTTCCTCGTCGACGACGAAGGTCGTTGGACCGAGCGCAAGGACGTGCGCAACGTGCGCGTCATGGTCCAGCGCGGCGGCGGCATGAAGGTCTTCCTCAACGAGTGGCTGACCGTCCGTGGCAAACACATCGGGCCCGAGGTCGGCATCGGCCACCGGCTGGGCAATCTCCTCGACGCCCCCGTGCTGCTGCTCAAGAGTTGCATCGGCAATCGCAGCCTCGGCTGGGAGCTGCTACCGCCGGGCAGCGAGCGCTTCGAACGCGAGGGCAAGGTCTACGCCGGCTACAAGGACAGCCCGGACGCATGGGACAAGGGCACCGAGCCGAAGGCTATTCGCTGGTACGCTGGCAAACAGTACGACGACGACATCGCCAACGCCAAGAAAGTGCTCGCCGACCTCGACACCTATTACCCGGGTGCCAAGGGCTACGAGATCGCGGGTTTCTTCTGGTGGCAGGGCGCGAAGGATTGCGGCAACCCTGCGCACGCCGAGCGCTACGAACGCAACCTCGTGCGGTTGATCGAACAGCTGCGCAAGGACTTCGACGCGCCTGAGGCGAAGTTCGTCTGCGCGACGCTCGGCCACGTCGAAAAGGGCGCACGCGGCAACGAGGGTCTCGTGCTCGCGGGTCAGCTCGCGGTCGACGGCGATGCGGGCAAGCACGCGGCATTCGAGGGCAACGTCGCGACCGTCTACGCGCGCCCGTTCTGCCACGGCGGCAGCGCAAATAGCCACTACGCTGGAAACGCCAAGACCTACATGGACGTCGGTCTGGCGATGGGCGCGGCGATGGAGAAGCTGCTCGCAAGGAAGTGATGGTGCGTGCCCGTTCGAGGGCAGCGGTCATCGCGCAGAGGTTGCACCGAGATCAACGGCTCCAGGCGCATCGAACGGGAGCGCGTAGACTGTTGGTCGCATGAGAGACTCTCGAATCAACCTGGTCGCGCGAGGCCAAAGCCACGGCATCTACACGCGCCTCGCGGTCATCCTCACACTTCTGGCCGCGAGTCCGCTCCGGGCTCAGTCCGAGCAGGGACAGAAGCGGATCCGGGAACTCGAGGCACGACTCGAGCGTGCCGAGGCCGAGCTCGCGAAACGGCGCGGCCCGACGGATCCGACTGCGCCGACCGAAGCTTCGACACGACTCGGCTGGTACGAACGCCACGCGGCCATGCAAGAGGCAACGCCCCACAAGGAGCTGCGCTGGCACTTCGTCGGTCCCGACAACGTCAGCGGACGCGTCACGGACATCGCCGTCCCTTCGCCACGAGGTCGGACCTACACGATCTACGCCGCGACGGCCAGTGGAGGTGTTTGGCGAACGGAGAATGAAGGGACGACCTGGGAACCGATCTTCGAGCGCGCAGCGAGCACATCGATCGGCGACTTGGCGCTCGACCCTTCGAACCCCGACGTCCTCTGGGTAGGGACCGGAGAGGCGAACATCTTGCGCAGTTCGATGGCGGGTTGCGGCATCTTCAAGAGCGAGGATCGTGGGCGGACCTTCGAATACCGCGGGCTCGGCGCGACACACACGATCGCTCGCGTCGTCGTGCACCCGACCGATTCCGAGACGATCTACGTCGCGGCATCCGGACACGAGTGGACCGACAATCCCGAGCGTGGTGTCTACAAGACGACGAATGGTGGAAAGACCTGGCAGCGCGTCCTCTTCGTCAACGAGCGCACGGGTGCGATCGACCTCGTCATGCACCCCGAGGACTCGAACGTCCTCTACGCCGCAACGTGGCAACGCATCCGCCGCAGGTGGAACGATCCGCGAGTCGAGGAAGGTTACGACCGCAGCGGCATATGGAAGACGACGGATGCCGGCCAGAGCTGGCAACCGATCAACGAGGGTCTACCGAAGGCAGAACATCGTGGCCGCATCGGCATCGATCTCTGTCGCGCCCACCCATCGACGCTCTACGCCTTCGTCGACTGCTACGAGGAGGTCGAGACCAGCGACGGAACATCGGCGACGGACTCCTACGGGCGCAAGACGACCAAGACGATCGAAGGCGCCCAGATCTATCGCTCGGACGACGACGGCAGGACTTGGCGCAGGACGAGCAAGTCCGACAACTACATGCGCCGCGCGTGCTCGACGTACGGCTGGGTCTTCGGTCAGGTGCGGGCCGACCCCGTGGATGCCGACACCGTCTACATGATGGGACTCGGGCTCAACGTCTCGAACGACAGTGGCGCGAACTTCCGTCCCTTGCGGGGAATGCATGGAGACCATCACGCACTCTGGATCGATCCGGACAATCCGAGCTACTTGATCAATGGCAACGATGGCGGCCTCGCGATCTCGTACGACGGCGGCAAGCACTGGCGCACATCACGGGACACGCTGCCGGCCGTGCAGTTCTACAACGTCGGCTACGACATGGAGACGCCGTTTCACGTCTATGGATCGATCCAGGATCATGGGAGCAGGCGCGGCACGATTGACATCGACGCCGATCGTCGCCGCATCCGCGGGAGCGATTGGCAAGGGACGTCCGGCGGCGAGGCATCGCGACACGCGGTCGACCCGACATCGGGAACCCTCTATTCCGAAGGCTTCTACGGGAGCATCGCGCGCACCGATCTCGCAACAGGAGAACGCAAGTCGATCAAGCCGACGAGTCGGAAAGGCGAGGCGCCGTTGCGCGGCCAATGGCTGGCGCCCTTCCTCCTCTCCCCGCACAACCCGCGCATCGTCTACCACGGGATGAATCACCTCTTCCGCTCGATGGATCGCGGAGACTCGTGGACGCGGATCAGCCCGGATCTCAGCTACGCCGACGCGACCAAGTCGGGGGACATCCCCTACCAGACGATCGTCGCGATTGCCGAGTCGCCGCAGATCTTCGGGCAGCTGTACGTCGGGACCGACGACGGGCGTCTGCACCGGAGTTTCGATAGCGGGCGCTCCTGGGACGAGATCGCGACCGGACTCGCACCGCACCGATGGGTCGCCTGTATCGAAGCTTCACGCTTTGTCCCCGGAACGATCTACGTCGCGCAGAACGGGAAGCGCAACGACGACTTCATCGCCTACCTCTGGCGCTCCACGGACGACGGAACGACCTGGGAAGACATCTCGCACGGAATCCCCGGCGGTCCGATCAACGTCGTGCGTGAAGACCCGAAAGACGCCGATGTGCTCTACGTCGGAACGGATCTCGGCGTCTACGTCAGCACGGACGGAAGTCGAACCTGGAACGTGCTCGGAAACGAGCTCCCGAGCACCTACGTGCACGATCTCATCATTCATCCCCGCGACGACGTGCTCGTCATCGCGACACACGGCAGGGGCATGTACGCGATCGACGTGCGCCCCCTCCGTGCACAGCCCGCGGACTCCGACGATCCGAAGATCGAAAGCGATCACAAAGAGCACTGAACCTAGCGATCCATGGTGCACGAATTTCTCGCTGGTGGAGCCGGCGGCGGTAACGATCCGATCTTCGCCCTCAACGCCGAGGCACAGCGTCGGAGTGCCGCCGGCGAGTCGATCCTCAATGCGACTCTGGGCACGCTACTTCGGGACGACGGCTCGCTCTTCGTGTTGCCCTCGGTCGTGCGTGCGATGAACGAGGTACCCGCCGAGGTTGCGGCCGGCTATGCACCGATCGCGGGCGACGAGCCCTTCACGCGCGCCGTACGCGCGGATTTGCTGCGCGCATCGCCCTGGATCGACTCGAGTCTCGCGGTTGCGACGCCGGGCGGCAGCGGCGCGTTGCACCTCGCGCTGACGACGTTCCTCGAGCGCGGGCAGGCTGCCGTCGTGCCCGAATACCACTGGGGGCCGTACGCGACGATGGCCTCGCACGCCGAACGACGCTTGTCGACCTTTCGCATGTTCGCGGCCGACGGCCGCTTCGACTTGGAGTCCTACGAGCAGGGACTTGCAGCGTGCATCGCCGAGCAGGGTCGTGCGCTGGCGATCTTGAACTTTCCGTGCAACAACCCGACCGGCTACTCGCTCGATCGAGACGAGTGGCGCGCCGTGGCATCGATCACCGCGGAAGCCGGACGCCGTGCTCCCGTGAGCCTGATGATCGACTACGCCTACGCGCGCTTCGCGGCCGACGATCGCGAGGACTGGCTCGAAGACGTCCGCAACGAACTCGAGGATGCCCTCCTACTCGTGGCCTGGAGCGGCTCGAAGTCGTTCCTGCAATACGGAGCGCGCATCGGCGCGCTCGTCGCCGTGCACCGCGACGACGAGTTTCTTCGCAAGGCCCACGACGCCTTGTCTTTCGCGTGTCGAGGAACCTGGTCCAACTGCAACCGCCGAGGACTCCTCGCGATTGCCGGCATCCTCGCTGATGCCGCGGCACGCGAACGCGTGCGTGGCGAACGCGCGGAGGCCGTCGCGACTCTGATGGAGCGCGTTGCGGCCTTCAGGACGGCGAGCCATGGCTCGCAACTCCGCTATCCGCGCTACGAGGGCGGCTTCTTCGTGTCCGTGTTCTCTCAGGAGGCGCAAGCGGTCGCGAGCAGGCTTCGTGAACTCGGCGTCTACGTCGTGCCGATGGAAGGCGCCGTTCGCGTTGCGTTGTGCTCGACGCCCGTAGGCGACGTGCCGCGCCTCGTCGACGCGCTCGTCGGCACCCTCGTCAACGCAGTGGAATAGTCGATCGCTACTTCGCGAGCCTCCTCGAAATCGGTGCCGGCTCGCGGCAACCTGTTGTGGTCAGGGATCCTCGCCGGTGTCGCGCTCCTCGTCATCGAGCTCATCGGCTTCACGCGTGATGCGAACTCGAGGCCGATCTGAACCGATGAGCGACACCCCCACTCCACCCGCCTCGGTGCCCCTGCCCGCGCCCTCGGATCGGCCAGTCCCACCACCGCGGCGATGGGACTGGCGCCCCAAGCTCCGGTGGTTCGGCGCCGAGTATCTGATCGTGGTACTCGGCGTGTTGACGGCCGTGGGCATCAACACGTGGTGGGCCGACCGCGGCGCGCGGGCGAGAGAACGACTCGTTCTCGAAGACCTGCGGGAAGACTTCGCGGTCAACAAGGCCGAGATCCAGCGCATCCGGGGCTTCTCGGAACTCTTCATCGCTCGGTTCCATGAGCTGGCGTCCCTGTCCGACGACGCGATCGCGAGCATGCCTCCCGACTCCGTGTACGACTACGTTCCACCGACGTTTTCCAACTGGACGTTCGATCCGGTCACGGGGTCGTTGGACGCGCTGATCGCGTCGGGAGACCTGGGTCTGATTCGAGATCGAACGCTACGCCAACGCCTGATCTCGTTTCAGGGCGCGCTCCGCGACAGCGAGGAGGAGAAGCAAGCCGTGTTCGACCTGATTGGTCAGGGACTGGAGAAGATGTCCCGCCTCGGTGGCCCCTGGGGTCGCCCTGGCAACCTCTTCCCCGTCAAGTCGGAGGACCTGATCCGCCTCCGCAACGACGCCGACTACATGGCGCACGCCCGACTGACCCGATGGCAGGGGTGGTACTATGCCGAGGAGGCGTTGCCGGAGGTCGAGTCGGCGATCGACTCGGTGCTCGTCCGTCTGGGTGAGATCCTCGACCGAAAGTAGTGCTAGGCTCGCGCTCGTGTCTCGCGTGATCCTGCTCTTCAGCCTCCTCATCTTCCTCTCGCCATCACTCACAGCCGCTGCGCGACTCCAACACAACGCGCCGGCGCCGCCCGTCCGCTTCGACCGTGACGTGCAACCGCTGCTCGCGGAACGCTGCTTTGCCTGTCATGGTCCCGACGCTCAGGAGCGGAAGGCGAAGCTGCGACTCGATCGTCCCGATGGCGCGGACGGTGCCTATCGCAGCCGGAAGGGCAAGGCGGCCATTCGGCCAGGCGATCCCACGGCGAGCGCTGTCATCGAGCGCGTCACGACCGACGATCCGGAGAAGGCGATGCCGCCGGCGGACTCCCACAAGGAGCGACTCGACGCCGGCGAAGTCGAGACGCTGCGACGCTGGATCGCGGAAGGCGCCGCCTATCGACAGCACTGGTCCTTCGTGACGCCGCGCGCGCCGGCACTCCCGGACCTGCGCGAAGACCACCCGGCGTGGACCGACCCGATCGACCGCTTCGTGCTGCACGAACTGCGCAAGAACGAGCTCGCACCCAGCGCGCCGGCGGATCGACGGACTCTCATCCGCCGCGTCAGCTTCGATCTGACGGGCTTGCCGCCGACGCGCGAAGAGATCCGTGCCTTCTTGACCGACACGTCGCTGGACGCCTACGCGTCCCTCGTCGACCGGCTGCTCGAGCGGCCGCAGTACGGGGAACACATGGCGCGCTACTGGCTCGACCTCGTGCGCTTTGCCGACACCAACGGCATCCACCACGACCACTTTCGCGACATGAGTCCGTACCGCGACTGGGTCATCCGGGCGTTCCAGGACAACCTGCCGTACGACCGCTTCGTCGTCGACCAGGTCGCCGGAGATCTTCATCCAGATGCAAGCGACGAGCAGCGCATCGCATCGGGCTTCCACCGCTTGCATTTGATCATCGACGTCGGGACGGCCCTGCCTGAGGAGAGCTTCGCGCGCAACGTGGTCGATCGCGTGACGGCGTTCGGCACGGCCTTCCTCGGGTTGACGGTGCAGTGCGCGGTTTGTCACGACCATAAGTTCGATCCGATCGAGCAGCGCGAGTTCTTCGGCCTCTACGCCTTCTTCAACAACCTCGACGGCGCGCCGGAGACCGGAGGGCGCAGCGGGCCGGACTTTCGGCGCGGCGTGCAGAAGCCCTACCTGAGCTTCCCTTCGGACGAGCAGAAATCGGAACTCGCGCGCATCGCCGACGCAGGCGTCGTGGAAGGCTGCAAGATCGCCTTGCTCGTACACGAGCGCGACACGGAGGCCGCGCGCGCGGAGCTCACTGCGCTTCGCGAAGCCACAGCAACTCGCTTGAAGAAGCTGCAGCAAGAGCGCGATCGGATTCTCACGCTGGTCCCGGCCGCGATGATCATGAAGGAGCGAAGCGAGCCACGACCCGCGCACATCCTCATTCGCGGTCAGTACGACAAGCCCGGCGCCGAAGTCGCACGCAACACGCCCGCCTTCCTACCACCGCTGCCGCCCAGCGAGGGCGTCCCGACGCGCATGGATCTCGCCCGCTGGTTGGTCTCACCACAACATCCGCTGACGGCGCGGGCCTTCGTCAATCGCGTCTGGCAACAGTTCTTCGGAGTCGGCGTGGTCAAGACTTCGGAAGACCTCGGGACGCAGGGGGAATGGCCGAGTCATCCCGAGTTGCTCGATCATCTGGCCGTGTCCTTCGTCGAATCGGGATGGGACGTCAAGGCGCTCGTCAGACGCATCGTTCTCTCGCAGACCTACCGGCAGTCCTCGGTCGCCACGCCAGACGCCTACCGACGGGATCCCGAGAATCGCCTCCTCGCGCGCGGCCCTCGCTTCCGCCTCGATGCCGAGATGATTCGCGACGCCGCGCTCATGACGAGCGGCTTGCTCAATCCGACGATGTTCGGCAAGAGCGTGAAGCCACCGCAGCCCGCAGGCCTTTGGAAGGCTGTCACACTCCCCGACTCGTATCCGCGGACACACGAAGCCGACGCGGGCGACGCTGTCTACCGCCGCAGTGTCTACACGTTCTGGAAGCGCGGTCTCCCACCTCCGCAGATGACGCTCTTCGATGCACCGACGCGCGAGTCTTGCATCGCGCGACGCGAACGCACGAACACGCCGATGCAGGCCTTGCTGCTCCTCAACGAACACCAGAGCCTCGATGCAGCTCGCGCCATCGCGACGAAGGCAATCGAGTTGCATCCCGAAGCGCGCAGCGAAGACTGCATGGCTTGGCTCTACGAGACGATCACGTCGTGCGTGCCGGATGCAGAGGAGAGCACGACGCTGATGACGCTGCTCGAAGATCTGCAGCGGCGATACTCCGAGCAGCCGGGATTGGCGCGATCCCTCTGCCCACCGCAGCTTCCGAGCTCGGTGTCGCACGCACATCTCGCGTCTTGGATCGTGATTGCGAGCACGATCTACAACCTCGACATCACGAGAACCAAGGGCTAGGCGATGGGCGATGTCCTCGACGACCACGAGCGACTGCTGAACCGGCGTCGCTTCTTGTGGAACACCGGTATGGGGCTCGGCGTGCCGGTCCTCGGCTCCCTGCTCGGTCGACCGCTCGGTGCGGCGTTACCGATCACGAGTGCGCCGCGCGCCAAGCGCGTGATCTTCCTCTTCATGGCGGGTGCGCCGAGTCAACTCGACACCTTCGACTACAAACCGCAGCTGGCGAAGCGCTTTCGTGAACCACTCCCACCGAGTGTGAGCATGGGCCAGCGCGTCACGGCGATGACGCGCGGCAAGGCGCAGCGCGTCGCGCCATCGATGTATCGCTTCGAGCAGCGCGGCGAAAACGGCGTCTGGTGGAGCGAGCTGTTTCCGCACCTCGCCAGCGTCGCCGATGACATCTGCGTCATCCGCTCGATGCACACGAATGCAATCAACCATGACCCCGGCAAGACATTCTGGTGCACGGGCTCCGAAATCCCGGGCAAGGCGAGCATGGGCGCGTGGCTCAGCTATGGACTCGGCTCCCTCAACCGAGATCTGCCCGACTTCGTCGTCCTGACGAGCGCGTTCTGGACGGGCGGGACCCGCAACGTCCAAGGCCTCTACAGTCGCATGTGGGGCAGCGGCTTCCTGCCGTCGAGACACCAGGGCGTCGCCTTTCAGTCCTCGGGTGATCCCGTGCTCTTCCTCTCGAACCCGGAAGGGATCGACCGCGGCGTGCGCCGTCGCATGCTCGACGCGCTCGCCACGCTCAACGGCAAGCACCACACGGAGATCGGCGATCCCGAGATCCACACGACGATCGCGCAGCAAGAGATGGCCTATCGCATGCAGATGTCGGTTCCGGAAGCAACCGACCTCAGCGACGAACCGGCGAGCATCCGCGCCCTCTACGGACCGGAAGTCGAGAAGATCGGGTCCTTCGCGCGCAACTGTTTGCTCGCGCGCCGCCTCATCGAACGCGATGTGCGCTTCGTGCAACTCTTCCACCGCGGCTGGGACCATCATTCGATCTTGCCGAAGCAGCTGCCCGGTCAGTGCTACGACGTCGATCAGCCCGCGGCGGCGCTCATCGTCGACCTCAAACGCCGCGGCCTCCTCGACGACACGCTCATCGTTTTCTCCGGCGAGTTCGGCCGCACGGTCTACGGCCAGGGAATGCTCGAGCGCGACAACTACGGACGCGACCACCATCCGCGCTGCTTTTCGGCCTGGGTCGCCGGCGGCGGCACGAAGGGCGGCATCGCTTACGGCGAGACCGACGACTTCAGCTACAACATCGTTCGCGATCCGGTCCATGTACGGGACATGCACGCGACGATCCTGCACATCCTCGGCGTCGACCACGAGCGACTCGTGTTTCCGTTCCAGGGGCTCGATCAGCGGCTGACTGGCGTGGAGCCTGCACGCGTCGTGCAAGGCATCCTCGCCTGACGACGCGGCACGGCGCGTTGAAAAAGTCGGGCACGCGTCGCGAAGCGGCCTGAACGTTCGTTGCGGACATTTCGTGCTGCCCCTTCCCTCTGCTCGAGCTCCGAGAAGCGCGGGGGCGGACCTGCCGCCGCGCTTCT
>JAGQQW010000488.1 GCA_020426005.1 Planctomycetota bacterium | reverse complement strand
CGTGCCGATCTCGCTGGTCAACGTGATGATCGGCGTCAAGCTCGACGAGCCGCTGCCCGACCTGAGCTGGATCTACCTGCCGTTCCCCGACCAGGGCCCGACCAACCGCCCGACCTACTACAGCAACTACTCGCCGCACAACGCGCCGGCCGGGCATGGGTGCTTCCTGGCCGAGGTCACCCACCGCGGCGACCTTCGCGCAGGCGATGGCGAGCTGCTGCGGTCCGTGGTCACGGGTCTCGGCAATGCCGGCATCCTGGTGCCGGAGCACGTCGTGCTGCTCGAGGCCTGCGACAACGAATTCGCCTACATCGACCAGGACCTGGCCTTCCAGGAGCGCGTCGGCCGCGTGCGCAGCTGGTTCGACCAGAGCGGCTACATCACCTTCGGTCGCTTCGGCCGCTACGAGTACCACAACAGCGACCAGTGCGTGCGACGCGCGATGCAGGTGCACGAGCACATCCGCGAGCTCGCCCGCACCGGCGAACGACGCCCGCTGCGACTGCCCTAGCGACGCCGAGGACAGTTCCGGGACAAGGCGGACCGGCTTTTTCTGGAAGCGCAACGGAACCTCGCGAGCAGCCGCGGGCGTCCAAGGTGCGTTCCGAGGGGCCATGCCTTCCTTCGGAGCTCTTTCCCGTCCTTCAGGATCCCGTGACGAGCATCTCGGACGCCGAGACGGCATCGCGAATCAGAGGGGTCTGTTCCAGGGCTTCGGCCCTTGGTGCTGCTGTCCGGTAAGCGAGCCGGG
>JAGQQW010000487.1 GCA_020426005.1 Planctomycetota bacterium | reverse complement strand
AGTTCGACCGGGCGGCCCTTTTCCGCTCCTTCGGATCCTTCATTGAAGAACTTGGTGGTCTCTACATCACGGCCGAAGACAGCGGCACGAGCGTCGAAGACATGGAGATCGTTCGCCAGAGCACGAGCCATGTCACGGGGGTCAAACCCGAAAATGGCGGCGGCGGCGACCCGTCCCCCTTCACGGCCCTCGGGGTCCGGCGCGGCATCGAAGCGTGCGTGCAGTTCAAACTCGATCGCAAGAGTCTGGAAGGCGTCCACGTCGCGATCCAAGGCGTGGGGCACGTCGGCTACTACCTGTGCAAGGAGCTCCACGCCCTGGGCGCCAAGCTCACCGTGGCCGATGTGGACCCCTTGAAGGCGGAGCGCGCCGAACGGGACTTCGGGGCAGCCCGTGCCGACCTCGACGCGATTTTCTCGGTGGAATGTGATGTTTTCGCGCCCTGTGCGCTGGGTAGCGCCCTCAACGACGAGACGATTCCGGCCCTGTCCTGCGCGATTGTCGCCGGGGCGGCCAACAATCAGCTCGCGGAGCCCCGGCACGGCCATGATCTCATGCAACGGGGAATTCTCTACGCCCCCGACTACGCGATCAATGGAGGAGGCCTCGTCAACGTCGCCCAGGAGGTTGCGGGCTACGACGCCGACATCGCACGAACGAAAACGATGAAGATCTACGATACGATCTTCGAGATCTCCGAACGGGCCAAGGCGGACATGGCCCCCACGAGCGTCGTCGCCGATCGAATGGCG
>JAGQQW010000486.1 GCA_020426005.1 Planctomycetota bacterium | reverse complement strand
CGCGCTCGACCCGGTCGACGCGGACACCGTGTACTACGGCAGCCAGTTCGTGCACCGCTCGCGCGACCGCGGCGAGACGTGGGAGGTGATCAGCCCCGACCTCTCGACGGACCGCGAGGAGTGGCAGCGTCAGGACGAGAGCGGAGGGCTCACGCCGGACGTGACGGACGCGGAGAACTTCTGCTCGATCCTGACGATCGCGCCGAGCCCGATCGACCGCGACGTGATCTGGGTCGGCACCGACGACGGGCGGCTGCACGTCACGCGCGACGGCGGGGGGAGCTGGACCTCGGTCGAGGAGAACCTCTACGGCGTGCCGCCGAACACGTGGATCCCGCACGTCGAGGCCTCGAAGCACGAGGCGGGGGCGGCCTTCGTCGTGCTCGACGACCACCGCCGCGGCGACTGGACGCCCTACGTGTTCCGCACGACGGACTTCGGCCGCAGCTGGACGAGCCTGGCGACGGACGAGATCGACGGCTACGTGCACGTACTCGAGCAGGACCCGGTCGACCCCGACCTCCTGTTCGTCGGCACGGAGTTCGGCCTGTTCGTCTCGCGCGACGGCGGGCGCTCGTGGTTCCGCTGGACGCACGGCCTGCCGAACGCGCCGGTGCGCGCGCTCGTCGTGCAGGAGCGCGAGAGCGACCTCGTGATCGCGACCTTCGGCCGCGCGGCCTACGTGATCGACGACATCGGCGCGCTGCGCGCGACGAACGCCGGCGAGCCGGGCGAGGCGCTGCACCTCTACCCGGTGC
>JAGQQW010000485.1 GCA_020426005.1 Planctomycetota bacterium | reverse complement strand
GGCTGTTGCCCGAGGTCAGCAGCAGCTCGCCGCGCTGGCCTTCGCGACCGGTGACGTAGCCGAAGCCGCCTTCCTCGATCATCGCCTGGTTCAGCGCTTCGAACAGCGCGCCGCGCGGGGTCGTCGTCAGCACCAGCCAGACGCCGCGCAGCTCACCCTTCAGCTTGTCGAGCTCGGCCTCGTCCTTCGGCGCCGCCAGCAGCGGACCGCGCGACGGCCGGTGCGTGCCGGCGGTCCACGCGTCGGTGCTGCAGACGAACTCGATCTGCTCCGGCGAGGTCATGCGCCCCCACCACGGCCCACGGTTGAAGCCGACCGGGAACTCGCCCCACTGCTCCATGTGGGCGTTCTCGATGCCCATGCTCTGGAAGTGCTCGACCGCCCATTCGCAGGCGACGGTCAGGTTGTCGGAGCCGGTCAAGCGCGGGCCGATGCGGTTGACGAGGTGATCGAGGTGATCCATCACCTTGCTGTTGCCGAGGCCCTCCTTCTTGATCGCGGCGAAGTCGGCGTCGGAGACCTGCGCCCACAGCGCCGGAGCGGCGAGGACGCAGACGAAGGCAGTGCGGAGGGGGGACATGGTGGCGAGACCATACGCTCGGGCGGGCCCCGGCCGAGGGCCGGGATGTGTCCCAGGCGCGTCGCTTCTTGCCCCAACGCACCCTTGCCAGCCGCCAACCCGCCGCGTCAACTCGCGGGCCGTGTCCGATCGCTCCTCCCGCCGCCACGCCCCGGTGCCCGTCGTCCGCGGCGACACCGT
>JAGQQW010000484.1 GCA_020426005.1 Planctomycetota bacterium | reverse complement strand
GCTCGATCCCGCGCGCGCGGTGCCGAGCGACGTCGACGACTTCGTCGCGTTCGTCGCGACGCTGGCGGAGAACTACTTCGCGCGGCCCAACTACGTGACCGTCGGCGGCCGCAGCTACCTGTCGATCTTCGACTCGACGTTCTTCGTGCGCGAGCTCGGCCCGGACGGCGCGCGCGCGGCGATCGCGGCGGCGCGGCGCTGGCTGCGCGACCACGGCCACCGCGACCTGCACCTCGCCGCGATCGAACCGAACGCCGCGACGCTGCCGCTGGTGCGCGACGTCGGCTTCGACAGCGTCACGCACTACGTGCTGCTGCCGGACTGGAAGGGACCGTTCGAGCAGGACTACCGCGAATACGCCGAGCGGCGCGCCGGCGAGTGGGCGTCGTTCGGCGAACGCTCGGGGCTCCCCTACATGCCGTCCGTCGCGCCCGGCTGGGACGCGAGCCCGCGCGGCGCGGACTTCGGCGACAGGCGGCCGGACAAGTATCCGTGGTCGCCGGTGGTCACGGGCGAGCACCCCGCGCTGTTCGCCGACGCGCTACGGCGCGCGCGCGCGTTCCGCTCGCCGCGCACCGTGGACGACCCGCTGGTGATGATCGCGTCGCTCAACGAGTGGAGCGAGGGCCACTACCTCGAACCCGACGAGCGCTTCGGCTACGGCTGGCTGGAGGCCGTGCGCGCGCGGTGAACGAACGGCGCCCGGACGAACGGTGCCAGGCTCCGTTCGTTCACGTGCCTACGGCTCGAGGGCACCGGAACTCGTGCCTACGGCTC
>JAGQQW010000483.1 GCA_020426005.1 Planctomycetota bacterium | reverse complement strand
CGTAGAGCACCACACCCAGCGAATACACGTCGCTGCGCTGGTCGCCGCGCCGCTGCAGCATCTCCGGCGCCATGTAGTACGGCGTGCCCCGCCCCATCGACAGGCTGCCGCGGCTGTGCGTCACCAGCTTGCTGAGGCCGTAGTCTCCGACGCGCGCGACGTCGCCCTTCAGGAACACGTTGCCGGGCTTGATGTCGAAGTGGACGAGGCGGCGGTCGTGCAGCGCGAGCACGCCGCGACAGGTCTGCACGAAGATCGCGAGCGCCTGTTCGCGCGTCATGCGCGACTCGCGCAGCCGCCGCGCGAGCGTGTCCTCCCCCGCGTAGCCCATGACGACGTACGGCACGCCGAGCACCGAGCCGAGGTCCTCGATCGAAACCAGGTTGGGGTGGTCGATCACCGCGAAGTGGCGCACTTGTTCGAGCTCGCGCTCGATCGCCGCGCGCTGCGCCTCGTCGTCGATCTTGAGGAACTTGATCGCGTACGCCTTGCCGATCGAGTGCTTGCGCGCCTTGTACACCTCGCCGAACGCGCCTCCCCCCAGGCGGTTCTGGATCTCGTAGCCGGGCACGAAGTCCGGCTCACGGAAGCGGTTGTAGAAGACTTCCCAATCCATCATCGGAGGCGCGATCGGCGCTTCGGGCCGGACATGGTACGGGCATTGCGCGTCCCCCGCACGCCCGCGCCCAAGACGCAGGCGCTCGAGCTCGTGGTTCGACGCTTCACCGCCACTCCCCCGATCCGCGCACGGTGGCGGCGCGCAGCGTGATGCCGAAGGGCG
>JAGQQW010000482.1 GCA_020426005.1 Planctomycetota bacterium | reverse complement strand
AAAGCTTCAAAGAGCCGATACGTTACCTTCACATTCGCCTGACATCTCCCCGCTCAACATCTGGGGGATGCTGCATGTTGAAAATCGTTTCGCTGACCAAACGGTTCGGAACCAATGTCGCTGTACGTGATGTCAATATCGCGGTCGAAAAACCGACGATGATTGGCATTATCGGGCGTTCGGGCGCAGGTAAATCGACGCTTCTGCGCATCCTCAACCGACTGACGGACGCGACCGAAGGCGAAGTGCTGTTCAACGGTCGCAATGTGCTCGCGCTGGAAAGCAAGGCCATGCGCGCCTGGCAGTCGGAATGCGCGATGATCTTCCAGCAGTTCAACCTGGTTCCCCGCCTCGACGTTGTGTCGAACGTTCTGCACGGGACGCTCAACCGGACCGGCACGCTGGCCTCGATGTTCAACCTCTTCCCGCAGCGCGACGTCCACAAGGCGATCGACCTGCTCGATCGACTGGGTGTTGCCGAACATGCCGCCAAGCGCGCCGAGGCCCTGTCGGGTGGCCAGCAGCAGCGTGTCGCGATCGCGCGGGCGCTGATGCAGAACCCGAAGGTGATCCTCGCCGACGAACCGATCGCCTCGCTCGACCCTATGAACGCCCAAATCGTCATGGACTCGCTGCGCCGCATTCACGAGGAAGACGGCCGCATGGTGATCTGCAACCTGCACACGCTGGATACCGCACGTCAGTACTGCGATCGCGTGATCGGCATGCGCGACGGTGCCGTGGTCTTTGACGGTCCTGCCTCGGATCTGACGACCACGGCCGCCCGCGAAATCTACGGCGCCGACGCCGAGTCCTT
>JAGQQW010000481.1 GCA_020426005.1 Planctomycetota bacterium | reverse complement strand
CGGCGGCATGATCGAATGGCGCGAAACCGGCAAACACAAACCCTTCCTCTACTTCCTCTCCCAGATCGACAACAACGACCTCAACCAGTTCACCTTCTCCGGCTCCGGCGGCAACCTCTACCCAACGCGATTCGAGTACGACTCCTTCTACCTCGGGCTCGGCTCCACCGGCCCAATCAACGCAAACACCGCATACCACGTCGAACTCGTCCACGAGTTCGGCACCGGCCGCTCCACAACCTTCAACCCCAACAACGGCAACCCCATCCCGCAGACCGAGGAAGACATCTCCGCCTGGGCCGCCGTCGCCGGCATCACCTTCCTCCCGCACGACGAATCACAGTCCCGTTTCGAGTTCGAACTCATCGCCGCCTCCGGTGACGACGACCGCCTCGACGCCTCCAACACATTCGGCGGCAACCTCCCGGGCACCGACGACAACGCGTTCAACGCGTTCGGCTTCCTCGACACCGGGCTCGCCCTCGGACCCGACCCCTCCAACCTCATCTCATTCCGCGCCGGCGCCTCCACCAACCCCGACCTCGATTCAGAACTCTTCAAAAACATCCGCGTCGGGCTCGACGCCTACCTCTTCCACAAGCTCGACGCCGACGCTCCCCTCAACATCTCCACAACCTACGACGCATACATCGGCACCGAACTCGACCTCTCCTTCGACTGGCACATCCTCTCCGACGTCACCGCGACGCTCCGCTACGCCATCTTCTTCCCCGGCGACGCCCTGCCCGCCGCCGAGGACGACATCCGCCAGTTCTTCTACGCGGGGGTGACCTATGCCTTCTGACCAACCAACCCGTCTCGCGTCACTCGCGCGCAAATACCTGACGCTTGTCGCAATCGTGGTTCTGGGCAGTGGGGGGC
>JAGQQW010000480.1 GCA_020426005.1 Planctomycetota bacterium | reverse complement strand
GGTCTGGTAGGCGATGCGGTCCATCGCCGGATCAGGCCGGGTCGGCGACGACGATGATCTCGTCGTGCGGGTTGACGTAGAGGTTGGCCCACTTGAGCAGCGCGAACGGTTTGGCGAGCAGGCCAGGGATCGTGCCGAGGCGGCCGGCGCGCTCGCTGAGGAAGCCGAACGAGACGTACTTGCCGGCGTAGGCGCTGCCGACCTGCCGCACCGCGAAGCCGCAGTCGGCCAGCAGCCGCGTGATCGTCGCCGGCGTGAAGTGGTAGAGGTGCTCGTGGTGCTTGTAGTGGTGCCAGCGCGGGCCGAGCAGCCGCGCCCAGCGCGAGGCGACGTTCTGGGTCTCGAGCAGCAGGTGGCCGCCGGGCTTGATCAGCTCGCGGATCTTGCGCAGCACGGACTGCGGGTCGGGCACGTGTTCGATCACGTCCCACAGGGTGATCAGGTCGAACGACGCCGGCTGGTAGTCCATCGCCGCCACCGCGTCGTCGAGCGTGCCGACGTGGATGCGTTCCTTCCCGAGCGCCGCGATCGCTTCCTTGGCGATCGCCGGCGACAGTTCGACGCCGTGCACGTCGTGGCCGTGGCGCTTGATCACCTGCAAGAAGTAGCCCGCGGCGCAGCCGACGTCGAGCACGCGCGCCTTCTCGGGCAGCCACTTGCGCACCAGGGCCATGCGCTTCTCGAAGGTGCGCAGGTAGAGCGCCGATTCGCGGGCGTAGTCGGCGTAGCCGCGGATCTTGGGGTTGTCGCTCTTCCAGTAGTCCTCGTTGTAGACCTCGCGCAGGACCTCGCCGACCAGCCGCGGCGTCACGTAGACGAGGCCGCAGTCGCTGCAGGTGACGACCTCGAACGGGCCGTCCTGGAAGTTGAGCGTGCGCCGTTCGCTGCCGCAGAGC
>JAGQQW010000479.1 GCA_020426005.1 Planctomycetota bacterium | reverse complement strand
CTTGTTTGTTTCACATCTCGTTTCCTGTTGCGCTAAGTGGCTGGCTACTCACCACTTAGCGCTTTTTCTTTTCCGTCCCTGAATCTTCCTGGTGCAAATTTGGTGCACAAAATGTGCACCAGGAGGTGTTTCATGGCGCGCATGCGCAAGCGACGGAAGACCGATTCCCAACGAGTCCGCATCGGTAAGGTTTCCGTGTATTTCCATCACGGAGGCTGGTATGGATACTACCGGGAGTCGGGACGTCCAATCCGCACGAGACTGAGCGATCTCAAGATCGAAGCCCTAACAGTCGCTGCGGAAATCGACCGGAGTCTCGCTCAATTCGGTCGGTCTCCCCATACGACACAATCCATCTCCATCGAGGATTTGCGTCGGGAGTTTCTCGACGATCACGAACAGATTCGTCACTCCTCTCTCAAAACGCTGTCCCGGTACCGTGCGGCCACGCAGTACGTCGCCAACTTCGCCGCCTCGAGACGTTCCGTCAAAGTCTCGGAGTTTCCGGCGGAAGATTTCGTCCGGTACCTGCGGCAGGTCCAGGTCTCTCCCAATGGACATCCCAACACGTCCAAGCGTCCATTACGGGATCGCGGTCTGCAATACATTCTGGAAGTGACGCGATCGCTATTTGAATACGCCCGTCGCCGCCAATACCTCCCTGCTCATCTCCCCAATCCTCTCTCAAGGCTGCGTCTCGACCAGTATCGGGTCGAGGATCGAAAGCCGGTCTATTGTTTTGATGCTGAATCGGAGCTCTCCTTTCTGCAGGCTGCCGGACGGGCCGAGTTTCCGATTTTCTGCATGTTGGCCAAGACAGGGCTCAGGCCGGGAGAAGCAATCCACCTATTGATCGAGGATCTCGATCTCTCGCAAGGTTGGGTCTCGATCCGAAATC
>JAGQQW010000047.1 GCA_020426005.1 Planctomycetota bacterium | reverse complement strand
AAGCGCGGCAAGGGCATGGCCCGCCGGCTCGCCGACGAGATGTACGACGCCTACAACAATCAGGGCGGCGCCGTCACGAAGAAGGACAACGTTCACAAGATGGCCGATGCCAACAAGGCCTACGCGCACTTCGCGTGGGGCCGTTCGCGCTGAGCTCCCGTCGCTGCCTTCTAGGCAGCGAGTCGAAGTGAGCACGCGCCTTCGCCGCCCCGGCAGCTCCCGAGAGCTTCGGCGATTCCGGCGGCGAAAAAAATCTGAGACCTCGCGCAGGTTACTCCTCGTAGCAGCGTCACTAACTGCATGCACGAACGGAGGTGAGAGCCCGTTCGGCAGCGCCTCGAGGGGCGATGGAAGGCTCTTCGGAGCCCTCGGTTGCCACGCCTCGCAGCAGCGCTGAGAGAAAGAGAGAGATGAGCGGCACGGCCCGCCGGTCTTCGGACCGGTGGGCCGTGTTCTTTTCGTGCGCGTCCTCGGGGACAAAAACTGCGGAAGCTCGGAACCCGGCGAGGCGGAGATCGTGGGACGCTCGCTCTCGAAAATGCAACAATAAGGAGCTTTCGTTCATGAAATTCGAATTCAGAAGTCGGCTTTCGGCAACGGTTCTGAGTGCCTGTGGTGCCGCGATCCTTGCGGCAGGCGCCTCCGCGCAGCGGGGCACCGCCGTCTACGAGCTGACATTCCAGTCCACGTGGAGCGCGCAGACGCACCCGATCGACTTCCCGAGCTTTCCGCACTACTCGTCCCTGATCGGCGCGACGCACGATGCCACGGTGTCGTTCTGGGACTCGGGTTCGATCGCCTCGCCGGGGATCGAGGCCATGGCCGAGCGTGGTGCGACGAGCACGCTGACCGCCGAGGTGAATCAGGCCATCCAGAAGGGCGCGGCGAACCGCGTCGTCACCGGCCCCGGCCTCGGCGTCTCGCCCGGGTCGACGAAGACGCGCATCACGATCGACGCGACGCATCCGCGCTTGACCTTGGTGACGATGCTCGCACCGAGCCCCGACTGGTTCGTCGGTGTGTCCGGACTCGACCTGACGAAGAACGGTCAGTGGATCGATCAGATCACGGTGCCGCTGCACGTCTACGACGCGGGCACTGACAGTGGGCCGACCTACACGTCGCCGGATATGGACACCCAACCGCGGGAGAAGATCGCGATCATCACGACGAAGTCCGGGCCGTTCCTCAATGCGCCGACGATCGTCGGTTCGTTCGTGATTCGTCGGCTCGCCGAGACGCGCGTCTACGGCTGTGGCGTCAATCCCATGGGGAGTTTCGAGGTGACGGGGATGCCGATCTTGGGGCAGAGCGTGCGCTTCACCGTGGATGACCCGTTGCGATCGATCTCGAGCGGCTCGATTCCTCTGCTGCTATTCGCGGCGAACGCCACCGCGCAGTATCCGTGCGGGATCTCGGTTGCAGGTCTGGGGCTGGGACCGATCGGTTCGAAGGGCGAGGTGCTGATCGGCGCCCCGTTGCTCACGGTGGTCGGCCAGCCGTGGAGGACCAGCCCGGTCCCCTTCGACGTTCCGATTCCGACGCAAGCCATGCTCGTGGGGGCACGGGCCTACGTGCAGGGCCTGTTCGTCGACGGTTCTCGGCTCGCTGTGACCGACGCTGCAACGGTCCTCATCGGGAACTGACGCGCTCGGATATGCGCCGGCCCGGCTCGTGGGCTGCGAGGCACGGTGGAGCGGGCCCTCGGGTCGGGTCCGCGCTTCCGTCGCGCTTCAGTACCTGTGCGCCTAGGACACGTGAGATGGCGCCCAGCGCGATACACTGCGTGGGTCCTGTCCTTCCTCAATCGTCCCGCGCACACGTACGCAATGAAGCGCCAATTCTCCCTCGTGACGGCTGTCGTCGTTCCCGTATTTGCTGCTCTGACCGTCCCTGGATGTGGAGTCACACCAACCGGTGACGGTGCGCAGATCGCGCGCAGCGATGCAAGCATCCTCATCGAAGACCGCGGCCCGGAAGGCGACGAAGCCGAAGCCGAGGCGCTGCCGAAGGGCGCCACGCGCCACTACGTGAAGCGCCTCGATGCGAACGGTACGGTTCCGCACGACGCCATCGGTCGCATGGTCGCGCAAGCCGACGCGATGGTCGCGGCGCGTCCGCTCGCTGCGGTCGATGCACTCACCAATTGGAAGTCCCTCGGTCCCGGCAATGTCGGTGGTCGCGTGCGCGCGATCCTCATCCATCCGACGACCCCGACGACGATGTGGCTCGGCTCGGTCGGCGGCGGTGTGTGGAAGACGACGAACGGCGGTTCGTCGTGGTTCGCACTCGATGGGATCGCGCCGTACATGGCGATCACGAGCCTCGTGATGGATCCGAAGAACTCGAATCGCATCTTCGCCGGCACCGGCGAAGGCGTCTTCTTCGACACGTTGCAAGGGTCGTCGAACCTCGCGGCACCGATGGGTGCGGGCGTCTTCGTCACGACCGATGGCGGAACCAACTGGTCGCGGCTCGCGAGCACGGTCGGCACCGATTGGGAGTCCGTCGGTCGCCTCGCCGTCGACCCGAACAACGGCAACGTTCTCCTCGCCGGCACGAACTCCGGCATTCAGCGCAGCACCGACGGTGGCGTGACGTGGACCAAGGTCGCCTCGGACACGACGCTCGATATCGACTGGCATCCGACCGACTCGATGCAAGTGGTCGCCGGAACCCGTGATGGCTTTGCGCTCTATTCGACCAACGGTGGTGTCTCGTGGTCGCAAGCCGGTGGTATTCCGAAGAGTCTGCGGATCGAAGTCGCGTATGCGCGCAGCAGCCCGACGACCGTCTACGCGAGCGCGAGCGATGCTTCGGAGCGCATCTCCATCTTCCGTTCCTCGGACGGCGGCAAGACGTATACGTATCGCTCGCCCAACCAGATCAACACCTACTCGCGCTACAACAACACGCTGTGGGTCGACCCGACCGATCCCAATCACTTCGTCCTCGGCGCGATCAATCTCTACAAGAGCATGAACGGCGGCGCGACGGTGACGACGGCGGGCACGAGCACGCAGAACGTCGGCGCGCCGCTCTACTACGACATCCACGCGCTCGTCGAACATCCGGACTACAACGGCACCACGAATCAGCAGCTCTTCGAGGGCGACGACGGTGGGATCCACCGCACGACCAACGCGCGGAGCACGCCGCCGAGCTGGCAAGAACTCAACAACACGCTGTCGATCAATCAGTTCTACGGCGCCGCGATCTCGCCGGATGGCAGCCGCATCGTCGGTGGTCTCCAGGACCAGGGGTCGCTCGTCTACACCGGTAACTCCGAAGGTTGGGCCAAGGTGCTCAGCGGCGACGGCTCGCTCTGCGCGTGGGACCCGACCAACCCCAACGTCTGCTATGCGCAGATCTACTGGATCCGCGTGTATCGCAGCACGAACAGCGGTAGTCGCTTCTCGTCTATCGGATCGTCGTCGAACATCCCCGATGCGGGTTCGAACTTCGCGCCGAGCATCGTGCTCGACCCCAACAACTCGGACCGCATGTATTTCGCAGGAGCGGCGCTCTGGCGTTCGAACAACGTGCGCACGGCATCGCGCCCGACGTGGAGTCAGGTCAAGCCGCGCCTCAATTGCCCGACGGAGCACTACGACAGCGCGCACTTCGCTGCCGATCCGCCGTGCAACATCAGCACGATGGTGGCCGCGAAGGGCAACTCCGACGTCGTTTGGGTCGGCCACAACAACGGCCAGCTCTACAAGTCGACCAACGCGACTTCGACCTCGCCGACGTGGACGCGCATGGATCGCGCGCCGATGCCAGCGCGCTGGGTCGGACGCATCGCGATCGACGAGAAGGACCCGAACCGCGTCTACGTCGCCTTCATGGGGTACCACGGCGACAACGTGTGGCGGACCGAGGACGGCGGGGCTTCGTGGATGCTCATCACGGGCTCGGGCTCGAGCGCACTGCCGAGCGCGCCGGTGACGTCCCTCGCGCTGCATCGGGACATTCCGGGAGTGATCTTCGCCGGGACGGACGCCGGGCTCTACTGGTCGCTCGACGACGGCCGTAGCTGGGATGCGAGCCTGCAGTCGACTCGGGTGTCAGGTGTCGAAGAGCTCGTCTGGCAGGACAACGACACGTTGATGATCGTCACGCACGGGCGCGGCATCTACATGGCCGACACCGTTGCCGTCGCAGGCGCGCGTCCGGTCGGGTCGTCGTGTGGCATCGCGGCGCCGCCGCGGCTCGTCGCCTCGGCGCCATCGCTCGGCTCGAGTCAGGTGTACGCCGCAACGGGTGCCGCGCCGTCAGCTCCGGTGCAGCTCTTCTTGTCGCCGGGTGCGCCGACGCCGATTCCGCTCGGAAATGGCTGCACGCTCCAACCCGACATCACGACGATGATCATCATTCCGGCCGGAGCAACGACGGCGAGCGGCGCGTGGAATGCCAACGTGCCGATCCCTTCGACGAGCTCTCTCGCCGGTGTGCGCCTGACGAGCCAGCTCTTCGTGCTCGCGCAGAGTGGTCCGCTGCTCGGCATCGCCGAACTCTCGAACGGCGTCGAGATGCGCATCGGGCAGTAGACCCGACTTCTTACGCTACGCGAAAAAAGAATCGGTTTTCGTGAGGGCGCGAGATACGCAACGGGGCATGTAGACGAGGTCGATGCCGGGTGAGGCTCGTGGGCGCACGGGCGTCGACGTCACTTCTACTACCTCGTCTCGAGAGGTCCGTTTTGAGACAGCACCATCTCGTCGTCGCGACGGTCGTGTCGAGGATCACCTCGGCGGCCGTCCGTGGTCTCACCGCGCGGTTCGGAATCGTCGGCTTCCTGCTCGCCGCGCCCTTGGTCGCTCAGCACCCGACCAACCTCAGGTCCCAGATGCGGCTGCTTGGGTCCACAGAGCACGCGCGAGAGGTGCTCGTTCCGCCAGTGGAAACCGAGCGCGGGAAGAGTCCGCAGCATGAGCCCCGTCGGGTCGTGCCTTACTTCGACGCCGGGTTGCCACAGCCCGTCGGCGGACCTTCGGACATGAAGACGGGCGCCGCAGGGCCACTTGCTGGTCCGTGCGATCCTTATCTCTTCAAGCACTCGGAGATGACCGTCGGGACCTTCTTGGATCGGTCGCTGCTGGGCGAGCCCTCGGTGTCGTTCCGCGGGAACACGAATCCGACGAGCACACAAGCCTTCGCCACGGGGAACAAATGGGCGGCACTATCGACAGACTCAGGAGCGTCATGGAGTAGTGTCGACCCGTTCTCGAAGTTCAGTTCGCTCGACGGTGGCTTCTGCTGTGACCAGCGAACGATGTACGCGAGCGAGACCGACATGACATTCTGGTACCTGCAATACAAGTACAGCAGCAGTACCAAGCGAGGCTCCGTTCGCGTTGCCTATTGCCGCGGTAGCGAACTCGACAACGCTCGCTTCCCGTTCTCGAAGATCTTCGATCCGCAGTTCTTCGGTCGTCCGAGTGGCGAGTGGCTCGACTTTCCAGATGTCGCGATCTCTCGCAAGCGGATCTGGTTCACGTCGAACATCTTCGACGCTGCACGCAACTACAAAGCGACCGTGATCTGGAGCATGAAGCTCAGCGAAGTGCATGGCACGACACCCGTGAATTTCCTCATGACGACGACCGTCGACATTCGACTGACCCAAGGCGCGGAAGACACGATGTACGCCGCATGTCACGGTGCAAATACATCGACGTTGCACGTCTACAAGTTCGCGGACGAGGACATGAGCCATGCGGACTTCGATGTGACGGTGCCGGCCTGGACAGACGGAGATCGCGGAAAGTTCGTTTCGAAAGCGCCCAATGGTACGAATTGGCTGGGACGATACGACGGCTACATCACGGCAGGGTATGCACTGCCCAATGCCGGCGAGTACGGCTTCGGTTGGGCGTCACGACCGCAGACGAACCGATCGCACGTCTTCTGTCGCTTCGCGCGAATCCGTGAGTCCGATGACAAACTGATCGCGGCTCAAGACATCTACAACAACAACTACGCGATCGCCTATCCCGCGACTCACGGCAACAGCGCTGGCGGAATCGGCTACGTCGTCGCTGCGGGTGGTAGCAACCTGAATCCGCAGAGCTATTGCGGGATCGTCGACGAGTGCTATCCGTCGTTCTTCAACCAGTTGTTCTGGAGCTTCACCGGAACGGACTCGAGCCCGGCGAATGAAGAATGGGGAGACTATTTCACGGTGCAACCACACCCTGTTCGCACGACGATGTTCGTCGGCACCGGGATGGGGATCCAGACCGTCTTTCTCGTCAAGGATCAGATCCCGGAGTTCGCGTGGTTCGGACGCAACCATGACAGCAAGTACTGGATTCCGGTCAGCATCGGCTCGAAGTACATCGCTGCGGACAAGTCGGTCCATGCGTTCGAAGGCGTGCCGGTCGCGTGCACCAAGGACAAGCGCGATCGCACGAGCATCACGACCAATGGCTATGCCGTGTATGACGCCAGTGTCCCGATCACGTTGACCGCGCCCAAGAGTCACAAGATCGGCAACGACGTGTACGAGTTCAGCTATTGGAACAACCGCACGAAACCGTGGGGCGACTACGCCTACTCGACGAACCCGAGCCTCAGCATCAGCTCGACCGGCACGCGCGACGATCAATGTGTCGCGGTCTACAAGAAGACGCGACAACTCGTGATCACGTCGCGGGGACCGACGTCCGGTGTTCCGATCACGACGTCGATCGTCGATGCGACCGGCAACGGCACCGGACCGACTCCGCTCACGCGGTATTACTGGCGGACTGTGGCGCTCGACGCACCGGACTACCACACCGCGACCAACATCTGGAAGTTCGAGCGTTGGTGGGTCAACGGGAAGCCGCAATCGGTCGGCAATACCCGCTTCGTCGTTCGCGAAGACGACACGTCGCTCGGCAACGGCACGATCACGCTCGAAGCGGAATACTCGGGGATCTACCGTGTGACGCCATGGCCCGGTGCTTCCCCCGTCGATCAAGGCTGGGGTGATCACGTCGTCGCCGTCGGCGACATGGACCGGGACGGCTATGGGGACTATGGCGTGAGTGCGCCATTCGCGGACAAGAGCAAGGGCGCTGATTCCGGCGTCGTGTCGTTCTACTCGGGTAAGACGCAGAAGTGGTTCCACGCGGTCGAAGGGCCGGTCGCTGGCGCCAAGATCGGCACGTCTTTGGTTGGCGCGGACTTCGACCAGGACGGCTACGACGACGTGATGCTCGGCGGCGCCGGTGCGTACTCGGGCTGGGCCAGCAACATCTATTGGGTGTCCGGTCGCACGCGTGCACTCGCACGCGTCTGGGGCGACAGCAACGCGATCGCCGAGCACCTCGCGGTGGGCTACTTCAACGCAGACAAATACCCCGACGTCGTCGCCAACTACGGGACGAACTCGATTCAAGCACTCGGTTGGAGCACCGGTCGCATCTGGCTCGTGAAGACGGCGGGCAAGATCGGTTCGCTCGCGGTCCTCGGCGATCGTGACGGTGACGGCTTCAGCGACGTGCTCGTCGGCATCCCGTCCTACTCGAACAACGCCGGGCGCATCGAGCTTCGTTCGGGAAGGAACGGAAGCCTGATCAACTCCATGAATGGCGCTGCCGGATCGGAACTCGGCTACGCGGTCGCCGCAATCGGTGACGTCAACAAGAACTGGGTCCCCGACTTCGCGGTCGGTGCACCGGGCAGCTCCAATGGCGGTGGACTCGTGCGCCTCATCGATGGCTACTCGTTCGCGTTCTTGTCGTCGCGAACCGGAACGGATCGCTTCGGGTCGGCGCTCGCGGGCGTCGGTGACTTCGTGGGGGATGGCATTCCGGACGTCATGGCAGCGGACGCCAAGGGCGTCGTGCGCGTCCTGCGCGGGGTCGACGCCACTCGGATCTACCTCGAACTTCCCGGCGGGCCGACGTTCGGCCGCTCGCTCGCGGCGATCGACACCAACGGAGATTCGATCCGCGACCTCATCATCGGCGAACCGACGGCGAACAGCGGAACGCTCTGGTGCTACGACAAGGCGACCGTGAGCGGGCCGTCGCGCTGGACCCGCTACGGTGCCACTTGCAAGGGGAGCGCCAACACCTACGCGCGCATCCTCGGTGCTCCGAGCACGCAGACGTCGCCCGAGTACCTCGATGGTGCCCAGGCCAGGCTCGGCAGCGCCATTCGCATCTACGTGCGCGGGGGGGCGCGAAACTCCGTAGGCGTGCTGCGACTCGGCGCGGTGCGAAACGAGCTGCCGCTCGACGGTATTGGCATGCCCGGCTGCGTGCACCTCGTGCACAACATCGTCGCGTTCGGTCGAGCCACGGACAGGAACGGCGCCGCGGGCTTCGGCCCGCTGACGATCCCCAATGACACACGCTACATCGGTGGCGACGTGCTCTGGCAGTGGGTCCTCGTGGACCCCGCAGCCAACGCGTTCGGGCTCACGATGTCGGACGCGGCAGCGATGCGGATCGGCGCCAAGCGCTGACCCTACGGCCCACGGTGCGCGGTGTGAGGGCGCGCACCGTTTACTCGGCCATGATCCCCGATAGCATCGGGCTCGATCTTGGACCTCGCCGCCCTCATCGACCTGGAATGGCTGCTCCGTGACGGAGCAGCCGACTCGCCCAAGGGCGTTCGCGATGGCGGCGTCGCGGATCGCGTCGCGCGCGAGCGCGGTGTCTCCGTGCGCGAGTTACGTGCCCGCCTCGACGCCGACCCGGCCTTGCGCGCGGATCTCGCCGAAGAATGGCTCGACACTGTGCGCAACGGACGGAACGACCTGCCCGGGGAACGGGTCGTCCACGGTCTCGACGTGGCGGGCTGGCTGCTGATCGGGATCGGACTCCTGCTCGGCGGCGGAGCGAGCAAGGCCCTCCTCGCCTATGACGGAACGACGCCCGTCAACGTCCTGTGGTTCGTGTTCGTGTTGTGCGCCGGGCAGATCGCGTTGCTCGTGCTCATGCTGTTCTTCATCCTGCGCACGAAGTCGAAGCGATCCGGCAGCGCGATCTCGGTATTGCACCGACCGATCGCGGCGCTGGCCTCGCGCTTCTTCGGCGAGGGATGGCAGTCCCTGCGGGAATCGCTCCGTGCGATGCGATCTCGCCAGGCGCTCTTCGCCGATGTGGAGCGCTGGACGCTCTTTTCGCTCGCGCAGCGATTCGGTGTCGCGTTCAACGTCGGAGCGCTCGTCGTCGCGCTCGCGACGATCGCGTTCTCGGACCTCAAGTTCTCGTGGTCGACGACGCTCGACGTGACGCCGGAGACGGTGCATGCCGGTGTGCGTGCGATCTCGGCGCCTTGGGCTTGGCTGCCTTCGGCGATCCCATCCCTCGATGTCGTGGACGCGAGTCAGTGGGATCGCATGGCGGGAGCCTTCATCACGAAGGTCGAAGACTCGGATCGACTCGTCAAGCAGTGGTGGACGTTCTTGATCGCTGGCGTCGTGGCGTGGGGGCTCGTCCCGCGAACCGTCGCTCTGGTCCTCGGTTCGTGGTTCGCGCGTCGCGGCATCCGTGCCTACGGGTTCGACCACGTCGGCTACCAGGGGCTCTTCGATCGGCTCCTGCCTGTCCAGGCCGGCTGGTCCGGTCCGAGCCCGGAGGACGTCGAAGGAGTCGAGCCGACGAAGGCCGTCGAAGCCGAGTCTGCGCGGGCGATGTCCGGCGCGTCGACTTGGGTCTTGCTCTGGGGAAGCGCCGCTCGTCACGACGCCGCGGTGCGTGACGAACTCACGCGACGCTATGCATCCGACATTCGCGCGATGCACGGCGTCGGTGGTGCGGACCTCGGTGCTGACGAACGCGCAGTCGATGCACTCGGACGAGAAGCGGCGTCTCGCGTCATTCTCGTCGCAGCCGCGGGCCAGCAGCCGACGCGCGAGGTCCTCGACTTCGTACTCGCCATCCGTCGAGCCGTCGGTGCAGGCAAGCCGATCGTCGCGGTTCTCTTGGAGTTCGCGAACGGTGCTGCGGTCGGGGACGCTCTCGAGGAAGAGCGCGCGCAGTGGCGGCGGTCGCTCGGCACGCTCGACGATCCGCATGTCTACGTCGCGACAGGAGCTGCGCAATGACATCGGATACCGCGAGCACGCCGCTCTTCGTCGTCGTAGGCAACGTCAATCAGGGCAAGTCTTCCGTCGTCGCGGCCTTGTCGGAGAACGAAGCGATCCCGATCGACAGCTACCCCGGCACGACGAAGCATGCGGGGACCTACGTCTTCAAGTCGGCGGATCGTGAGCTCTTCCGCATCGTCGATACGCCGGGTTTCCAGCGCCCGCGACAGCTCCTCGCATGGCTCCAGGCACGCACGCAGAGCGCTGCGGATCGGCCGGGTGCGGTTCGCGAGTTCGTCGAGACGATGGCGGACGGCGGCGAGTTCCACGACGAAGTCGAGTTGCTGAAACCCCTGCTCGAGGGTGCGGGGATCCTCTACGTCGTCGATGCTTCGAGCCATCTCGAGCCGTCGAACGAAGCCGAGATGGAGATTTTGCGCTGGACCGGTCAACCGGCGATGGCGCTGATCAACCGCGTGCGCGATCGCGACCATGCGGACGAATGGCGGCCGACCTTACGTCAGTTCTTCCACATCGTTCGCGAGTTCGACGCGCATCGTGCGTGCTTCGAAGATCGGGTTGCACTCCTGCGAGGCTTCCGCGAGATTCGCGCGGAGTGGAGTGCAGCGATCGACACGGCGGTCGCGGCGATGGAATCGGAGTGGCGCGCACGTCGCAAACGCAGCGCTGCCGTGATCGCCGACCTCATGTGCAAGGCGCTCGCCCACGTCGAGCATCGAGCCCTCGCAGAGGGCGTGGACGAGAGCGCCGTGAGTGTCGAACTCGAGGACGCCTACAAGGCCGCTCAGCGCAAGCTCGAAGTTGCTGCGCGGGACGAGGTCGAGCGGGTCTTTCGTCACCCTGGCCTCGAGCGCGACGATCCGAGCGTCGAACTCCTGCGTGAGGATCTCTTCTCCGAGACCGTGTGGAAGGCGTTCGGATTGACGCGTACGCAGTTGCTCAAGTACGGAGCCGGTTGGGGTGCCGCGATCGGAGCGGGTATCGACCTCGCGGTGGGTGGGTTGTCGTTCTTCACCGGGACGCTCATCGGCGCTGGGATCGGTGCCGCCGCAGGTTGGTGGGGTGGGCAGCACGTCGCGCGCGTTTGGCCATCGTCGAGCAAGCTCGCGCGCACGCTGCTTCCCTTCGAGACCGGTCGCTTCGTCGCGATCGGCCCCGTTACGAGCCCGCGCTATGCATGGGTGCTCCTCGATCGCGCACTGGTCCATTGCCTTGCCGTTCGCGATCGCAGTCACGCACGACGGGATGCGCTCGAACTCGCCAAGACCGGTGTCGTCGCGGACCTGAGCAAGGAGCGCCGCGATGCGCTCGACCGTGCGATGCGCGATGTCCTTGCCGGCATCGCGAAAGGACAGGCGAGCGAGCTCGATGTCGCACGACTCGAGACCGCGATCGTCAACGTCCTGACCGATCGTTGACGGGTATCCTCACATCCATGGCGACCGCTCCTGCGACTCTTCCTCGACGCGTCTTCGGTGTCGCTGCGCACATCGATGCCGGCAAAACGACGGTTTCGGAGCGCATGCTGTTCGTGTCCGGCGTTCAGTATCGGCCCGGCCTCGTCGACGAAGGAACGACCGTCCTCGACTTCGAGGACGAAGAGCGCGAACGAGGGATCACGATCCACTCGGCGGCGATCGATCTGCCGTGGCGCGGGTCTCGCTTCACTCTCGTCGATACGCCGGGACACGTCGATTTCACGGCCGAAGTCGAGCGCTGCATGCGCGTCCTCGATGGCTGTGTGCTCGTGATCGATGCGAGCCAGGGCGTCGAGGCGCAGACCGAGACGGTATGGCGCCAGGCACGCACGCGTTCGGTCGTGGGGATCGCGTTCTTCAACAAGCTCGACAAGGTCGGTGCCGATTGGGACCGCTCCCTCGAGTCGCTCGAAAAGCGTCTCGGCGTGCGCCCGGTCTCGCTGCAACTTCCATGGTGCGAGAACGAGCGGCTCGTGCTCGTCGATCTCCTGCACCAACGCGTGCACCGCTACGACGACGGACGCGCGGCGTCGAAACACGAGAGCGTGCCTTGGCCCGACAGTCCTCCCGAGGAGTGGATCCTCGCGCGCTACGGACTCGTCGAGGCGCTGGCCGAACACGACGAAGAGCTTCTCGATCTCTTCGCGCGCGACGTCGACGCGCCCGACGAACTGCTCGTGCGTGTGCTCCGTCGCGTGACGCTCGCGAACACACTGATGCCCGTCCTCGGCGGTGCGGCCTTGCGCGGCGTCGGCGTCGAGCCGTTGATGGACGCGGTCGAAGAATTGTTGCCCGCACCCGAGGACGTGCCCTTGCCCGAGGTCGTCACGCAGAGCGGTGACCGACGCATGCTGCGACTCGATCCGGGCGCGCCGCTCGGTGCGCAGGTCTTCAAAGTCGTCGCGACGAGGCACGGTGCGATCGCTTGGGTGCGTGTCTGGCAAGGCTCGCTGTCGAGTGGCGACCAGGTGCGCAACTCGCGGACTGGCAAAGTCGAGCGAGTGCACGGCATCTCACGCCTCGCGGGCTCGGGCGAAGAACAAGTCGACGCCGCACTCGCCGGCGACATCGTCGCCGTCAAGGGGTTCAAGGACCTGCAAACGGGCGATGGTCTGTGCGCACCGAAGGAGAGCTTCACGCTGCCGCCGTGGATCTTCCCCGCGCCCGTCATCGGCATGGCCGTCGAGGCCAAGCGCAGCGACGACCGGGATCGCTTGATCGAAGCCTTGCGCATGATGTCGGTCTGCGACCCGACGATGACCTGGAGCATCGACGAAGAGACCGGTCAGCTCGTCGTGCGCGGCATGGGCGAACTCCATCTCGAGATCCTCGCACACGAGCTCAAGCGCTCGTTCGGCCTCGAAGTCGCACTCGGCAAGCCGCGGGTGAGCTATCGCGAATCCCTGCGTGAGCCCCTGCGCGTGAAGGAGCACATCGAGAAGGAGGTCGGCACGAGGCACATCTCGGTATGGCTCGATTTCGAGCTCTTGCCCGACGCCGAACTCGTCGAGCCGGAGATCGAGGATCGCGTCCCCGAGGACCGGCTCGCGACGCCCGCCGGACGCGTGTTGCGAGAGCACTTCGAGACGTCGCTTCGATCCGAACTGTCGAGCGGCATCGCCCACGGCTATCCGGCGACGCAGCTCCGTGTGCGTCTCCACGGGGTCGCGCGTGGGGGACCCGCAGCACCGGCTGGCCAGGACGTGCCATCGATCGAGGATTTCGAAGCCGCGCTCTCGTTCGCGATGCGCGAGGTCGCCAAAGAGGCGTCGGTCTGCATGCTCGAGCCGTGGATGCGCCTCGAGATCCACGTGCCGGAAGACTGCCTCGCCCCGGTCCTCGGCGATGTCCAAGCCGCGGGCGGTGAAGTTCACGACGTCGACGTGCGCAGCGATGGAGCAACGATCCATGCGAAGGCGCCGCTCTCCAATCTGCTCGATTTCGCGACGCGCGTGCGCTCCCTCACACAGGGGCGTGGTGTCGCGTCGATGCAGGTGGATGGCTATCGCCCGACGACTGCGGCTCCCTGAGATTCGCTTCTCGAAAAAACGCACCAGTCGCGAGTGACGCGGCCGGTCGGTTCGGTCCTGCATCGAATGGAGAGGGCAGTCCTCTTCCCACGACTTCATTCGAAACATTCATCGGACCGTTGGATCGGACCTTCGATCCAAGGAGCTAGTTCATGCTTTCCAACCGACGACTGCTCGCAGCGGCGATTCTCGCTGCGGCTTCGCAATTGCCAGCTCAAGACATCACGTACGCGAATCCGAACCCGACGCTCGTAGGCTTCGGAACCAACGCCGTCATTCTCGGCGATTCGGACGGCCTCGGTCGTCGCGACGTCGTCATCGCGACCATCGACAACACGACCACACCTCCGACCGCGCTGGTCGACTTCATCTCGACCGAAACCGGAGCGGTTATCGGTACTGCATCGTTCGGACCCGCCACTGGGTCGGCGATGGTGAACGTGGGGGACTTCGACGGCAATGGAGCCGATGACGTCGCCATCGCATCGCCGACTCTCGGTTTCATCACCATCCATGCCGGTGAAACCGGCGCCAGTTTTTCGATCATCGGCGTCGTTGTGCTTCCCGCGCCGTTCTCTGCTGGCGGCATGGTTCAGGTCGAGGACTTCAACAACGACGGGATTCGTGAAATCGCAGTCGGCGACCCGGCAGCGAACGCCGTCCACATCGTCGACCTGACCATCGCCAATCCGAACAACCCGGTCTTGCAGACGATCACGGATCCGCGCATCGGTAGCTTCGGTGCCGCGCTCGCATCGAGCGGAAACCGCCTCGCTGTCGGCGCGCCGACGTTCTCGACGATCCTTCCCCCGGGTCCGACTCGCGGCTACGTAAACATCTTCAGGATCGGCGCGACGACGGCGACTCTCACGGCGACCATCACGGGCGTGGCGGTTCCCGGTGTCCCGCGTGAGTTCGGAAGGGCTCTCGCGGTCGTCGGAGATCAGGATGCGGACGGTTTGGACGACTTCGCTGTCCTCGCTCCGTCCGATGCCGTGAACGCGTTCGCGGCCATCTTGAGCGAGACCAACCCCAACCCGTTCGGCCAGTTCTTCTACGGCGTTCCCTCGGTTGCGGGGCAGGGCCGAATGACGGCTGCCGGCGACCTCAATGCCGATGGCAGCATCGACATCGTCGTCTCCGACGGGGCAAGCCTCCATCTCCTCGCGACGCAGGGGCCAGCCTTCATGGTGGCACTGACCGCCGCACCGATCGCGGGAGCCTTCAACGGCTGCGTTGCCGGCGGACCGAGCATCACCGGTGTGGGCATCCAAGACGTCGTCCTCGGGCGCAACATCAACGCGACGACTGCGTCGGCGCAAGTTGCACCGATCGCTGCGGCGATCAGCTTGCCGAATCCCCCGGCCTGCGTGATCTCGCAGAACCCGGTGACGCAGCGTTCGCTGCTCGGGACGAATCCGTTCACTCTCGACCTGGCCACGACGAGCACGACGCCCGTCTTGGGCTTCATGGTCGTCGACTTCGCACCGGCGACGAGCGTTCCGTTCGGCAACGGCCTCGCCTACATCAACATGTCGTCGCCGACCGCGCAGATTCTCGGCTTCAACGGTGTCGTGAATGGAGCGCCTTTGAGTTTCGTGACCTCGATCCCGGCCTCGCCGGCGTTCCTCAACATCGGTCTCGTCTTCCAGGGTGCCACGATCGACGCGGCCGGCGCCTTCCAGATGAGCAACGGCTTCGTCTTCCGCCTCGGCTCGTTCTGATCGCGAGTGCCCTTGCCGCTGCGGGGCCATTGGGCTTCAATGCGGCAGATCGAAGGCGACCGACGCGCGCGAGCGCGTCGGACCATGGGAGGATGGTGCAACCCTTCGATCGGGGAGGGTACCCATGGGTGGAGGAAACGTACGGCCGCGCGCGGCCGTTCTCGGAGGCGTCGTGCTCTGCGCAGCCGCGTTCGCGGTTTGGGCCAATCGCTCTTCCGTTCGCGCGTTCGAGATCGAGCTCGCGACGACTGGCTCGGCCGCGGGCTCTGGTCTCGCGGCGAACTTCGCCGCGTCCGGTGGAGTTCTCGAAGAGCTCGACTTGCGGATCGATGCGGAAGAGCCCGCAGGGGTCCTTCCGCTCGAGCCACCGCGGCCGAAGTTGAATCCGGCGGACATCGAGCGTCTCGTTCTGGACCTGCGCGACGACGACAAGCGGTTCAACGCGATCGACGCCTATTGGACGTTGCGTTCGCATCCCGAGGCGGGCGCGCGCCTCTCGCGTGCGCTCCTGTCCGATGATCGTCAGCAGCGTCAGCTCGCGGTGCTGTTGTTGTGGCACTTCGACGTCGAGCCGACCGCGCGGCTCGCGGAGATTTCGGTGGAGGGGTTGCATGCCGATCGTCTGCCGTACGACCGCGAATCGGAGCGCTACGTCGCGATCGACAATGCGCGCACCTTGACCGTCAAACTCGACACATGCCGCGAACTCGCGCGACCGTATCTGCGCCGGGCGCTCGCATCCTCGGATCCACAACAGCGCTTCCTGAGCGCGATCCTGCTCGGTCGCCAGGGTGACGTCGCGTCGGCGTATCGCGTGTCGGAGATCTTGCTACCCCACCTCGGCGACAACGACATGCCCGCGGACGCGACGCTCGGCGCGAATGCGCTCAGCGGACTGCTGGATGCCTTGCGACCCTATCTCGCCCGCGCGCGCTACGGCGTCGACAAGCAAGCGCGCGCGATGATCGATCGCCTGCTCCGAGGTCCGACGGCAGCCGAACGCGAGGCCGGACTCGACGGCCACATGATCTGGGGCAGGAAGCTCGAGATGGGGCGCTTCGTGAATTTCGAAGGGCGCTACAGTCGATACACGTTGCCGCCGCGACGGTAGGAGAGTCCATGCACGGTCCACGACGGAACAATCGCACTCCTGCAGCGAGCGGATGCCGACGTAGTTCGCTCCTCTCTGGCACGGCATGGAAGTCCTGTGTCTGCATGCAATTCGCGGTGCAACTCCTGCTGTCGTGTCACTCGCCTGGATTGCATGCGCAGGTCACGGAGCCCATCCGCGTCGATGCGCGCTGCGTCGATCCGGACGGGAGGCCGCTTGCTGGAGTCATGCTCGCGGATCACTGGCAGCAGGTCGACGTCACGGACGAGACCGGCGAGACCACGCGCCTCTATGGCTGTTCATGGGGTGCGATCGTCGTCGATCGGGATGGTCGTCTCCTCATGCACGGTTCGCTGGTCGAGGCGATCGCACGACTCGAGAAGCAACTCGGCGCGACAGCGGCATCGAAGAAGAAACCATGAGGAAGCTGGCGGGCGCACTGGACGCCGCGGCATTCTTGGCACAGGTTCCTCCAGCGCCGACTCCCCCTGGAACTCGCCAGGACTTCGTCGCGGCGCGATTTCGAGGAAGCACGGCATGCAACTCACGGGCAATACCATTCTCATCACGGGCGGAGGAAGCGGCATCGGGCGCGGTCTCGCCGAGGCGTTTCGCGAACTCGGAAACACCGTCCTGATCGCGGGCCGCGACGCGGCGAAACTCGAACAGGCGGTTGCGGCGAACCCCGGCATGCACGCCGTGCCGCTCGACGTCACCGATCCAGACGACATCGCAAGGATTGGCGGGGAGCTCCCGAAGCAGTTCCCCGACCTCAACGTCGTGATCAACAACGCTGGCGTCATGAGATTCGAGGATGTCACCGATCACGATCTCGAAGTCGCGGAGTCGACGATCGCGACCAACTTGCTCGGCCCGATTCGATTGACCGCCGCCCTGCTGCCGCAACTACGGCAACGTCCGCGCGCAGCGGTGCTCAACGTCACGTCGGGCCTAGCCTTCGTGCCGATGGCCGCGACGCCGACCTACAACGCGACGAAGGCCGCATTGCACTCGTACACCATTTCGCTGCGCGAACAGCTCCGCGACTCGAGCGTCGAGGTCCTCGAGCTGATCCCGCCCTACGTGCAGACGCACCTCACCGGAGAAGCACAGTCGAAGGACGAACGCGCGATGCCCCTCGCCGACTACATCCGCGACACGATGGCGTTCCTGCGCGACCAGCCGGAACAACCCGAGGTCGTCATTCAGCGTGTTTCGCCGTTGCGCCACGCCGAGGCGAAGGGCAGCTTCGACCGTGTGTTGCCGATGATGACCGAGATGGGGCGGGCGCTTGCCGGGAAGTGAGTCAACGCGCGTGCCGGTCGAACTAACCGTGTGTGCGAGAGGCGTCGCGCAGTCCGGGCTGCGAGTCACTCGCTACGACTCGTGGGACGATCCGCGTCGAGATCTCTGCGGACGAAATGCCTACATCCGTGAGTTTGCGACAGATGCGGACGGAAGAATCGCGGATGCTTTGTACGAAAAGCACGGGTATCGATACGTCGTGCACGACATCGAGTGCGAGTCCGGGCGTGCTCTGTAGGTCTTGCGGGCTGCTACGTGGCGTGACGTCGTGACGGCCGACGGACAGCGCCGGGTCGAAGTGGATCGAGGGGAGTGTACTCCGATTGTGCTCTCGTGCGTTGACGTCGAGGGTGAGGCGCTGCCACACGCCAGTATCGTCATCACGGAATACGGAGGCTGTCGCCACAACGGCGTCAAGTCGATGCCGCTCGAGTCCATCCAGGACATTGCAGACGCCGAGGGTCGACTCACGATCCTCGCACGACCTGGAGACAAGTTGTTCGCTCTGGTCTACGGAGGTGGCAAGTGCGGCTACACGGTAATTCAAGGTCGAAGTCGAGCGCAGAACGTCCATGTCGTGTGCCCTGACCATGTCGATTTGCAGGTGGTCGTCCCGCGTGATGTCGTCGAAGACTGGTCGCGCGGTGCAGTCTCCCGACTCGTCAAAGCGCATCCGGACCGGAGGCTTCAACGGTCCCTCCAATTGATCCAAGCTGTCACTCCGCACGACATGCTCGACTCCGTTTGGGCAAGTCCTGAGGGAGGCTTCTCACTGCGCATGCCACGGATCGATGGTCTTACGTTCGCGATCTACGCAGTGCCCAGAGTGGCACAGAACAATCATCTCTTCGCGAGCGGGCGGTTCACTGTGCGCAAAGACGTCGACGCGCATGGCCAGCGCTGTGTCGTCGAGTTGGCGAGTCCATCGTTGTGAACGCTGTTGGGCTACCGCACGAGCGAGGCGACCACGCGCGGCTCGTAGTAGGTCTTGCCACCTCGCCGGACCTCGACGAGCACGCTCGGGCCACTGAGGATCCGGACACCGCCACGCTCGACGACGCGGGTGGTTCTCTCGACACGGAGGGTGAGGAAGCCATTTCCCGCGAAGCCGTGCACCGCTGCCAACATGCCGAGGAAGCGCTCGGAATCGTGCGGCACTTCGGTCAGGTTCCTGGGCTCTTGTGGCAGCGCTCGCAGATCGTCGAGGCAACGCAGCAGGAGTCGCATTCGGGGTCGCGGGTCGCCGCCGTCCACGAGCAGCACGTTGCTTGCGGGGAACGATCCGTGGATCCCGCTGCGAGCGCACCATTCGTGAAGTTCGTGTGCCTTGCCGATGATCGATCGCGGCAAGGCTTCGTGGATTTGGGATGGAGTTGCGAAGAACGCTTCCACCATCTCCGCTGCTTCCGTCATGCGATCTGCTGAGAAGAAACATGCCCTGTCGACCGCCGCGAGCAGGCTGCGGATCCCATGGAACAACCCCTCGCACTCGCGCAGTTCGTCGCTCACGAACGAGCGGCGCACCGCGACGCGGATCGAATACCCGCCGAGTAGGCAACGGAAGAGCGCTGGTCGTTCGAGTTCCGCGGCGCAGTGGGCCCAACATCGTCCGGCGGTTCCGGGCCGACTCCGCGCGGCCTGAACAATGGTCTTCCGAAGAGACGCGAGCGCACCGCCCGGGCAGGCAACGCGGCACGACGGTGCGACGAGCTGCACGGGGCCACCTTTCTCGCGGAATCCGAAGAGCGCCGATTCCGGCGGTTGCCCGCAGAGTGCGAGTCGCAAGCGGTGCCAGGATTGCAGTTCACGTCGCAGCGGCGGGTGTCTCCGCGCGAGTCGATTCACGATGTTCCGGATACGCACGGCGCATTCACGGTCGACCCAGTGCTGCCGCATCGCGTCGACGAGCTTGCGCAGGTGTTCGAAGCACGTGACAGTCGCGAGCGGCGCTCGATGGAGTCGTGCGAACCGTGCGACGTCCGGGTGGCACGGACTCGTCGCTTGCTGTTCGTAGGCGTGGCATAGCGCGTCGCGGCATTCGTTCACGAACGCGAGATCGCCAGGGGCGAAACTCTCGAGCGGTGCATCGGTGACGCTCTCGAGGATGCGGAGCACCAAGAGCTCTTCGACTCGATCGACTGCGGCAACGAGGTCGGCGAAGCAGGCCGACGCTGCATCGAAGAAGACATCCTGCGTGAGGACGACGTCGTGCTCATCGACATCGAGGGAGTACAGCGCAGCCAAAGTGCTCGGAATCGGTGATGCGTTCAGCTCCACGGTTCTTGCGGACACAGCCATCCGCGTCGAAGCAGAGTGGCGACACGACGCGAGCGCGAAGCCGAGCACGACGATCCACAAGGTTCGCTGCTGCGTGCCGTGGAAGAACCGATTCATCGAGAGGGATCGTTCTCCATTGCAGGCATCGGTCACCAAGGTAGAACGCTGGGGTGCGAGGGGTGCGCGGCGACGACCGCGCCCGGTTCACTGACCCGCGCCGCTGGACGGATCGCCTTGAACGCAAGGGGGGACTCGAGTCCCCACCATAAGCGATTGCGAGAGATCAGCTACCGAAGGTTGGCTCGCCGCGACGCGTAAGCACGAGTCCGGCGGAGTTGGCTCCCGAGTCGATGACGAGCCCTTGCTGGTAGTACTGCGCACCGCACATGGCCGTGTTGTTCGGAATCGGCCAGGCGCCGAAGGTGGCCAGGCCGGCTGCGTTCGCGACGGCTCCCTGCACGTGGAAGATGTTGTTCACGTAGAGGCTGCAACCGGGCAGCCCGGCCTTCGTGAGGTCGAGGTCGACCGCGCTGATCGCGTGCAGGACCAGGCAGAGAGCTGTCGGCTTCGCACTGCTGATCTGGTAGGTCAGGTTCGTGCCGAGCTTCGGGAGACTCGTCGCCGAGAAGAGCGGCACGGCGCCTGTGGATGGGCCTTCGAAGCGCACTACGAGGCCGTAGTCGCGTTGGACGGTCCCCGTGGTCGCAGTCGCCGGGAAGGCCCACATGCGAGACGTATTCGTGCCGGCGCCGCTCATCGCATCGTAGGCGTGGTACTGGGTTGACGCGCTCGTGTTTCGGATCTCGAGGAGGAGGTTGCTGGCGCCCGTGTAGACGAAGGGAGTCATGAACGGGATCTTCGAAGGGAAGTTGTTCGGGTCGTTGTTGGCCGTCGTCGCGGGCAAGTTGACGACCTTGGTCGGCAGTACCGTCGTTTGCGCGCCCGTGATGTTCGTGCCGAAGGTGGTGGTCAGCGTCGCCGGGTCATAGGTCGTGAGACCGAGGAGGATTGTCAAGATCTGCGACAGCGCCGGGCCGGCCAGTTCGTCGGCTCGCAACGACATCGCGCTGATGAGCATCGGGCCCGAGAACTCGGAGGCGACGAAGACCTGCTGATAGCGCTGATCGGCGCGGCCGATCGGGAAGTAGTTGTTGCTGTTGCCCATCACGGTGCGGGCATTGGCGGGGACAACGACTGAGGGGCCCGGGCCAGTGCCGGGGCAGCCCTTGCCGAAGTAGGTGTATGTGGCTGGCGGGCAGCCTTCGCCGAAGCACATCGCGAGACCGTAGTTTCGGCCGAGCGTTCCGGTTGCACTCGTGCCGTAGAGACGCGTCGTCGTCGTGTCCCCGTTGAACGCGTCGAGCCGATAGGTCGTGAGGCTGTTGTTGTTGCTGTTGCCCGTCTGGTTGACGTCGACGAGCAGATTCTGCGAGGCGATGATCGGGAAGGGCGTGTCGAAGGGGAAGCTGACGAGGACCGTGTCCGGATTCGTCGGCGCCGAGCCCATGTTCGGGAGGACGATCTTCTTCTTGTTGATGACCGTCGTCGGCGTCGCCGTGTGGTTCGTCGCGAAGGTGTTCGTCAGCGTGGCCGCCGTGTAACTGGTCATGCTGAGCGCGACTTCGATCTCGACGGTGAGGCCGGTGACGTTGCCGAACCTATTGTCCTGACGCAGGCCGAGGCTGTCCGACAGGAAGGAGTTCGCGAAGGTCCCGTTGTCGAAGACCTGCTGGTAGCGAATCGGGGTCCACGAGAAGGGGATGATGTTGTCCACGTTCCCGAAGGCCGTCGCCGCGGCCTTGGGCGCCCAGTTGCACTTCGCGGCCGTCGGGCCGTAGTTCGTCGACGGCGCGACGATGCCCGCGGGCGTCGTGACCGGCACTGGCGTCGCTGGCGCTTGGATTTCACCCGGGTTTTGTTGGGAGATGGCGCCGCTCCCGAGCAGGCTGAGCATCGCGGCGGAAGAGAGGAGATTCATGGGTTGCATGGAAGTTTCCTTCTGCGGGATGGCGACGAAACACGGGGGGACCGCCAAGACGGAGTCTCATGGTTTCGTCGCAGGCAAACGAGTAGGGGCGATCGAAAGCGCACTCTCTGCACCGCGAGGATCGCACGTAAATGCACACTTCATGATTGTGCCGGTCGACCGAATAGGAAGTGCAAAGCGTGCTTTCCATGCGGACCGTGCGCCGCGAGCCATGGCGATCTCGGGCAACATTGCCGAATCACCTCGCTCTAGCGGTTCCAGGTGTCGTCGAGCGCGTCAGTCCTCGACGACCGAACTGCGCCGGATGCGTCGACGTTCGCGTTCGACTTCGTCGAGCATCCGCCGCGCGCCGAGCGCCGCCGGAATGCCGGCGGGGATCATCGGTAGCGCGCCGACGATCACGAGCCAGGCGCCGCCGACGCGCCGACCGGCGAGCACGAGCAGCAGGCCGAGGATCTGCAGGGTAGGCAGGATCGCGATGTAGAGGCCCCACGTGCGCAGGTCGTCGTCGAGCACGAGGGGCAGCGTCACGAGCACGCTGGTCGCGATTCCGGCGATCATGAGCTTGAGCATCGCGGGACTCCTCGGGTCTCAGACCGTGGTGTTGCCTTCGAGCAGAGCGAGGATCGCGTCGTGATCGGTGGGCTCGAACGCGCGCAGCGGGATCTTGACGTCCTTCTGATCGCGTGCCTTGACGTGCACGATTTGCTTCTTGTCGATTTCGATCGAGAGGATGTCGTCATAGTCGACCACGCGCAGGCCGGCGAGCGGGGCGAGCTTGGCCTCGAAGCCCGTCGGGCCGAAACGCAGCGGGTCGACCTTGCGCGACCAGATCGCGAGGAGAATGCCGACTCCGGAAACGGTGCCCGCGCCTCCGATCGCGAGGCCCGTTGCGAGGCTGCCGGCGAGCAGCGCGCTTCCCGCGATGGCCATCACGAGGTAGCCCGTCTTGATGGAGGACTTGAGGGCGAAGGATCGGGTCGAGAGTGCGGTCGTCATGGTGCTGGTCCTTGTTCGTGCTCCCGACGGGAGCGGGTTTCGGGTCGTGGTTCTGAGTTCACGGAGCCATGCGTCGGCGGCACGGTGGCGGGGCCACGCGACTCGGATCTTCTCGAGCGGCTCGGCTTCTCGGTGAGCACGACGTCGCGGTGTGTTCGGTCCCGCCGTATGCTTCGCCGCGATGCCATGGATGCTTGGACTCGTCTTCCTGCTCGTGGTCGCTGGTGTGAACGGCCAAGTTCCGCGGCCTCCAGGTGAGCAGAGCAGAGAGGTCGAGTCCGGTCCGACGGGTGAAGACGCGGAACGCGTCGATGCGCGTCAGGCACTCGTTCACGCGGTCGCGCACCATCCGGAAGCTGCGTGGTCGCGACGGCAGTGGACGAGCGAGGACGGCTTGCCTGCCAACACGGTGATCGAGGCCGTGCAGACCTTCGACGGATACCTGTGGGCGGCGACGCTCGGCGGACTGGTCCGTTTCGACGGGCAGTCGTTCGAGAACCTGTCCACGGGCGATGGCGACATGCTTCCGAGCCACCTCGTGACCGCGCTGTTCGAGGATCACGAGCACACGCTCTGGGTCGGAACGCGTCACGGGGGTGTCTATCGGTGGGTCGATCGCCGCTTCGAGTCGGTCCAGTTTTCGCGGCCGGGCGATCCGGGCTGGGTGCGGAAGATCGTCGGTGATACCGAGGGACGCGTTTGGGTCCTCGCCGACCAACTCCATCTGTTTCGAGATCATCGCCTCCATGTCGAAGATCGGCGCGAGGACCCGACGGTCGTGCTCGGCGACATCGCGCCGACACGTGACGGAAGGATCTGGGGATTCGATGCAGCGGGTCTCATGTGGATCGACTCGGGCCGAATCGAGCGTGTGGTGACGCCGCCGGACTGCGTCTTGGTGCATTTGGCGAGCGATGCATCCGGCGCGGTCTACTGCGGTGGCGCGCGACTCCATCGGTATGACGGCGAAGGGTGGGCTCGTTTGGACATGCCGTCGAAGGGGGCGATCGTTCGTCTCTTCTGCGACTCGCGCGGGGGGCTCTGGACCTGTTGCGATGACGGTCTCTTCCGTGGCCACATCCAATCCGGCGGCACGTCGATCGTGTTCGGGAGCGAGCGGTTCGGCGAAGGGTCGTTCCGGTTCGTTTGCGAAGACCGGGACGGCACGTTCTGGGCGAGTCCGAACGCTCGCGGCTTGATCCGGCTGAAGGAGTCGGACGTGCGCCATCTGCCTACGGGCGGCAACAGTTGTGTGCTCGCTCAGGACGATGCGCTGTGGTTCGCCGATCGCGAAGGGCTGCACCGAGTTCGTTCGGACGGCTGGTGGACCGTTCCGGGGACCGTCGAGATCAACTACGGCGCCATCTCGTCCATCGACGTCGACGAGGATGGCGGAATCTGGATCGCCGGAACGAGGCAGCTCGGTCGCGTCGGGCGCGATGGAGCCTTACGGGTCTTCGACGAAACGAGTGGGCTCTCCGTGAAGGAGCAGCTCGTCTACGTTGCGCCCGATCGCGCGGTCTGGGTTGCCTATGGTCGCCAGCTAGGCACGATGCGCGAGGGACACTTCGACGCTGTCTGCGAAGTGACCTCGATGCCGACCTCGATGCTCCAATGCGCAGATGGGCGCTTGTTGGTCGGCACGGCGACCGGCGTTCACGTCCGCGAAGGAGGTGCTTGCCGCGAGATCCTGCGCACGGATGCGCAGGTGCGCGACATGATCGAAGAGCACGGATCGGTCTGGATCGCGACGTACGGGCGAGGCCTCTACTGCCTCGGCACCGGTGCGCCGCAGCAGATTTCCTCGCGAGAGGGGCTCGCGAACGATCTGTTGCAAGGCATCGAGTCGGACCGAATCGGAAACGCGTGGCTCAACAGCAACGTCGGGCCCTTGTGCATCCCGTGGTCCCAGCTCCTCGCCTACGTGGCCGGTGAGCGCCGCGACGTGCAGTGTCGACTCTACTCCGGCAAGGAGGGGAACGGTCGAGCCTCGATCACACGAGGCACCGATGGCCGCATATGGCTCTCCACGATCGAAGGCTTGTCCGTCGTGCAACCTGCAGGGCTGACCGCTGCCTCGCGCCCGTTGTCGTTGTCGATCGAGCGCGTTCTGGTCGACGGTATCGAACTCGAAGAGGTGCGAACTCCGTCCATCGGTCCCGGCATCGAGGAGCTGGAGTTCCACTTCGTCGCCGTCGATCTCTCGGACCCGCGTTCGGTGCGGTATCGCTATCGACTGTCCGGCATGCAAGCGAACTGGTCGGAGCCGAGCATCAGTCGCATCGCCAAGTTCGTCGGCATTCCTCCTGGGACGCATGAGTTCATCGTCGAGGCGCGCAATCACGTCGGTGACTTCGGTCACGCACGGTCCACGCTGCGCTTCGAGGTCGCGCCTTCACTGACGCAGTCCGCGTGGTTCCGATGGCTGGCACTTCTGGCCGTCGCAGGCTTCGTGATCGCGGGTCACCAGTGGATCGTCCGTGCGCTCGAGGCTCGCAACCGACGACTCGAGCTCGCGGTGGAGGAGCGAACGAGCGAGTTGCGCGAGGTCAATCGCGAGCTCGGCGCGTTCACCTACACGGTTTCGCACGACTTGCGCGCCCCGTTACGCCACATCAACTTCTACACGAAGGGTCTGCACGAGCAGATTGCTGGCACCGGATCGACCAAGGCTCTCGAAAAGGTCGACGCGATCTCGAGGGCGACACAGCGTATGTCGCGACTCATCGACGACTTGTTGACCCTGGCTCGCTTGGCACGCAAGCCGCTCGTTCGCGAAGCGATCGACTCGAACGAACTCGTTCGCGACGTCTGGGACGAACTGGTTCGAGCGAACCCCGATCAAGGCCACGAACTGACACTCTCGCCATTGCCGCCCGTTTCGGCCGATGCTAGCTCGATGCGGCATGTCTGGCTCAACTTGCTCGACAACGCACGCAAGTACTCATCGACGCGTTCGCAGCCGCGCGTAACCGTGCAAGCGCGAGAGCGCGACGGTCGACGCTGGTTCGTCGTTCGCGACAACGGAGTCGGATTCGAGCCGCTCTACTCGGACAAGTTGTTCAAGGCGTTCGAGCGCTTGCACACGGAGTCGGAGTTTCCCGGCACCGGCGTCGGGCTCGCGATCTGCCACCGAATGATCACGCGTCATGGCGGAGAAATCCGCGGAGACGGAACGGTCGGCGAGGGTGCCGTCTTCGAGTTCACCTTGGACCCGAGCCCAGCTCCGATTGCTTGAGGCGACATTCGTCGGCGAGTGTTCGCAGGGACGCGAGCAGTTGGTTCCTCGTGAATGGCTTCTCCAAGAACCGAGTCTTGCTCGTCGTCAGATCACCGATGAGTTCTGCAGCGTGACCCGACGTGAAGAGGAACGGCGTGTCCGCTCGCTCGGATTGCCACGCGTCATGGAACTCTGGGCCGCTCATCCCGGGCATCCTCATGTCCGAAACGACCATGTCGATCCTGGGGCTCGCACTCTTCGCGAATCGCAGTGCTTCCGCTGCGTGACCGGCCTCGAGGACTCGGTAGCCGTCTGCTTGCAGCGTACGGTGAATCAGCTGGCGGATCGCGGGTTCGTCGTCGACGACGAGCACGGTCTCCTTGCCTCCGGTCGACATCGTTCGCGGCGTCGCGGTGGTCGATGATCGTTCGTGCGCTTCGTCGCTCGCAGGGAGGAACATGTCGAAGCGAGTTCCCTCGTGGACCTCGCTGCTCACGCGGATGGTGCCGCCGGCCTGCCGAACGATGCCGAACGTCGATGACAGTCCCAAGCCGGTCCCGCGTGTCTCGGGCTTCGTCGTGAAGAACGGCTCGAAGATGTGCTCGAGATGCTCCGGTTCGATCCCGTGTCCCGTGTCTTCGATGCTCACCTTCACGTAGGGGCCGACGGGGATATCGAGTTTGGCCGCTTCGTTCTCCCCGATGTCGACATCGTCGGTTCGAAGTCGGATCTCGCCTCCCATGGGCATTGCATCCCGTGCATTGAGAAGGAGGTTGACGAATGCCTGTTCGAGTTGTGCGGCTTCGGCCCATGCCGAACGCTTCGCATGAAACGCGTGCTCGACCCGCAACCCCGTGGATGCGGGCAGTGCGACGAGTGCGACAGCGCTCTCGAGAGCGTGTCGGATGTCGGTCGCCGCGGGTCGGAACGACTGCCGACGACCGAACGTGAGCAGTTGTCGCGTCATTCGACTCGCACGTTCTGCGGCACCCAGGATCTGTTCGAGACCACTCTCCTGCAGGAGAGGATCCGGCGACTCCTGCATCAGTTGACCGTAGCCCTGGATGATGGTCAGCAGGTTGTTGAAGTCGTGCGCGACTCCCGCGGCGACGCGGCCGAGAGCTTCGAGTCTCTGTGCTTCGTACAGTTGTCGTTCGATGCTCGCGCGCTTGCGGCGTTCGTCATAGTGCAGCACGGCCTGCTGAATGGCTGCCGGAAGGCGGGCGAGCGAATCCTTGATGATGTAGTCGTCCGCGCCTCGTTTCAGGGCATCGACTGCGGTCTCTTCGTCGATCGAGCCGGTCACGACGAGGAACGGCACTTCGTTCGTCTCCTCACGCAGGATGCGCAGCGCTTCCAATGCGGAGAAG
>JAGQQW010000478.1 GCA_020426005.1 Planctomycetota bacterium | reverse complement strand
ACTCGCGCGCGGGCTTCGGCGTGCAGCCGGCCTTCGGTTCGTTCCTGTACTTGCGCCAGCCGCTCGTGCGGACGCCCGTGCAGAACTCCGGTTCGGCCGCGACCGTTTGCGGCGGTCAGTTCTCGTTCGACTTCAACGACTGGGTGCAGAACGGGTTCGACGGAGGGTTGACCGCCGGTACGACGGTCTGGGCTCAATACTGGAGTCGCGATCCTGGCGATCCGGACGGCGCGCATCTCGGGGACGTGATCCGGTTCACGCTGGCGCCCTGACTCGTACCAGCGAACGTCTCGCGGAGCCCTCCACCCCTCGATCGAGCGGGGTGGAGGGCTCTCGCGTTCGTTCGATCCGCGGATCCACGTCGTGGTGAATCACCCTACAGCACTCTGACTGCACGCACGGGGCCGCGACTCGACCCATCACGGAAGCGCCCCGTCGCGCAGTCGCAGCGATTCGGCCCCGGTGTGTGCTCGCTGCTCCCACACACGCTACTTCCTACGACCTCGGTCGAATCGTACGGCCGAATCGGGAAGTCGATGATCTCCACACTTCCTTCGAGGAGGAATCATCATGAAAGCAATCCAACGCACGATCCTCGTGGCCGGCATGCTCGCACTGGGCGTGCCGCTGACCAACGGGTGGCAACAAGCCGGCACCGGCAAGGGACCGGGCGGTCCCGCGCAAGTGCAACAACCGTCCGGGCCGGTGAAGGCGCCGGTCCAGCAACAGACCGGGTCGCCGCAGGCGAAGGTCCAGCAGCAGACCGGTCCGATGCAGAAGCCGCAACAGCACCAAGCCGGTGTGCGGACCATGGAGGCGAGTCGCAAGCGACTCGTCACCGCCGAGCGCAACACCTACGAGTGGCACGCGCAACGCAAGGACGTCGCGCAGATGATGATCCGCTCCGAGCACACGTATCGGATGCAGATCGCGAAGATCGAGCGCATGCAAGA
>JAGQQW010000477.1 GCA_020426005.1 Planctomycetota bacterium | reverse complement strand
AGTCCTTCTTGGCTGGCTCTGGCGTTGCAGATTCAACCTTTACTACCTCCGAGGGCGCGCTGAGCACCCGCCCAAGCACGCGATTGCCCAAGACTTCGCTGTGCAAAAAGGCGGTGCCGCGCTTGAGCATCTCGTCATAACGGGGCCGCGGATAGAAGAAGTGGTCCATCCCATTGAGCTCGAGGCGGATCTTCTTGCCAGCAAGGCTGGAGTAGGCCTTAGCGCAGTCTTCCAAGTAGTCGTCCTCCGAGCCCACAATCACGCAAGCGTTGGGCTTGTTGTCGCCCGCCGACTCCTCTGGCCCCGATGGCGCCAGCGCCAGAACATGCGTAAAGGCGGCGTGGCGTTGCCCTGCCACAATTGCCGCATAGCCGCCACGGGAATGCCCGGCGGCGACGGTCTTCGTGGTGTCGATCATGCCGGAGAGCTTGTGCTCAGGCTTGGTCTCTTTGGCGTGTTCCGCATGGGCCCAATCGAGCACTTGCTTGAAGAGCTCGGCGCGGTCCTCGGCGCTGCTGTTATTGAAGCCGACGACGATCGCAATCATGCCTTGGCTGGCGAAATGGGTCGCCATCGGCAAGTAGCCATCGGGGCGCTCGGCGTTGCCACCTGGTGAGAGAATCAGCAGCGGGAAAGTTTGGTCGGGGCGTTGGCGTTTCGGGAGCGCTACGATTGCTTGCATCGTGTGGTCGCGCCCACCGGTCTTGCCGGCAATGTCGCTGCGGAGGGTTTCGAGCTCATAGGGCCCGACTTGGCTGGCATCTGGGACGAAGGTGAAGGCGGGCTGCCTTTCGCCCAAAGCCCCGCTAACGGTGAGTGAGAAACCCGCCTGCCCTTCAAAGGGCGCGAAGGAGAAGCGCGGCGGCGTGCGCTTGGCACTTTTGCCATCGTCGAAGGGGTCCTGCAGGCCATCGCCTTGTTTACTGAGCTTGTAGTGCCGGTGCGCGTCGGCGCAGAACTCATAGCACTCGAAGCCCTTTTCGGGAAGCCAGGTAAAGACCAGCAAGCCCTCATAGCCCCCATCTTTCGCCTCGTCGACCTTGAGCAGTAGGGCGCGCTTTTCGATGCTCCATACGCCGCGGGCCTTGGCGGTGACTTGGTTGGCGTCGCTGACCCCAAGCGCAACGAAGTTGCCGATCATCGGGGCAAGGGTTTGCTCAGGGTTCGCTTCAGCAAGCGGGATATCGCCGCGGGCGGTGATAACTGGGTTCGATTGGGCGG
>JAGQQW010000476.1 GCA_020426005.1 Planctomycetota bacterium | reverse complement strand
AGGTCCTGAACGTTGATGATCGTGTAGCGCGTCGAGAAGTTGACGTTGCTGAACCCGCGCCGCGGCATGCGGCGATAGAGCGGCATCGTCCCGCCTTCGAACCACAGCCGGCGGCTGTAGCCCGAGCGCGAAGACTGGCCCTTGTGGCCGCGGCCGGCAGTCTTGCCGTTGCCGCTACCGACACCGCGCCCGACCCGCTTGGGACGATCGCGCTTGAGCCCGAGTGCTTTTGCTGCGGAAAGATCCATCAGAGTTCGACTCCTCGTGCCTTGGCGATAGCTTCGCGCGAGCGGAGCTGCGCGAGACCGTCGAGGGTTGCCTTGACGAGATTGATCGGATTGTTCGAACCGAACGACTTGGTCAGGATGTCCTTGACCCCCGCGAGCTCGAGCACCTTGCGGACACTACCGCCCGCGATGATGCCCGTTCCGGGCGACGCCGGAATCAGGCGCACGAGGCTCGAGCAGAACCGACCTTCGACCACGTGCGGGATCGACGAGCCTTCGAGCTGGATCCGAACGCAGTTCTTGCGGCCGTCCTTCACGGACTTCTCGACGGCATTCGGGACCTGCTTGGCCTTGCCATAGCCGATGCCGACGATGCCGCCCTTGTTGCCGACGATCGACAGGGCGCTGAACGAGAACCGGCGACCACCCTTCACGACGGCTGCCGACCGATTGATCGCGACGACTTCGTCGACGAGTTCGAGATCGGCGGCTTCGGCCAGCGGGATGACATCGAAATTACGCTTCACCATGAGTCTTGCCTCAGCGCCTGCCTCAGAACTCGAGACCGCCCTCGCGGGCGGCTTCGGCCAACGCCTTGACGCGGCCATGGAACTTGTACGAACCGCGATCGAAGCGCACCTTGCCGATGCCCTTCTCCTTCGCGCGCGCTGCGAGCGCCTTGCCGACCTCGACGGCGACGTCGGTCTTCTTCTTGCCGCCGAGCGCATCGCGCAACGCCTTGTCGCGCGAAGAAGCGGCGACGATCGTGACTCCGTCGACGTCGTTGATGATCTGACCGTAGATGTTCTTCGAGCTGCGGAAGACCGACAGCCTCGGCAGTGCGACGTTGTCGCGGAGACGACGGCGCACGTGGAGGCGCTTGCGCTTCCTGCGATCCTCGAGACGCTTGGTTTGTTCGCGTGTCTTCATGGTATTCGTCTCCGGGATCAACCGCCCATCGTCTTGCCGGCCTTGCGACGCACGACTTCATCCGCATAACGGATGCCCTTGCCCTTGTAGGGTTCGGGTTTGCGCACG
>JAGQQW010000475.1 GCA_020426005.1 Planctomycetota bacterium | reverse complement strand
TGTCGGCTAAAGTCAATCAATCCAACAATTCCTCGATATCCCAAAGAATCGCCATAAAATCGTTGCTTCACAAGAAAATGTATTTTATATATAATCATTCTGAGTGGCGAGACTGTCACCTGATCGGCACCTTTGCGTCCGTTTGAAACGACTTTCCTTCTGCGGATTTTGATGCTTCGTCGCCAATTCAAATTGGCCGTCCATCATCTGCAGGGTATCGTAGAACTGAGATTCAATTGACGGTTCATTCAAATCGTTTTCGAAACACCGTCCCAGTTGAATTCCCGCCCCAACTCTTGTCGGGCTAAAGGGTTTAAATCCCCTTTCCTTGACGACAACGAACCGAGATCCTCCCTGATGCCTGGTCACCTCACCTTGAGAATTCCCGTTTCGCTAGGGTTCTTGCTCCTCGTGTGCATGCCTTCCGCGATCAGTTGGAGTGCGGAGACCGAAACCAATCCGCAATCCTCCGCAGAAGCGGAACAATTCTTTGAGAAAAAGATCCGTCCGATCCTCCTCAATCGCTGCGCCGAATGTCATGGCGAAGACCTGCAGGAAGGTGGATTGCGGATTGATACACACGAAGGTTTTTTTGAAGGGGGAGAGAGCGGCAAACTTCTTGAACCGGGGCAACCGAATGACAGCCGTCTCATTCAGGTCGTCCGCTATAACGCCGATCTGAAAATGCCACCCAAATCCAAAATCCCCGACGCGGAGATCGCGGATTTGATCAAGTGGGTCGAAGGAGGAGCCGTCTGGCCCGGGGCCATTGCCTCGACTCCATCCGCCGCCAAAAAAACTCATCCTTCAGCCGAGGGCATGAAGTTCACATCTGAACAGAAATCGTTCTGGGCATTTCAGCCGATGTCGAATCCTTCGCCCCCGGAGGTCGAGGACTCCTCCTGGGTGAAGTCGCCGATGGATCTGTTCATCCTCGAGAAACTCCGGGAAGCGAAATTGACTCCCGCTCCGGCGACCGATCGCCGGGTGTTGATCCGCAGGGTGACATTCGATCTAATCGGACTCCCGCCAACTCCGGAAGAAGTTGAAGCCTTTGTGAACGACTCTTCCTCGGATGCTTTTGCCCGAGTGGTCGATCGTCTGTTGGCAACTTCGCAATACGGAGAAAGATGGGGACGCCACTGGCTCGACTTGGCCCGCTACGCCGATTCCAACGGTCTCGATGAAAACCTCGCTTACGCCAATGCCTTCCGCTATCGCGATTACGTCATCGACTCTTTTAATAGAGACAAACCTTACGACGAGTTT
>JAGQQW010000474.1 GCA_020426005.1 Planctomycetota bacterium | reverse complement strand
ATCTCAAAACGGCGAGCAGAAAGACGATTTGAAATGCGTATTCGATCCGATCGGAGCAAACTGGAAGGGATTTGACTACGTTTCAGGTTGGTTCTGTAAAGCTGCATCGTATTCTCGGCACGTTGAGTCGTCATTTTCCTTCGTGAGCACCAATTCGATTTGCCAAGGAAAGGCTGTTGCTGGACTGTGGCCGTCGCTATTGGGAAATGATCTAGAAATTTTCTTTGCGAACCGAGATTTCAAATGGACCAATCTAGCATCCCACAATGCTGGCGTAATCGTATCAATCATCGGCGTTCGTAAGAGAACAAGCGCGCCGAAACTAATTTTCACAAATTCTGGGTCTGGTCTGGAGGTGCGTTCCGTAGAAAACATTAACGCATATCTCTTGGGTGCGCCGAACGTTTTTGTTGAAGCGCGAAACAAGCCAATCTCAGCAAGATCGCAGATGGTATTCGGGAACATGCCTATCGACGGCGGTCACCTTTCTTTTTCATACTCTGAGTTGGAAGAGTTGGGCTTGCAGCCTGAACAAAAACAGCAATTCTTCCGTCGTCTGCTCGGTGGTGCAGAGTTTGTTCGTGGTCAACAAAGATTTTGCCTTTGGCTGGATGATGTCGCAGCTCAAGAGGCAAAGCGGATCACTCAGATTGCCCAAAGGCTGGACAAAGTGCAGAATTTTCGCGAAGCGTCGAACCGTGAGGCAACCAAGGCACTAGCTGATACACCACATAAATTCGGCTGGATTGCACAGGCAGGATGCGAAAAAGTGATACTCTTTCCTCGCATTCTTTCTGAACGCAGGGAGTTTATCACGGTCGGCTATGAAGCCTCAGGGACCGTTACTACAGACCAAGCCTATGTTCTTCTTGACGCGCCACATTGGAACTTGGCCGTGTTGTCCTCACGCATTCATCGCGCGTGGATTGATACGGTTTGCGGCAAGCTGAAAACTGACCTTCGTTACTCCAATACGCTCGGCTGGAATACTTTTCCGGTGCCAAATCTCACCGAGAAGAACAAGGAAGACCTAACCCGCTGCGCTGAGGACATCCTTTTGGCGCGCGAGGCGCACTTCCCCGCGACCATCGCCGATCTCTACGACCCTGAGAAGATGCCCGCCGACCTACGCGCCGCACACGACCGCAACGACGAAACCCTTGAGCGCATCTACATCGGTCGCCGCTTCCGCAACGACACCGAACGCCTCGAAAAGCTCTTCGAGCTTTACACTCGCATGACCAAGAAGGGGGCGGCATGAGCGAGTTCAACCGCATGACAGTCGTCGCTTCTGCCGAGGTCATCGAAGGTATGAAAACGCAAGCTGCGTTCACTTCGCTTGCGTTGCAATGGGGCATCGAGAGGAGATGCGGGACTGGCTCCGTGCACTCAAAGGTCAACGCGATGGCACATGTGGCCATCAATGATAACCTAACAGTCCATACACTGAACGGGCTTCAGTCGCTGGAACGCGCGATGATTGAGCTCGCA
>JAGQQW010000473.1 GCA_020426005.1 Planctomycetota bacterium | reverse complement strand
CCTTGTTTGCATTGATCCTCGCGATAGTCACGGCCAACCTCCCGCACTTCGTTGACCTCCTGGAGCGCCGGCAGCTTCAGTAGAGCGGCAGCGTCATCGACGGTCTTCGCGAGCTTGCAATCGTCGGAATGACCGTTCGGGCCGTCAGCCTTGCACCAGCGACACGGGTCACGCATCGCATGAACAGCGAGGATGCCGGTCGATTCACGAAAGAGTCGAATCAAGTTCTCGATGACGTAATCGCCTCTGTCGAACTCTCTTGCAGCCCTTAGCCAAGAGTCGAAGTCCCGATGGAGTTTCCTCGTCGTGGTCGATCCCGAGAGTCCAGCCAGGTCGAGGCATCCGAGCGCAATTTCGATGATGGCCCGTGCGTTGTGCGTCGAGCTGAAAGCCGACCGACGGAGCAAGGCCATTTGATACTGGAGGGAGGCCATCGAAGCTTTGTTCACGACACCAGCCTCCACGCGATGACAGCGACGAACGAGAGCGCCACGCACGCAATGATCAGTGCCGTACAACCGCTCTGGGGATCCGTGTAGGTATACGGGGGCAGCACCGGCGGCATCTCGGGCAGCGTGCACTCTTCGTCGAGCATGGCGTTCAACTCGGCGTTCATCCGCTGGCGGGGGCAGTCCTCGTCGTGGTGGCCCTTCTCGTTGATCCACGGCATGCAGCACAGGGTGTCAAACTCGCTCGACCATTCGAGCACCTTGCGCAGCCGTTCGACACGTTCGGGATTGCGAACGGACTTGGTCACTTCAGCCTCCAATTCCACCATCCGAATTCGTTGCCGATAAGGGCCACGTAGGGGAGCGTGAGCGCCGCAACCGCGAACACGAGGAACAGGGCTTCGCTGATTTTGATCCCGATCGTTCGCTCACCTACAACCTCCAATGGCAGCATCGGCGGCAGCGCCTTCGGGTCCTTCTCTAGAGCCAGCAGCTCCCTCGCGTCCGCCTGCGCCTGCTTGCGTTGGCAACCAGACATGTGATGCGGGAACTCGCCTCCGCACCTGTTACACATCCGGCAGAAACTTTGCGGGTCGCAGACTTCGCAGGACCAGAACGAATCCAAAGCGAGTTCCTCCACGATGCGCTCGAGCTGCTCTTTGCGGGTTGTGGCCATCACTCCTCCCTCGATGCGATCTCGTGGACGACGTCACGCGCGAGCGCCGACTTGAGCGCGAGGATCGCCTCGCGATACGCCTTCACGCGCTTCTTCGGGTTGATCAGCCGACGGCGCAGGCCGCGGCCGAGCTTGGCGTCGCACGACGCACAAAAATCGCCGTGCTCGCGTGCTTTGTTCTCGCAGTGCGGAGCGAAGCCGCAGAGTCGGGACGGTGGAGTTTCGGACCAGCTCACGGCATCTCCTCCCGCGGCATCACCTGACGCACGAAGTCCATGGCGACACTGAGCGACACGAGGAAGGAGCCGCGCATCGCATCTCGACCGGCAGCTCTGTCAGACGATTCACGGGGCGCATGAGCAACCTCACGAAG
>JAGQQW010000472.1 GCA_020426005.1 Planctomycetota bacterium | reverse complement strand
TCGCGCTGCAGTTCTCGGTGATGAATGGGCCATCGCGCCGAGAGCTCAGCTCGTGAACCTTGCGCGCGATCAGCTCCTTTCCCGTCCCTGTTTCGCCGAACACGTGGACAGGAAGATTGGTCGCCGCAAAACGCCGAACCGCCTTCATGACGGTCGCGACCCCTTCACTCTGATAGAGGAAGCGCCGATCGCTCTGCACTCGAGCGAGTTCACGTTCCTTCGATTCGAGCATCTCGGCCTGGCGGTCGACGAGCGAGGACAACTCCGAGTTGAGACTCGCGACTCGCTCGCGCTGCCGCGATGCAGCAAAACAGAGCGAAACCTGCGTCGCGAGCACTTCGAGAGCTTCGAGCGCGTCCTCCGCGAAACATCCCTCCTCGAACGGGTTGTCGAGATACAGCGCACCGAGCCGCTCGTCGCCCGCCTCGATCGGCACGCACGCAATCGACGCGAGCTGGAACTCCATCACGCTCTGCGCATGCCGCCAAGCCGGATCGGCGAGCGCGTTGACGGTCACGATCGGCTTACCGTGGTCGAGGACTTCGTCGACGAGACTCTGGCTGTAGTCGACGTCCGCGGCGACGAAAGAACCATCCTCACCACGCACGAGACCGATACGGACGCGCTGCTCGCCTGCTCGGTGCACGAGCAGCATGCCGCGGTGGGCACCGGCGAGGTCCATCGCTTCGCGCACGATCGCTCGATAGCGATCCGCGTCGCTGCTCGCGCCGTCCAAGATCATGCGGTTGAGTCGCAGAACCGGAACGAGGCGCGCCAAAGCGGCCTTCTTCGGTTTGCTCGCAACTTCGGCGGTGAGCGAACGCAAGGTCGCGACTTGTTCGTGCCAGGTCTTCAAGAGCTCGTCCTCACGACTGCTGGGCCACAACGATTCGAGTATGGTCAGATCGCGATCGACCCTATGTGCATACAACTCGGGATGCTTGCCGACCGCGATCGCGCGCAACGAGATGCGAACGCGATCGAATGGTGAATCCGATCGCCGCGCATGACGCAGCGCCGAAGCGAGGCGTCGACGACGTTCCGAAGGATCCGCATGGATCAAGATCTTCTCGCTAGCGAGCAAGCGAGAACGCGATGAGCCGTGACGCTCGAGTCGTTCGAGTGCGGCCGTGCTACGCCGCGGATGCTGACCGTTCTTGATCCTCCGTGCGTGCAGCGCGATGCGAATGTCATCCCGCACCGATCGGTTCGCCGCGCGCAGCATCCGTCGTAGCGCACTGTCATCGATGGAAGACGCACACCCGAACTCGAGTCCCGCGCGCAACGCGATCGCCGCCTCCGGAACGAAGCCCCGATCGAGCCCTTCGCGTACCAGCTCATCGAATGTCGAAGCCAGCGGATTGCCCGTGACGGCAGTCCGAGCCGCAACCGCGTGGACCCGAGCGGCGACGGCTTCGCGGGGCATGCTCTGGCCCTCGAGCTCTTGAGCCGCGCGATCGAGCTGATGGAACGCGTCCGCATGCGCTCCCATGAGCGCCAACGAGATGCCGACCCCCGCGCGTGCAACCTCTCGGACACGAGC
>JAGQQW010000471.1 GCA_020426005.1 Planctomycetota bacterium | reverse complement strand
ACACGCACGAAAGTACCGCGAAACGTGCCAGGGACAAAACATGCGCGAAAGTACCGCGGTTTGTCCCTGGCACGTTTCGCGCGCGTTTCGCGCGGGTCAGCTGCGGAGGAGGGCGCGGATCGAGATGGCGGCGCCGCCGAAGAGGAGGACGGCGGCGAGGATCATGACGGCGAGGCCTACGTAGCTCGTTTCGGCGAAGCGGATGCTCACCGTGCGTTTTGCCAGGGAGGTCTTGTCGTGGTCGAGGAGGTCGAGGCTCGCGAGGCCGGGACTCGTTGGGATCCACGTCGCTCGACCGTCCGAGATCGCGACGGACTGTTCGACCGAGGTTTTGCTGTTGGGGCGATAGAGCACGACCAGGCTCGAGGCATCGCCCGCGCCCTCGAGCGAGACTCGGACCTCGGTGCCGACGACTGGGAAGTGCACGTCCGCGCCCGACGTGTCCTGGATGACGACCTTCTGTGCGGACACCGTTGCCGGAATCGCGAGAACGATGAGCAGCACGACCAATGGCAGCGCCGCGTGCAGAACGGCGGGAGCGAAGCGCATCATGCCGTCACCTCCTTGTGCTTGCGGCCCGTGAAGAGGCAGGACAGACCGAACGTTCCGAAGATCCAAACGACGAGCGCGATCACGTGCAGGTTCGTGAGTAGCGACGACACCGCGCCATCTTCTCCCTTGTCGTAGTTCGGTGCGAAGCTCGAACCGAACATCCCGGGCTTCCCGTCGACGTCGAGGCCCTTCACTCCGAAGACATCCATGTCGAACTCGAGCCACACGATGTTGAGCACGAGCACGACGAGGATGACCGCCGGGATCACGAACTTGATCAGCACGACGAACATCCCACCGAGGCGCAGGCGACTCTGCTCATTGAGGTACGTCTGCAGCTTGCGAGCTCCGAGCCCCCACCCGATCACGAGACACTCGATCAGGCCGACGATCAGGAGTCCGTAGGTGAACGCCCAATGGTCGATGAGGTCGACGAGCGTCAAGCCCAACGTTCCGTCGTCCTGAAGGCCCGAGTTGATGACGTGCGGAAGCGCGAAACACACGGATCCGGCTGCACCGATCACCAAGAAGCCGAGCAGCGTCACGACGCGCGGCGTCGCGAACTTGTCGTGCATCGCCGACACGAGCGCTTCGACGAGCGAAATGCTCGACGTCAACCCGGCCACGAGCAACAGGACCCAGAATCCGATCGCGAACACCTGCGCCACGCTGCCCATCTCCGCGATGCCGGCCGGCGTGATGAAGAACATCATCGACAACGTGGAGGCACGCGGCTGGATCGAGAATGCGAACAGCATCGAGAAGATCGCGACGCCCGCGATCCACTCGAAACCGCAGTTGAGCAAACTCGTCGTCACGGCGTTGTGCGTGTGATCGGACCGATCCGGGAGATAGCTCGCATACGCGGTCATCACCCCGAAGCCGAGACTCAACGTGAAGAACATCTGCGCCATCGCGCCTTGCCACACCTCTGGGCTCGAGAGCACCTCGGTGTCGGGCGTGAACAACGTCTGCACGCCATCGAAGCCACCCGGCAAGATCAGTCAGCGCACCGCGAGCACGATCATCGCAACCAACATCAGCGGCA
>JAGQQW010000470.1 GCA_020426005.1 Planctomycetota bacterium | reverse complement strand
CAGTTTCCCGTTGAACGTGGCCCCGGTTTTGGGGGGTACGGCGGCCTTGTTCGTCGTACGACGATCAGCGCTTGCGCGGCAGCCCCATGGTCGCAGCCTTGCGCATGTTTGCGGCGGCGTGGGCAGCCATTGACGACACGAACTCGGGGATCCCCAATGGGGCGAGTACGCCTTCTACCCGGCTCAGGATGTGGTTGGTGCGATCGACTACGCCGTCGATGCCAGAAGCCGAGGTCTTGAGCGCATTGATGGCTTCGTCGAAATCTTTCAAAGCGTCGGTGAAGGTCCGCATGACTGTGTCGAAGTCATCGAGAGTGGTGTTCATTCGCTTCATCGTCGTGTCGAGGCCCTGGATGGTTTCGTCGATGTCGAGGACGGTCTTGATCCGATCGCTCATCCGTCGTTCAGCCATGGATGAAGCCTAACCTGTAGCTCCTCCTCGGAGAGGCTCGTGCACGACAAGTTGCCATCACGCCCGATCGATCTCACGGGTGATGACGTCGAGTACGGACCGCTTTATCCGTCAGTTCTCCACGGGTTGATCAGGTCGATGCCGGTGTGCATGAAGTCCTTGGTGTTCCGCGTCGCGCAAGTCGCTTTGTGCGCGAGGCAGATCGCAGCAATCTGCGCATCGGCTGTGCTGATTGGCGCTCCGACTGCCTCGCGAGCGACAAGCACGTCCGCGTAGCACTCCGCCGCAGCTTCGTCGAAAGGCATCATCGAACGACTCCCTCGGTAAGGCCCGAGCGCTGCTTCGATGTGCTTCGTAAGTTCAGTCTTGCGGCGACCGTCTGGCAGCCTCCGCATGCCGGCGAGCATTTCGGCGAGCGTCACTGACGTGATCGCAACGTCCCCCGTCAGCGACGCGAGCCAGTCGACTACGCGAGTTTCCGGTGAGGGCCGAAAGATCTCTGAGATGACGCTCGTGTCGAGGACGATCACCCGAAGTCCGCCGACCGTGCGACGTCATCACGCGCTGGGACGGGCAGTTCTTCGACACCGCCAACCTCTTGAGCGGCCGCAAGCAAGGCCATACCGATGTGTGGCCGTCGAGTTGCCCTGGTGAGGATGTCGCGGACCTCGGCCTCCATGGACCGGCCGTTTTCTTTCGCCTGCGTGGCGAGTTGCTGCTTCACGGCGTCATCTAAACCGCGAACAATGATGGAAGACATCGGCAACCACCTCCTCCTCTGCTATCACTTATGATATCGGGATCGATGCGGCCCGATCACACGTTGTAGCGAAACTCAACCGGGATCCGTCACGAATAGACGTCACGCCGATGACGGATGCTGATCACTCGGACTGCGACGCGGTCCTCGTGGATCGTGTAGATGACACGGAACTCCCCTCGCCGTGCGGCGTAGAAGCCAGCCAACTCATCTCGGAGCGACTTGCCCACACGATGTGGGTTCTCGGCCAGTGGCCCGAAGATGAACTCGATACAAGCCGCCGCCACCGCTTCCGGAAGGTCAACTTCCAAGGCTCGCCGCGATCGCGGCGACAGGTAGATCGCGTAGGTCACGAAGACAAGCGGCCTGCCGCGCGAAGCTCGGCCCTGACGACATCCCCGGGGATCCACTGCTCATCTGTCAGGGACGCGGCCTCGCGGAGGTCGGTCATCGTCGCGG
>JAGQQW010000469.1 GCA_020426005.1 Planctomycetota bacterium | reverse complement strand
AGGGCGTGATGTCGCAAGCCCCGAAGCTGCTCGGCTGGGAAGTGGCTCAGATCGACCTTGCCCTTTCGGAGCGTCGGGGGACGTACCGTCTGCAGTTCGTTCGGGCAAATGAGCGACGCGAGGCCGACGATTCGTCTCGGCCTCTCCTCGATCCGGCACGCGACCTCGAGGAACTGACCGTGTTCAGTCCGGACGGTGAGTTCGCAGTGGGTAGCGGCGCATCGCGCGAACCCCAGCTGTCGAGCGTCACCGAGCGAACCCGTTCGATCCTGCTCGCGGATGCGCCGGCCGGAATGGCGACGGCCGCACATGCGGCCAGGCGTCTCGCGATGAGCGAGCGCACCCTCGCCCGACATCTCGCGACAGAGGGAACTTCCTTCCGAAAGCTGCGCGACGAAGTTCGACAAGGGTTTGCCCTCGAGTGGATTCGTGTCGGTGAGCCGATTTCGAAGGTTGCCGACGAGCTCGGCTTCTCCGATGTCGCGGCCTTTCACCGCGCCTTTCGCCGGTGGACTGGAGAATCGCCCAGCCGATTCAAGCGCAAACTCCCCTAGAGCGAGATTGACCGAAAGAGTCAAGTGAATGGCTTGACGGGTCAATTCGCCCCGCCGCACGCCCCCATATCCTGCCCTCGCACTTTGCATCATCCGATTCGACCCGAGCACCAGCCGCGTGGCCGTCGAGTGCTCCGATCCTGGGTCGAGTCGAGCGATCTCGAGATCGGCCGTCTCCTCTAGACGGCGGATCGTCGTGCGAGGAGACATGGGGATGTCATCGACGAAGCTCTGGACCCTCCTGGGAATGGCGACCATCGTCGTCGCCGTCGGAATCGCGCGTGCGCAGCAGGGTCCTGATCCCCTGCCCCTGCCTCCCTCACCGCCGCTGAGGCAAACGATTACCTACGTCGAGAAGCAACCGGCGATCGTCGATTTCCGCGGCCCGGGAATGGGTGAGCATCTGCAGTACTTCCCGGCTTTCGGCCTACTCGCTCCCGAGACGAATCTTCGGACTGATTGCGACAACTGCTTCGAGCTGACACCGGATTTCGAGAATTTCCACCACCACGCCCCGAACGACCCGTCGCGTCGAACCTTCTCGCCCGATGCGCCGGGAATCGGCGTGCCCGAGGACGAGAACTACGTCCCGGAAGGCGTGAAGACGGCCGGCGGGTACCCGACATGGGATTCCTTCATCCTGCCCGACGGCACGACGGGCCTGTCCGGTACGACCTTCGATCCGCACGCGTGCGGCAGCTCGAACAACTTCATCAACCAGATCAGGCTCAACACGCCTGATCTCCATGACTTCTGCGTCAACGTCATCACCGACAATACGGACGGGGCTCATGACCCCGACGTCAAGCTCGAGGCCAGGGCCGAGCGAGCGAGTGACGTCGACGTCGCGATGATCACATGGAACGACGAGCCCCAGCTGACCTTCGACGGCCAGACGGACATGTACACGTTCCGTTACATGGGCATGGAAGAGGGGGATCGGATCTCTCTGCGGATCGCAGGGAGCGGCGGCAGCTGCAGCGGACCGGGAATCGGCGGGATCATGATCTCTCACATCAGCACGTGTACACCGCCGCCGGGAACCTGCACGCCGACTTGCGGCAACAACCTCTGTGGCGACGACGGATG
>JAGQQW010000046.1 GCA_020426005.1 Planctomycetota bacterium | reverse complement strand
GTGTGATCGCGCCCCGGTACGACATGGACGACGTTGCGCCCGACTGGATGTCGCGCACGAGCGTGGTACCGGTCGTCGTTCCGTCGCTCATCCACAGCTCTGCACCGTGCGTGGCATCGGTTGCCGTGAAGAAGAGTCGGTCCCAGGCACCGACGAGATCCCCGAGGACGGAGTTTGCAGGACCGGGTTCGAGGTCGACCACGAGACGCGTCCCGGACGCAGTACCGTCGGATGCCCACAACTCGAGACCATGCGTGCTCTCGTATGCACGGAAGAACACGCGCGATCCGACAGCCGCGAGATCGAGGGGTGTCGACCCGCTCGGACCAGGGTTGACGTCGAGGATCAGCTTCGTGCCGGCGGTAGTACCGTCCGAGCGCCAGAGCTCGTTCCCGTGCACACCGTCATCGGCCGCGAAGACCATGACATCCCCCATGACGGTCAAGCACTTGGCGTAGGAACCCCACTTCCCGGGCCAAATGTCCTTGACCAAGGTCGTGCCGCTGGCCGTTCCGTCCGTGCGCCAGAGTTCGCTCCCGTGCACGTTGTCATCCGCGAAGAAGTAGACGTAGCCGCCGAAGACCGTGAGCTCGCGCGGGGAACCCGAACCAGGTCCCGGGAAGAGGTCGACCAGTTGCGCAGCTGTCGTCGGTCCGCTCGAGGTCCAGAGTTCTTCACCCTGGACGCCATCATCCGCGGCGAAGATCGCGACCCCGCCGAGAGCGACGATGTCGTGCGGCGACGAACTCTGCGTCGTGGTGGCGATGTCCAGAACCAGGTTCGCGGCCTGAGAGGTCAGGTTCCATGCGTAGAGTTCGCGTCCGGTAGCGAAGTTGGTCGCGGCGAAGTAGACGAGGTTGCCGACACGAGCGAATCCGGTCGGATCCGAAGAGGTCGCACCAGGCGAGATGTCTCCCAGGAGGCGCGTTGTGGTTCCATCGCTGACGTAGGGTTCCCGACCCGACGTCAGGCCGCCGTTCGCCGAGAAGACCAGATATTCGTCCGTCGCGTACGGATCCGCAGGATCCGAGCCGTAGGGAACTGCACGCAAATCGGCGAACAGCGAACACCCGCCGCTCTCGGTCACGGACCAGAGCTCGGCTCCACCGAGCCCGTTGTTCGCATTGAAGTACAGCGTCTTGCTGAGCACGACCCCCGGCTTGGCGCCCGAGGACGAGTTGCCGAGGTAAATGTCCTGCAACAGAGTCGTTCCGCTCGCCGTTCCGTCGCTCCGAAACGGCTCGGCACCCCGGTACGACGATTCGGCGACGAAGAACAACGAATCGCCGAAGACGGTCAGTCCATGAGGCGACGACGACGTCGATCCAGCTTGGATGTCGACGACTTGCGTCGTGCCCGTGGCCGTTCCATCGGACATCCAGAGTTCACGACCACTCGTGAAGCTGTGTGCCGCAAAGAAGAGCATGCCGCGGAAGTCGACGAAGTCGGAGGGTGTCGATCCTGTCGAGCCACCGTAGATATCGGTCACCATGCGCGTGCCCGACGACGTTCCGTCACTGACCCAGAGCTCGCGGCCGTGGGCTCCGTCGTCCGCGGCAAAGGCAACGAGACCGAAGTTCCCAAAGGTGAAGAAACCGTCCGGATCCCCCCCGATGTTGCCGGGCCGAATCTCGACGAGCTGCGTCGGCCGTGCGATGCCGTCCGTGAGCCACAACTCACGGCCGCTCGCCGTCGTCGTCGCCGCGAAATAGACGTATCGAGCCCCATGGAACGACGCGGGATCCGAACCGACGGCTCCGGGCTCGAGGTCGGCCAACATCTTCGTGCCCGTGGTCGTTCCGTCGCTGCTCCACGGCTCACGACCCGCGGCTGCCGTCCTCGCCGAGAAGTACAGACGCCCCTTGTAGACGTAGAGATCTGCCGGATCCGAGCCGGTAGCTCCCGATTCGATATCCGCGACGAGTACCGTCCCCTGCTTCGTACCGTCCGTACGCCACAGTTCCATCCCGTGGACGCCATCGTCCGCCACGAAGTAGACCGTGTTGCCGAACACGACCAGCGCATGTGGGCTCGAACTCGCGGCACCCGCGACGAGATCCGTGACGAGACTCGTACCCGCCTCGGTTCCGTCCGTTCGATAGAGCTCCGTCCCATGCGCCGTCGTGGTCGCCACGAACAGAGCGATCGACCCGAGACGTACGAAGTCGGTCGGGTTCGACCCACCGGAGCCCGACTCGAGATCCGCGACGAACCGAACATTGCGATCGTCGATGGCCCAGAGCTCTCGCCCGAAGTCGGTCTCGGCGGCGAAGACTGCCAGCGTTGTCGAAAGTGCGCAAAAGTCGCCGGGATCCGAGCCGAGACTCGTGCGCGGGACATCTTGATTGATGTCCGCGATGCGCTTCTGCGACCTCGCGACGTCGGTCGTGAAGAGGAGCGAGACGGCGACGAGCGACGCGGTTACGAGAAGCCCCGCGCTGCGAGCAACGCGAGACATGGTGCTATCGAACGGCATGCCGAGTCTCCACGGGAACCGACGAACCTGCAGGGCAACACCCACTATAGATCTCGCTTCCTGCGAGGGTCACGCCGCGTGCAGGGGAAAAACGCCTGCCGGGGCACGATGCGCGATCAAACTCGCCGCTTGAAGAACCGCTCGAGCTGCCCGGTCGACCACGACAGCACCGTGGGCCGGCCGTGGGGACAGTTGTGCGGATGCTCGAGCTTGCTCGCTGCAACCAGCAGATCCTCGATCTCGGGTTCGGTCAGACGATCGCCCGCCATGATCGCGGTTCGACACGCCCGGCTGTGGAAGCGCTCGAGCAGCTCGTGGGGTTCGCGAGGGACTTCGCCGAGCCGCAGTTCGGCCACCAGGCCTTCGACGAGCGACCGAGCATTCGCTCGCCGCAGGGCCGCAGGCACGCCCTCGACCTTGATCGAAGACCCACCGAAGTCCCGCACGAGGACCCCGGCATTCGCGAGTCCCTCCTCGTGCTCGAGCAGCAGCTCCTTGTCGATGACGGGCAGTTCGACGACCTCGGGGACGAGCAGTCGCTGTACCGGCACGGAACCCGATCGCCACGCCGCGAGGAGTTTCTCGTAGACGACCCGCTCGTGGAGTGCGTGTTGGTCCACGACCGCGAACCCATCGTCGGTCTCGAACAGGATGTAGAGGTCGCGCACGACGAGGAACCGTCGCACGGTGCGGAACGGATTGTCCTCGGAGCGAATCGAGCGACCTGTTTGCTCGGCGTCGTCCCTGGGTTGTGCATCCGCAGGAACGGAACCGCTCGTGGGTAGAGCGCCAGCCCCCGACGCCACGTCGGAAGGCGCAAGCTGCACTCGCGCCCCACCTCGCGATTCGCCGACCTTGGAAGCTCCGTGGTCATCGCCGAAGAGACCGCGCGGCAGCTCGGGAAATCCGGTCACGGGTTCGGGAGTCTCGACGCCCGCCGCTGCAGCGCGTGGCACGATGCGTTTGCTGCGCGTCGCGAGAGCGGCTCCGAGCGCACGTCGCACGGCCGAGAACACGAGACGTCCTTCGACGAACCGTACTTCGGCCTTCGTCGGATGCACGTTGACGTCCACACGCGCAGGATCGAGACCGAGAAACAAGAACACGACCGGATGCTTGCCCGGCATCAGGTACTCGCGATAGGCCTCGCGAATCGCATGAGCGAGGGACGCATCCTGGAACGGACGGCCGTTGACGAACAAGTACTGCTGGCTGCGATCGCGACGCGCGCCATCGGGATCGATCGCGAGCCCCTCGACTCGAATGCCTGCCTGCTCGTACGCGACATCCAATCCACGCTCCGCGAGTTCGCGCCCGAACAGGCTCGCGACACGCGACGACAGCGTTTCCTTCGAACGGAGATCGACACCGCGAGCACCATTGAGAACGAATCCCGTGTCGCGATGTGCGAGCGCGGCGCGCGTCAGGACGTCGACACACCGTGCGCGCTCGGCCGTCGCCGTCTTGAGAAAGCGACGACGCGCCGGAACGTTGTAGAAGAGATCCCGCACTTCGATCAAGGTGCCCGGCGGACCGGCGGCAGGACGGACTTCGGAGATCACACCGGCTTCGGAACGTACCTCGTGAGCGGCACTCGTGTTCGGCTCGCGCGACACGATGCGCGCCCGCGAAACGCTTCCGATCGATGCGAGCGCTTCGCCGCGAAAGCCGAGGCTCGCGATCGCATCGAGATCATCGACATCGAGCAGCTTGCTGGTCGCGTGTTGCACGAAGGCGAGTTCGAGATCCTCTCGGCTCATCCCACGTCCGTCATCACGAATGCGGAGCAGGGACTTGCCGCCTTCTTCGAGGTCGATCTCGATACGAGTCGCACCGGCATCGATCGAATTCTCGACCAGTTCTTTGAGAACGGAGAACGGTCGCTCGACGACTTCGCCAGCTGCGATCTTGCTGACGACCGCTGGTGCCAGGACGCGGATGTTCACCATGCGGACCTGCTGCCTTCACCCAGGAACGCGGCGCGAATCGGCAACACGCACTCGCAGAGGAGGCGTTCGAGCAACAGTTCTGGCTCTTCGCCACTGCGTCGCAATCGACGCTCTGCCTGATGCAACGCACTCAGAATCGCCATCAATCGATCCGTGGAAGCTCGTGCCAGTTGACGCTCGAAGCGTTCCTTGAAGTAGCCGCCGTACTGCGAAACGACGACGTTTCGCGGCGCACCGGCATCGATCTCGACTCGTGCCTGCATGAGCTTCGAGAGTTGTTGACCGAGCCACGCCGTCACGAGGGGGAAGACTGCGGTTCGCTCGATCTGCTTTCCGTCCTTGTCCCGCAACCCTTCTCGAAACAACGCCCGATGCGACCGGAACGCGGCTCGTGCGTCGCCGTCGAGAATCGCGTCGACGAGTTCGAACTGACTCGAAGAGAAGTGAACCGACAGGACTCCACGCAACGCTTCGGGCCGCACGGTCTCCTTGCCGAGCAACGGCGCGAGACGCGTGAGTTCTCCGTCGAGAACCGCGGGGTCCGAACCCACGACTTCGCACATGAACAGGGCGGAAGCCGGCTCGAGTCGCAAACCGTGCAGCGCTGCACGCTGCCGTACCCACTGCACGAGCTCCGCGGACTCGGGACTACCGCGATCCCCGAACGGCTTGTCGTAGAGTTGTCGAAACTCGAAGGTCGCCCCCGCCGCCTTGATACGCTTGCTCAGCGCGCTTCGCCCATCGAGCTTGTGCACGACGATGACGAGCACGTTCTCCTTGGCGATGCGATCGACCGTGTCGGCCAACGCCTTCTGGTGCACGCGCAGCCATCGCTCGCCGTTGCGGAGAATCACGATCTTGGTGCCACCGAAGAGACTGCGCGTCCGCAGGTCGACGAGGAAGTGGCCCGCTTCGGCAGTGGCGACGCTCGATTCTTGACCGTCGAAATCCGTGAAGTCGCCGTCCTTCTCGAACACCTCGCGAACGACGCCGAGACCGCGTCCCACGAACCACTGCCCCGGCCCTTGCAACACGACGACACGCGGCCGCGACGGAGAGCGCATGAGCTTCTCGAGGCGAGCGAGTTCTTTCTCCGGATGCGGTGCGGCCATACGTCGGGAGCTTAGCAGCGCGCTCTCTCGTGTCCCGCGTTCCGTCAGCCGTTTGGTTTTCGCCCTTCGTAGAGCGATGCGATCCCGAACGTCAGCGGCTCGAATCGCGCGTCCTCGAGGCCGGCGTCCTTCATGAGGCGCACGAACTCCTCGCGTTCCGGGAAGCGCAGCACGCTCTCGGGTAGGTAGTCGTACGCTTCGTGGCGACGCGTCGCTGGCGCGAGCATGCGACCGAGTCGTGGCAGCACCTTGCGGAAGTACCAGAGGTAGGCGGGTCCGACGAGCGGCGCCTTCGGCTTGCTGAACTCCAGCACGAAGACGCGCCCGCCCGGTTTCACGACGCGGCACATGTCGGCGAGCCCGGCTCGCGGATCGTGCACGTTGCGGATCCCGAACGCCACGGTCGCGACATCGAACTCCCCGTCCTCGAACGGAAGTCGTTGCGTGTCCGCGGCGAGGAAACGCACGCCGTTCGTGGCTGCGCGGCGCTTGGTCCTCGCGCGTTCGAGCATTTCTGCGCAGAAGTCGGTGCCCACGACATCGCAGCCTGCGCGAGCCAGTGCGAGCGCCAGATCCCCGGTTCCGCTGCACACGTCCAAGACACGAACTCTGCGGTCTTGCCCCGCCAGGACGCGACGCACGGTGTGACGTCGCCAGAGCACGTCGACGCCGGCACTCAGCGTCCGGTTCATGCGATCGTATCGAGGCGCAACGTCGGCGAACATCGCGCGCACGGCGTTCGCATTCGGCCCCACTTCGTCGAATCGCGGTTTCTCGGTCACGCTGTCAGCGTAGGGCAAGACTGACGATCTTCGAGAGCAGAGCCTCGTAGGAGATGCCGCTGATCGACGCAGCCGTCGCGAACTCTTCGTCATGGGCGATATCCGGGTTGGGATTCGCTTCGAGGAACCACGGCTTGCCGTGCTCGTCGATCCGGAAATCGACACGCGCATACCCCTTGAGATCGAGCAACTTGTAGATGCGGCGTGCGAGGCGCTCGAGCAGTGCTCGCTGCGCATCCGAGAGGTTCTTCGCACGTCGAATACGGATGTCGTGGCGATCCTGATACGCCAGATCGAACTTGACCTTCTCCGTCGCGATGCGCGCCGCGTCTTGAGGCAACCCACTCAGATCGAGCTCGAGCGGCGGAAAGACCGTCAGACGCTCGTTGCCGAGAAGCCCGACGTAGATCTCGCGCCCTTCGATGAACTGCTCGGCGATCGCGTCACTCGCGTTGTTCTCGTGCACGAAGCGCACACGCTCCTCGAGCTTCTCGTCGTTGTAGACGATCGACGCCTGCGCGATACCAACGGATGCATCGTCGACGAGCGACTTGACGATCACCGGGAACGCGAGCTTGGCGGGACGCTTCACACGCTTGCGGATCGGGAACACCGCGAAGTGCGGCACGGGCACGCGATGGTAGTGGACAATCTTCTTCGACAACGCCTTGTCGCGCGACAGGATCAAACCTCGCGGCCCACAACCGGTCACCGGAACACCCGACAGCTGCAGATAGCTGACGACGGCATGATCCCAGAGCGGCTCGCCGCGGAACTCTTCGATCAAGTTGAAGGCGACGTGTGGCTCGAACGCTCGGATGGCTCGTCGTAGCGGGGCGAGTTCGTCACGGAGACCGAGCACTTCGACTTCGTGACCGAGCTGCTCGAGGCCATGCCGGACGTCATACTCCGTCTTGAACGGCGAGATCGACGCTTCGTCGAGCCCCGACAGATCGTGCGGCGGCACGAGGTCCGCATGCACGAGCAGGAGAATGCGCCGCCGCTTCATGCGTGAGCCCTCATGATGGTCACAACTGTTGTTGCCACGAGCGTCCACGATAGACGCGGCGCATCGAATGGACCGTCAGCAAGATCGCGAAGTCGAGCATGACGTTGCGCTCACTGCCGCGGACTCGCAAACCGAGTTCGCGACAACGACCGATCATGTCCTTGAGCACGTGATCGATCGCGATCGCCTCCTTGGCAGCCCAGTGGCCGACCAACTCCCGAATCTCCTTCCGCCGTCGTTCGAGGAACACGGCGGCAGGCATGTGCTTCTTGGACGTCGAGTCGAAGAGGCGTCGCAGGTCCCTGTCATAGATGTCGGAGAAGCCGACCGAATAGCGTTCCCGCTTGCGCCGATAGTGCTCCCCGAGCGTCGTCTTGAGCCTCGACAGTGAATCCGGCCGCGCTTTGCTGCGCACGGGCGCTGCACGTCCGGCGAGTTCGCTCATCAGCTCGTCGACGTAGTGGAGCTTGTCGATCGCCGGCCACTCACGATAGTTCTTCCGCCACGCGGATTTCGGGTCGAGCCAGACGGCGAACGTCTCGGCGAAGTCCTCGTCCGGATGACTCTGCGCATACCACGCATCGAGGTACAGCACGAAGCGTCGGCTCGACGGGTTGGGCAAGTAATGGTCGGGATACGGCTTCGACGAGAGGCCGAAGCACTGCTGCCACTTGCGCCGCCGATGGAGCCGGAACGCATGCTGCACGGCATGCCCGATCTCATGCCGCAGGATGCGACGACACTCGCGCGGGGTTCCGCCTTCGACCTCGAGCATCATCTTGCGCTCGAGCGCCTTGAGACGCGGATGCGAGAGGTAGAACGGGATCGCGACCCCAGGAACGCCACCGGGAGAGAACCACTCGTCCGAAAGCCAGAAGTGCGGACGGAGTCGCAACCCGCGTGCAGCGACCTCGTCGAGGACGCGCTCGATCTGCTCTTCGAGCCACGTACCGTCGATCTGCACGGGCAGATCGCTCAGGCGCAGCTCGAGGAGATCCTTCTCGGGAAGGCGTTCGATGCGGGGAGCGCGACTCCGACTCACTGACGCCAGTAGTGGGACAGCGTCGCGACGCCCGGCACCTCGATCGTCTTGACGAGGTTGCCCGTGTCGATCTCGAATGCATCGACCGTGCCCGAATCGCCACACGCCACGAAGAGCAGGCGCGGGAACGATGCCGTGGCTCCACCCTTGATCATGCCCTTGCCGGAGTGCGGCGCGTACCGCAGGTTACTGATCTGATTGCTGACGAGGTCCCCGGCAGCGCCGAAGTTGTAGCAATCGTCCACAGCGAGATCGACCGGCGTGTTGCCCGACAAGCGCGACTGTTGCGTCGTACCACCGATGCGACCGTTGACGGTCCATTCCCGCTGACGGAACGTCGGCGGCAGGATGAATCCACCGGAGTTCGGACTGATCGGCAAGACACCGATGAAGCTCGACGTGAGTTCGAGGTGCGAAACCTGACCGAGCCCGGACGAATCCGAGTGCGCGACCCAGACCGCCGAGTTGAAGCTCTTGACGTCGGGCATGAGCTTGCGTGCACGTCGGAACGAAGCGCCTTCCGGAATCCCGACCACGTTGTCGTAACCGATCCCGTTCACGCCATCGGGTCCGGACTCGAAGATCGCGACCGAGCCATTGGCGTTGAGGATGTAGGCGAAGTAGATGCCCGTCTGCCAACCGAAGCCCGACTGACGCGGCGTCACGCAGATATCGACGGGGTTGTTGATGAACCCGCTGACACTCTTGCGCTCCTTCAGGTCCCCACCGCCGAGGAGCGTGATCGAGTTCTCGGTCACGTTCACGACGAGCAGTTCTTCGCCCTCGGGCTGCCACGCCATCGGACCGGGGCCTTCCCCGACCTTCGTCTCGGCAATGATCGTGTTGAAGGTCTGCGATGCCGGATCCGTATCGACGAACGTCACGGTGTTGGAGCTGAAGTTCGACACGGCGAGTCGCGTGAGGTTCGGCGACATCGCGATCTCGACCGGATCGGAGAACCGCAACGTCTCGAGCACCGTCATGCGGTTGCTGTTGACGCACAGGACCTGCTTCTTCTCGCGGTCGAGCACGTAAAGGAAGTGCCCGATCTGTTGACGCGACTGGTAGAGGCAGAACGGGGTCGGCGGCTGCGGAGTCGGCGGCGGCGGCTGGGGACCGAAGAAGATCCCCATCTCGATCCCGCCATAGATGCCGAGCTTCGTCGGGTCCGTCGAGAACGGATCCCCGTTGACGAGCAGGTTGTGCGGCGTGTTGCGGCACGGGCCGACCGGCGGATGGAACGTCAGCACGACACCGGGCGGCACACCGGGCTGCGCCGTCGAGGTCTGCGTCGACGGCTCTTCACCGAAGATGCCCTGCGCAGCGTTCTGCACCGGATACACGAGGCGCGGCGGATTCGGATGCGGCGCGATGCTGATCGAGTTGCCCCACGCGTTCTGGTTGACACCCGTCGTCGGGTTGACCTGATTCGCGCGCGTCGTATTCGGGTTGATGTTCTCGTTGTTGTAGATCTTGTCGAGCGGCTGCCCGATGTGGATCTCGTCGACGCCGCTGACGATCGAGTCGTCGATCAGGCGCGAACTCAGGTTGGTGTCCCGAACCAGAGCGAGGAAACCTTCGCCGCCCGCGTCGAGATTCGTCCGGCCCGGACGCAACGGCGGATACACGTTGTCGTTGGCGCGCAGGTTCGGGTTGTTCTTCCAGTTCGATGGATAGGTATCCCCGATATCGCCAGTGCCCTGCCCGAAGCCGTTCAGGTCGATGACGCTGAGGCTCGCATTGGTGCCACGACGACCGACGTAGATCGCTTCCGGGGCAACCGGAGCATTGATGATCCCGGGACCCTTGCCGGTGCGGAACGTCGTCGTGAGCGGCGACGCAAGCGCGACGCCGGGCAGACTGTTGATCGAGTTGTTGACGCCGAACTGCACGTTGGCGTCGCCGGGCAGCGCATAGGACGGACGCACGGTGTACGTCATGAAGTCCGACATGCTGAGCGGGTCGGCGTAGTACCCGACCGGGAAGGTGACGTCGGCGATCGTGACGTTGAGGATCAGACCACGCAGCGCGGGCGTGAGCAGCGACGCGTTGAAGAACTCACCGACGTCGCGCGGCTGGACCGGCTTCGAGAACGTGACGCGAATCGTCGTCGTCGGATCGACGCCGAGCTGTCCGTTGCCGGGTTCGATCGCGGGGGTCGTCGTATAGCCGAGGACACGCGGCGGAACCGAGTCGGTCCCGACCGTCGTGGCCGTGCCGACTTCCTCGCGCACGATCTTGCCGCGGAAGTCGCGCACCGCCGAGGTCACGCGCAAGCGAATGACCTTGCCCGTCGGGAAGGTCTCGAACGTCGTGAGCACGTTGTCGTCATCAGGTACGAAGACGAAGCTCTTCGGCGTGACGAGATCCTCGTCCCCGGTGAAACCGAGTGGGAAGCCGTTGCCGCGCGAATCGACGATCGACACGTTGCCGTCCTTGTCGGCGGCGACGACCTTCGTCAACTTGAGGTCGAGCTGCGGTGTCGACGGATCGTCGAGGAACGCGTATCCCCCGACGTAGGCTCGTCCCTTCACGAACTTCTGCTCTTCGGTCGCGGGATCGTATTGGAGAATCGAGATCGCGCCGGTGAGGCCCGAGTTCTGCTGATCGGCGACGAGCGACGAGAGCACGGTCTCGACGTCCAACTCGTGCGTGAACTTGACCAGCAAGTACTGATTCCCGGGATTGCCACCCGGTAGCTGTGCGGTCGTACCGAAGACGGCAGGAGGCAGCACGCCGTTGGTCGACGTCATGTTGGCCTCGAGCACGGTCTTGTCCGTGACATCGACCGTCTTCGTACCGGGCACGCCGAACGCATCGAGTTCGGTGATGCGATACGGGAAGACCTGGCCGAACCCGTTCGTGACGACCTGGACCTGGAACGGTCCAGGATTGTTCGGATCTCCCTTGGTACCGCCGCCACAAGCGGCGAGCGCGAAGGGAAGCGCGACGACAGCCGCGCCGAGCAGGCGACGCGTTCGATTGTGATGCACGTTCATGATGTCGTTCCCCTCTTGCTCACATCTTCCAATAGGAGGAAACCGTCGCGATGCCCGGCACCGGGATGCGGGAGATCACGCGGCCCGAATCGAGCTCGAGCACGTCGAGGAAGCCCGTGTCCTGCAGCGCGACGAAGATGTAGCGCGACGTGACCGCGATCACGGGCTGACCGTTGGCAGGATTGATGCGGATGTGCCCCTTCCCCGAGTGGTCGGCATAGATCAGGTTGGAGTTCTGATTGCTGACGATCTCGGGCCAGGTGCCGACGTTCTGCATTTCGTCGAGCGCGAAGTCGACCGGCGCATCCCCGGACAATCGGTCCCGAATGGTCGTGGTCGGCGAGTCGCCACCGAGACGACCCGTGACCGTCCATTCGCGCTGACGGAACGTCGGCGGAAGGATGAAGCCACCCGAGTTCGGGCTGATCGGCAGTGCGCCCACGGTGCTCGACGTGAGCTCGAGGTGCGAGATCTGACCGAGTCCCTTGTCGTCCTTGTGCGCGATGTAGACGGCCGAGTTGAAGCTCGCGATGTCGGGCTGCATCGTCGTCGCGCGCGGGAAGGTCGATTGCGGCACGCCGACCATGTCGTCGAAGCCGATACCGTTCACGCCGTTCGGACCCGACTCGAAGATGGCGATCGTGCCGTTCGAGTTGAGCACGTAGGCGAAGTAGATCCCGGTCGACCATCCCGTTGCGACCTGACGCGACGTGACCACGACATCGATGGGGCGATTGAGCAGGCCGCCGACGGTCTTGCGCAATCCACCATCAGAACCACGCAGGATCGCGACCGAGTTGCCGAGCGTGCAGGCGACGAGGAGGTCCTCACCTTCGGGTTGCCACGCCATGGCCGAGGGACCGCGATCGACGGGTGTCGTCGTCACGACGGTGTGGAACGTCGGCGACGCCGGGTCGATGTCGATCAGACTGACCGTGCCCGACGCGTAGTTCGACACCGCGAGTCGCTTGAGGTTCGGCGAAACCGCCATCGCGTACGGATCGGGCAAGCGCAACGTGTCGAGCACCGTCATGCGGTTCGAGTTGAGCACGAGCACTTGCTTCTTCTCGCGATCGAGCGCGTAGGTGAAGTGTCCGATCTGCTGACGCGAGTAGTACGGGCAGTAGCCGACCGGCGGCTGCGGCGACCCGGGACTCGGATTGGGGCCGTAGAAGAAGCCGGGGAACGACGTCCAGAAGACGCCGATCGCACCCTGGTTCTGCGAGAACGGGTTCCCGATCACGAGCTTGTTCTGCGCGGAGGTCGTGACGCAGGGAGGCACGGCCGTGCCGGTCGAGCCCGTGCTCGTCGTCGGTTCGATGCCCCAGATCCCACGCGACGGGTTCGGCGGCGGGAACGCGAACTTCGGCGGGTTGGGAATCGGCGGCGCCGTGATGTTGTTGCCCCACGCCTTCTGCGTCGAACCCGTGAGCGGATTGGTCTGACTCTGCCGTCCCGCGTGCACGTTGATGTTCTCGTTGTTGAACACCTTGTCGAGCGGGTGCCCGAGCTGCACGTCCGCGACCCTCGACACGGTCCGCTCGTCGACGAGCAGCGTCGACAGGCGCGAATCGACCGTAAGGGTCAGCGCCCCGAGGCTACCCGCGTCGAGGTTCGTCGAGCCGGGACCGAGCGGCGGGAAGACCCCGGGCTGCCCGAGGTTGGGATTGCGCTTGAAGCCCAGGTTGTAGTTCGAATCGCTGTACTTCGCGAAATCACCGGTGCCCTGACCGAACCCGTTGAGGTCGAGAACCGAGATCCCCGGCGACGACCCACCGCGACCGACGTAGATCGCTTCGGGAGCGACCGGAGCACGGACGAGCCCCGGGCCTTCGCCCGTGGTGAACGACGTCTGCACGCGCGTGCCGACCTTGACGTTGGCGAGGCCGGTGATCGTCGGGTTGACGGTCACCGTGACGCTCTGATTGCCCTGGAAGCTGTACGACGGCCGCACGATGTAGTTGCAGAAGTCGCCTGCCGTGCGCGGATCCGCGTAGTAGTTGACCTTGACGGTCGAGCTCGCGATCTGCACGTCGATCCCGACACCACGGAGATCCGGAGTCAGGTCGGTCGTGTCGAAGAGCTGCCCCACGTCGCGCGGCTGCACGGGCTTGCTGAAGTTGAGTTCGATGTAGGTCGTCGGATCGACTCCGATCGCGCCGTTGCCCGGCGAAATCGAGAGGTTGCCGCTCGAGTAGCCGAGGATCTCGGGGGCGATCGTGTCCGGCCCGACTACGGTCGCGGTGCAGATCTCCTCGACGAGCGACTTCTTGCGATAGTCACGCACCGCGTTCGTCGCGATGACGCGAACCACCTTGCCCGCAGGGAAGGTCTCGAAGCTCGTCAGGCCCGCCGTCGCGTCCGGAACGAAGACGAAGCTGTTGGCCGCGACCAGATCCTCGTCGTGCGTGAACCCGAGCGGGAAGCCGTTGGCGCGCGAGTCGACGACCGTGACGTTCCCGTCCTTGTCCGCCTCGACGGCCTTCGTGAGCTTGAGGTCGAGGTTCGGCGTCGCCGGATCGTCGTAGTAGGTGTAGCCACCGACGAACGCACGACCCGTGACGTAGCGCTGCGTCTCGGTCAACGGATCGTATTCGAGGACCTGGATCGAACCGACGAGCCCGGAGTTCCCCTGATTGGCGGGCAGATCGCTGAGGATCGACGTCGCATCCAGATCGTGCGTGAACCGCAGCAACAGGTACTGATTGCCCGGATTGCCCCCGGGCAACTGCGCCGACGTGGGCCACGTCGCGACGGGCAGCACGCTGTTCTTCGCCGTCGAGTTGTCGCGGAAGTCCTTGATCTCGAGGATGTCGAGGATCTCGTTGGTCGGATCGCCCTGATCGTCGGCGACCGCGATCCGGTACGGATAGATCTGCCCGACGCCGGTCGTCGCGAGCGCGAGCCGGAAGGCCCCACGGTTGTTGGGATCCCCGGCCTGGCCGCCACCGCAGCTCACGAGCGTGAGCGGTACGAGACCGGCGACGAAGATCGAGAGCGAAGCCAGCGTGGAAGGACGTCCAAGGGCTGATCGCAAGGCTCGAAACATGAAACGCGTCCTTATGTGCAACGGATTCGAAGGGGATACGGGCAGCAGAGCTTTACTCCGACACGGCGCCGCTCCGGGGGGCTGATCCAGCGAGGCGCCAATCCTACGGGAGGGACGTCCCCGACGGAAACAGATCGAAGCAGAGCTTTTTCTCCGGAACTGCCGCACGGATGTCGACTTCGGAGGTGGGTAGAACGGACAAGGACCGGTGGACCCTCGAGGGCTTCGGGTCGACCCGGACCGACACCGTAGGACTGCAAGTCGCGTTCCGAGCGTGACGACGAGCGCGGATCGCGCTGGTTCCGAGGCGTCGGCGCAGGGTCTCCGAACTCCAGACCTGCACGGTACAAGAGTTTACGATGCGCAAAGCGGTGCTGTCCGGCCAGTTCGGTCGCACGCATGGCTCGAAACCGGTCTGCACGGACACGAATCGGCGAGCGGCACCTCCCGCGAGAGCGAGCGATGCCGCACGCGCGGAAGCGGGCCCCGTCGACGAGGGGTGCTGGCCTGGCGCGGCGCTGGCGACGCAGCGCATCTCGCTCTACAACCCGAGACATGGAAGCGAGGGAGTGGACGGGGGCAGCGGCCAAGAATGACGGCGAGCGCGAGTTCGACCGCGCGCTTCGGCCTCGACGGCTCGGCGAGTTCGTCGGGCAGGCGCGCTTGCGCGAGAACCTCGCGATCGCGATCGGCGCGGCGCGATCACGGGACGAACCACTCGACCACCTGCTCTTCTGTGGCCCGCCCGGCCTCGGGAAGACGACCCTCGCGTTCTTGATTGCCGCCGAGATGGGCAGCGAGATCGTCGTGAGTTCGGGCCCCGCCCTCGCCTCTCCGAAGGACCTCGCCGGCACGCTTTCGCGACTCGAGCGCGGGGACGTGCTCTTCCTCGACGAGATCCATCGGTTGCCGCGGGCCGTCGAGGAGTTCCTCTATTCGGCGATGGAAGACCAGGCGATCGACATCACGCTCGATCAGGGACCGGCCGCCCGCACGCTGCGCATCCATCTCGCTCCGTTCACGCTGATCGGCGCGACGACGCGCGAGGGCCTTCTCGCGGCGCCGTTCCGGAGTCGGTTCGGCATCGTCGAACGCCTTCTCCCGTATCCCGTCGAAGAACTGGTCGCGATCCTCGAACGCGCCGCGACCTTGCTCGAGTTCCCGATCGAGGCGGATGCCGCCGGAGAGATCGCACGTCGTTCGCGCGGCGTACCGCGCATCGCGTTGCGCCTGCAACGACGCGTGCGCGACCTTGCCCAGGTCCGCGAGCGCGGCGCGATCGATCTCGACATCGCACGAGAGGGCCTCGAACGGCTCGGTGTCGACGCGCTCGGTCTCGAGGACGTCGACCGCGCCATCCTCGAGGCGCTCGTCGACCGCAATGGCGAACCGGTCGGCATCAAGACCTTGGCGGCATGCATCGGAGAAGAGGAAGACACGCTCGAGAGCGTCTTCGAGCCATATCTCATGCAACTCGGCTTCCTCTCCCGCACGCCACGCGGCCGCGTCGCGACGATTCGCGCGTGGCAGCACCTCGGGCGCACACCACCGGCAACGCTCGCACGCGATGCAGGCGAGGCGGGCGCGGTCCAACGAAGGCTGCCGTTCGAGAACGAATGAGTCCCACCGTCCTCGGTTGGCAGCTCCCGTCGCTGCCGAAGTCACGCAGCAAGCGCGTGCTCGTGTTCGCGGGATTCGTGCTCGTCCTCGGCGTGCTCTCGCGCTGTGTGTTTCGTGGCGCCCCGACCGCAGCCGCGACGAGCGAGGTGATTCGCGTCCTGATCGCGACTCCCGAGAACTCGATCCGCATTCGTGCGCAGGACCTCCGATGCCCACGCATCGGCAACGTGGGAATCGTCGACGCCATCGAAGTCCGCACCCAAGCCAAGGGGCTCCTCGTCATCCCGCTCCGCGACGAACGACAGAGCGACGCGACGTCGGAACCGGCCTTCGTGTTGGATGACGGCCACGTCGACATCACGTGGCTCGGACCGGCGACGTGGACGACGGGAGCGGCACGGACAGCGAGCAGCACGCGGCAGCACTTCGGACGGCTCACGGCACATGCGGCCGATGACGGCTCGCTGCGGTGTGTCTTGCACGCGCCGCTCGAGCTCTACGTCACCGGTGTCCTCGCCGCAGAGATGGGTTCGTCGTTCCCTCCTGCAGCACTCGCCGCACAAGCGATCGCGGCGCGTGGCTTCGCACTGACCGCGCGCGCGCGGCGTCAGGACAGTCAGGACTTCGACGTCTTCGACGACGAACGCGATCAGGTGTACCGCGGCGTCGATGCCTCCCCACCGCTGATCGAAGCCGTGCGCGCGACGACAGGCCTGGTCCTCGCGTACGACGGCAACGTGCTGCGAAGTTACTACGCATCGACGTGTGGTGGCCGCACGCGCGACGGGTACGCGTTCTTCCGAGACGTTCCTCGCGCGCCGTTTCGCGGGGTCGTGTGCGAAGCGTGCAGCGACTCGCCGCTCTATCGATGGAGCCGCCGGATCGAACGAGGCGCGTTCGCCGAACTCGGTTGTGGTCGCTCGGGTTCGCTGAGGTTCGAACTCTTCGCGGACGATGATCGCGGCGACCTCGAGAAGATACGGGTCACGGGTCCGCACGGGTCGGTGATCGTGCCGGCCTCGTCCTTGTCACGACTGCGTCCCCTACCGAGTCGATGGATCGACTCGATCTCGGATCGCGGCGACGACATCGAAGTACGCGGACGCGGATTCGGACACGGGGTCGGGCTGTGCCAGTACGGAGCGCGCGGCTACGCGCGTGCGGGTTGGTCCTTCTCCGCGATCCTGCAGCACTACTTCCCGGGCGCGACGATCACGCAGCTGCGCGACCTCTGATCGCGAAGACATCCATGAACGAACCGTTCCAACTGATCAGGTCCAGCACGATCGACGGGCCACGCCGAGGTCGATTCACGACTCCGCACGGATCGTTCGAGACTCCGTGCTTCGCACCCTGCGCCACCGTCGGTGCCCTCAAGGGGCTGCTTCCAGAACAAGCGCGATCGGCCGGTGTCGAACTCGTTCTCGGCAACACGTACCACCTCGCGCTACGACCCGGAGCCGAACTCATCGCAGCGGCGGGCGGCCTGCATCGCTTCATGGCCTGGGACGGACCGATCCTCACCGACTCGGGTGGGTACCAAGTCTTCTCGCTCGCTGGAAAGCGTCGCGTCTCGGACGACGGCGTCGTGTTCGCGGGAACCGACGCGGGTGCGGCCCTCGAACTCACGCCGCGCGAAGCACTGCGCATCCAGAGCTTGCTCGGTTCGGACATCGCGATGGTGCTCGACGAGTGCCCGCCGGCAGGCGCCACCGGCACCGAACTCGCGGACGCGTGTCGCCGCACGGTCCTCTGGGCCGAACGCGCGAGGGCTCTTCACGACGAACGCGGCGGCCTTTCCGCGTCGGGGCAGGCACTCTTCGGGATCGTGCAAGGCGGCTGGGACGTCACCAAGCGGAGCGAGGTCGCGGACGCACTCGTCGCGATGGACTTCGACGGCTACGCGGTCGGTGGCGTCTCGGTCGGCGAGACGAAAGAACAGATGGACATCGCGATCGAGGCATCCACGCCGCGATTGCCCGAAGCGAAGATTCGCTACCTCATGGGCGTCGGCGAACCCGACGACCTGTTCGAAGGCGTGTTGCGCGGCATCGACATGTTCGACTGCGTGACGCCGACCCGTCACGGACGCAACAATCGCGTCTACGTGCGCAGCGGGTTCTTCAACATGCGGAACGCGACGTTCCGCGAGGACTTCCGGCCGATCGACGAGACCTGCGGCTGCCCATGCTGTTCGCGCTACACACGCGCCTACGTGCGCCATCTCGCGCTCGCGCGCGAAATGAACGCCGCGATCCTCCAATCGCTGCACAACCTCTGGTTCCTCGAGAATCTCGTCCAAGGGCTGCGCACGCGCATCGAAGCCGGCGACGACGAAGTCGCGCTGAGGGCGTGGTTTGCAGAGGAGTACCCGGGCTTCGCACAGCGACCGCGAGCGAATGGTCGATGAAGCCGGGAGCGTGGACGGAACGATCTATCTGCTCGGGAATCGCAACGGCACTTGGTTCGTGCTCGCTCTGTTCGGTGGGCTGTTCCTCCTGCTCGGTCTCGAGGTGTTTCGCCAGACGTGGCGTCGCGGGCACTCGAAGAAGCTCTGCGCGACCCTCGCGCTGACGGCGTGGCTCGGGCCTGTTTGGATGTTCTGGGCGTCGTCGTGGGGCGGCTTCTATGAACTCCGCGTGCGAGGCACGCGCTGCGTCCTCGTCTCCTTCCTCGGGTTCGAGTCCGAGCCGTTCGACCTGGCCAACACGACGACACTGGAAGGCCGGCACGACTACAAGCTGAGTTGGCGACTCCACGTCGAGGCAGAGCCGATCGGCAAGGCCTACAGTGCGACGACATCGCGTGAACATCTCGCGAAGGTCGTCCACGCGCTTGCCGAGACGAAGCGAGCCGCGCGCGGTCACGACAGCGCGCCGGATCCCGCGCCCAAGTAGATCGGTCTGCGTCAGAACACGCCTTGTTCCGCGCGCGGCTCGCGGGCATGGTCTGCGCACGGAGCCGCTTTGACCCACGAGTTCGCGCGACATCGTCTCGGAATCGCGTTCGCCGGCACCTTTGCCGTGCTCGGCATCACCGTGCCCTATCTCGGACTGTGGCTCGAAGGCCGTGGGCTGAGCGAAACGCAGATCTCACTCGTCATGACGGTCACGACGTGGGTGCGCGCTGCATTCACGCCGTACGTCGGCAATCGCGCGGATCGCGGCGGACGACATCGGCAGATCGTGCGGTTCTTCGCGATCCTCGCGACGGTGCTCACCGCTCTCCTCTTCTTCGATCTGCGGAGCACAGGCGGCCCGTCGATCGCGTTCGCGTTCGTGTTCGCGTTCACGCTGCTCGCGAACGTCGCGTTCATGCCCGTCATCCCCCTCGTCGACGGCATCGTCGTGCGCACGGTGCAGCACCACCAGGGGCTCGGCGGACGCACCGATTACGCGGGGTTGCGCATCTGGGCAAGCTCGTCGTTCTTGGTGGTGGCGCTCGCGGCAGGCGCGTTCCTCGAAGGTCGGAGTCCCGAGTGGATCCTCGTGCTGTGGTGTGCGATGACGGGCATCGCTGCGCTGTCGACAATCGTACTTCCGCACCCACCGTCGACCGGAGTCGCGCGCGCGCCAAAGGGGACGTTCTGGAAACTCCTCCGGCGCCGCGAGCTCGTCGTGCTGTTCGTCGCCAACGCGCTCATCCAGGGTAGTCACGGGTGCTACTACGCGTTCGGCTCGATCTGGTGGGAACGCGCCGGGCACAGCCGTGACTTCATCGGTGTGTTGTGGGCCGAAGGGGTGCTCGCCGAGATCGCGTTCTTCTTCTTCGCCGCGCGCATTCTGACCGTGCGTCCCAAGATCCTGCTCTACGTCGGCGCGCTCGCAGCCATGGTGCGATGGTCGATCGTGGCAACCCGGACCGACGCGATCTCGCTCGTCGCGGTGCAGTGGCTCCACGCTGGGTCGTTCGCGTCGACCCACCTCGCGACGATGCGGTGGATCCAAAAACAGGTCGCTCCCGAACGCGTCGTGACCGCGCAGACATTGCTCGCGACGATCGGCGCTGGACTCGGACCGGGGCTCGCGATCGCGATCTCGGGTCCGCTCTTCCGTGCGCACGGCGGAGGCGCGTTCTGGGCGATGACCGCGTTCGCGGCATGCGGCGCGGGAATCGCGATCTTCCTACCGCGCGCCGACAGCCGGCGCCCCACCAGCACGCCTCACCCCACCGCGACTGACGCCGCAGAGAGCGATCGCGAGCGCGACGGCGAAGGGTAGAACGCGTTCGCAAACGGGCGACCACGTGCCGATGTCGAGGCTGCTGCGCGCGTAGTAGAAGCCGACGCTGAGCCCCCAACCGGCGACCATCGCGAGCAGCGTCGGCCCGATCTTGACGGGTCCTCGTAACACGATGACGAGGAGCAGCGGTCCGAACGCCGCGCCGAGCGACGACCACGCGAACAGTACGAGGCTGAAGATCGTGCGATCCTTCGTCAGGAGGACGAACGCGACCGCGCACACGCTCATCACGAGGATCACGATCCGAGAACTGATCAGCAAACTGCGCTGCGTGCGGTTCCCGAGTCCGAGGTCGTGCGTGACCGTCGAGCCTGCGACGAGGAGTTGACTGTCGGTCGTCGACATCACGGCCGAGAGCACCGCGGCGACCATGATGCCCGCGACGACGGGAGGAAAGAGCCCGTTCGCGACCGTCAAGAACGCCTTCTCCCCCTCCGCTTCGGGATAGAGAACACGCGCAGCGAGCCCCAAGACGAGCATGCCAGCGTAGACGACGACGGCCCACCCGATCGCGACGATGCGCCCGGTGCGCAGTTCGCGCTCGCCGAGTCGCATCGCCATGAAGCGATTGACGACGTGCGGCTGTCCCGGATAGCCGAGACCGATCCCGAGCAAACCGAGCACGAAGCCGATGCCGAGCGAGAACTCGAGATTGCCGAACACGCTCTGGAAGCCGGGCACGTCGACCTTCGCGATCCCATCGACGAAGCCCCCCACTCCGAGTTCGAGCACCGCCGCGATCGGCAACACGATCGCCGTCGCAGCCATGACGAACCCTTGCAGCGTGTCCGTCACACTGACCGCCCAGAAGCCGCCGAGCAACGTGTACGCGACGACGATCGCGGCGCCGACGACGATGCTCGCCTTGTCATCGACGTTCCAACCTTGGAAGGTCTCCGACAGGTTGTTCCCGGCGCCGAGGAACTGGGACGCGACGTAGGTGAGCAGCGAAACGAGCACGAGGACCGACGCGACGATGCGGATCGCAGGCGCGCCGGGGCGCGCGCGTGGCCCGGCGATGACATCGGTGACGGTCAGCGCGGAGTGCGCGTGCGCGTGCGCGCGCAGCGGCCGGGCGAGGACGAACCAGTTGATGCAGAACCCACCGACACAACCAGGGAAGACCCACAGCGCCGACAATCCCTTCGTGAACGCGAGCCCACTGACACCGAGCAGCGTCCATGCCGACGACGAGCTCGCCGAAGCACTGAGCGCGGCGACGACCGGCCCCATGCGGCGGCCGGCGAGCACGAAGTCATCGCCGTCCTTCGTCCTGCGTTCGGCCCAAAAGCCGATGACGAGCAGCGCGACTTTGTAGGCGATCAGCGTCGCGAGGATCGCGGCTTCGCGGCTCATGACGCTGTTCTCTGGGCATCACGCATCTTCGAGACTCGACGAGGACACCCTTCGGGTTGGTTCAGTTCTCGAGCACGAAGACGAGCTTGAGCGTCACACGGAACTCCGTGATCTTGCCGTTCTCGACGACGCAGTTCTGGTCCTTGACCCAGACGGACTTGACGCCCTTGAGCGTCTTGCACGCACGCTCGACACCGGATTCGACGGCATCTTCGAAGCTGCGGGGAGAACTGGCGATGATTTCGGTGACCTTGGCGACGGACATGAGGGCGGCTCCTTGCGCTTTCGATGGCACGCGATGCGTGCCGAAACCGAGAAGCGTACGGGATCGTCGACGGCAGGGCCAGGCACAGTACGGGCCGGACTTCAGGGCATCGACTTGCCGTCCCACGTGTGCTGTGGATCGGGAACGAAACTGACGCCGGACATCTCCTGCGTCACCGTTTCTTTGAGGAGCACGAGCCATCCACCCGGCACCTTGGCGCGGAAGAGGCGCGGGAATCCTGGCAGCAGTTGGCCATCGAAGTCGCAGTTCAGGCTCTCGAAGTGCAGCATCTCGTTGGTCTCGTGTTCTCGGGTCGGTTCGTTCTGTGGGAAGGACGGAGTCCGGATCAGCGTCGGGTCTCTGGCGACTCGCGTCCAGAGTCTTCGCGCTTCTGCCGAGGCGTGTCGTTCGATTCGGACGGTGCGAGGACGAAGCGACGCACGCCTGCGCGCGATGCGCAGAGCGCGCGTTCTGTGCCGTCTGCGCCGACGACGATCGTCAAGGAAAGCAACGCCGCCCCAGGTTGCCCGAGCGTGCGAACTTGTTCGGAATCACGATCGAGGACGGTGATTCGACCATCACCTGCTGCGAGCACGAGATCGCCTCGCCAAGACGCGAGACCGCGCACGTCCCGCGCGAGCCCGAGCCAACTCCGCAACAGGCGACCGGTCTTCGAATGGACGCGCACAGCGCCGTCTTGACTCGACGATGCGATCTCGGTCGTGCGCGTTCCGTCCAGAGCGGGCAAGAACGAGACTTGCAGCACGGGACTCGTGTGCGAATCGAGTTCGAGGCATCGAACGCGCGACGAGCGCGTGTCGCTCGGATCGCCGACGTGCAAGCCTGTGATGTCGTAGACGCGCACGAGGCCGTCCTTGCCACCGCTCACGAGAGTGCTGCCGGACGCATCGAACGCGACCGCGTACGCACCGCCGCGATGGCCCGCAAGCTCGCGATCGATACGCGGCACTCCGCTCGCGTCGATCGAACCGACATGTACCGATCCGTCGGCACACGCAATGGCAAACGTCGTCGCGTGCACCGCGATGGCGAGGACGACATCCCGAGCGATGTCGATCGAAGCGACCGTTCGCCCTGCACGATCCACGGAGACGACTCGCCCACGCTTCCCCGGAAGGCCACCGCCGAAGAGGTAACCGGCAGCGCGCCTTGCACCGACGAACATCCGACCGTCGATCGCGATGCGCTCGCAATGCGGATCACCGTCCGGGCCGTCACTGGCGGGCTGCACGCGAAACACACCACCTGCCGCGCATTCGATCCAACCATGCGGTTCCGCGAGGACACACGTCACGCGCGTTCGCGCCGCGTCGACCTGTGCGAGGGCCGAGCTCATGCAAACCGTCAGGACCATCGCGCCCAACGAGAACAACGTACTCACGAGACGAGCAGCTCCGAAACGGGTTGCACGCCGGGTTCGACGAGACGATGCGGTCGTCCGTCCGGCGAATGCAGGATCGCATCCAGTGGCAATCCGAGCAACTGCGCGACGGTCGCGTGGAACTCACCCGGTGATACCGGGCGATCGATCGGCTCCTCCCCGCGCGGATCACTCGTGCCGACCGCGATGCCACGACGAACGCCCGCGCCGAACCAGAGACTCGAATGCACGCGCGGCCAGTGATCGCGACCGCCCGACGGGTTGACCCGTGGAGTTCGACCGAATTCGCTGACCAGCACGACCGACACGCGATCGGAGAGCGAGCGCTCGTCGAGGTCTTCGATCAGCGCGGACAACGCGAGATCGAGGCCCGGAAGTTTCGCCGGGAAGCCGTAGGTCATCCGGTGTGCGATCTGCGCATGCATGTCCCAGCCGCGATCGCGCACGAGGACGATCCGCGTGCCACGCTCGACGAGTCGTCGCGCGAGCAGGCACGCACGACCGAGATCGTGATTCCCGTAGCGCTCCCGTGCTGGTCGTGGTTCTTCCTCGAGCGAGAACGCCGCTCGCACTTCGGTGTCGTCGGTCATCGCGCGTGCCCGATCGCGTAGTGCTGCGGCTGCGCGCTCGGCGTGCGAGGACGGCGGCGCACCCTGCTGATCGAATGCGTCGGCAAGCGCGAGCGCGCGGCGCCGTTCGGCGGGCACGACGAGCCCATTCACCCGCCCGCCGGGTCGCAGTACGGACGAACCGGTCTCGAATGCAGCGTGTTCGGCTCCCGTGAACCCTGCCCCCGCGCCGATCGGCGTGTCCGGAATCGACACGAATGCCGGCAGCGCCGACGTGCGTTCTCGCAACACGTCGTGGACCGCGCCTAGGCCCGGATACTCGAGAACGGGCGACGGCTTCCGTCCAGTCAGCAGGTAGCGCGCTGCACGATCGTGGTTGCCCTCGCCCGAGGTCAGCGTGCGCACGAGCGCACACCGGTCCATGAGCCCCGCGATGCGGGACAGTTCGGTGGACACGAAGATCCCAGGCACTTTGGTCTCGCGTGTCTCGAGCCCCGACCGCACGTCGGCAGGTGCACCCGGCTTGCCATCGAACGTGTCGATGTGGCTGAGCCCACCATCGAGAAAGACGAAGATCAACGCGCGATCGCGCCCGCTCTGCTGAGAGGCACGAGCCAACTGCCACCACGGAAGCGTGCAGAACAGGCCGCCACGCGCGATCCCGGACACGAAGGCTCTACGCGAACAGGTCATCTCAGGACTCCGAACTCACGACCATTGAGGAGCGCGAACGCGATCTCACGCAGTCCATCGCGAAGATCTCCGGTCAGGGAAGGTTCGATCAGGACGAGTTCTCGGTCCGTCGGCTCGCGGCCGAGGACACGCACGAAGAGACGTGCCGCGAGTGCGCGCTTCGCGTCGAGATCGTCGCCTTCGATGTCGAGCCCCGACGTCAGCAACAACACGTCGATGAAGTTGCCGGGTTCGGTCACGAGACGCCACATCGCGGTCCCCCTTCGGGATTCGAGTTCGTCGCGCAGCGCCGACCCCGTCGCGTCGGCACGCGGCCTCGGCAGGTCCAGGGCTCCTGCGGCAACTTCGAGTCGCTGACGCGCATCGAGGACCCGCACGGCACGCCGAGCGAAATAGGCGACCTCGTCGCGTGCCACCGCCTCGTCGTCACTCCGCAGCGCATAGAGATCGGATGCAACCAACACGCGGAACGGTCGATCGAGGCGACCACCGTGCTCGATCATGTCGCTCGTGAGAACGTCGAGCACGGATCCGAGGCGCGCGGGATTGGTCAAGCGCTGATCATCGACAGGCGCGAACAAGCCACGTCCGAAGAGGCGCGCGAAGACGCGATGGCACCACAAGCGACACGCGTTCTCGAATCCGTCTTCGAGCACGAAGCGCACCACCGACGCGCGCAAGTTCTTACGGTCCGGTGTCTTCGCGGGGCCACGGAGCGGCAGGAGTCCAGGCTCGACCGGATTCCGTGAGCCATCGTAGAGTCGGCCCGAACCGCGATCCGAGTCGACGAAGCATGCCGAGAACTCGAGGTGCTCGCGACGCTTCCAACGATCATTCGGATGATCGTGACACCGGGCACACGCCACGCCAATGCCCAGCAGCGAGCGCGAAACGAACTCCGCGCGATCTCGAGGGTCGGGCGCGCGATCGACGATCGGAGCGAGCGTTGCGTCCGTCAAGACCGCCTCGACGACGTCGCGTATCGTCTCGACGCGATTCGCTTTCGCTCGCAACGCGGTTCGCAGAGTCCGCACGGATCGCGCCGCGTTGTCGGGGAGCCCCGTCTCCGAGTCGAGATCGAAGGCTCGGACCCAGAGGTCGATCATCACATCGCGAAACACCTCGGACCGGAGGACCTGATCGATCCACTCGAGGCGACGCTGCGGGTCGTTCGCGATCGCGAGTTCTTCCTGCGTCGGCGTGCGAAGCGCGAGGTCGGCAGCGACGCGCCGCATCCACGTCGCGCCATCCGCCCTTGGACCGGCAGCGAGACCGAGTTCACCCAGCGATGAGGACCACGCAGCATCGACGCGGGCGACTGCACGCGACGACGTGTCGGTCGCATCCGGCTGCTTCGCGGTCGGTTCCGGCGCTTTCGTCGTCGACTCGAATGGCCGAACGACTCGAGCACGTGCGACTGCCCCCTGATAGCGCACGAAGACCCAATGCTCGCCGGGTTCGACGACGCGCACCGTCGTTTGGCCATCGACATCACGCACTTCGACCGCGGCATCGTTCGACGTAAACACGTGGGCGAGCCGAGTGACAGCGCGCTCTTGTCCCTCGATGCGGGCGCTTGCGACGAGCGTTCCATCGTCTGCGCACTGCAACCGAAGGTGCAAGTCGTCGATCGACGGACGCCGCGTCCCGTCCGGTGGATTCGCACCTTCGGCGATCCACTGACGAAGCACTTCGTACGCGTGATCGTCCCGTTGCAGCACGCGGCCGCCTCCGTGCTCGTAGCGCTTGGTCGGCTTGCGCAACAAGAGGCTCGCGGACGGTTCGGCGACGTCGATCCGGCGACCGAGCGCCTCTTCGGCGATCGCCCGGTAGTCGGCGTCGGGATCACTACCGAAGAGCGACAGCTTGAACCCACCCTGCCCCGTCGCACCGCCGTGGCACGCGGCTGCCGAACAACCGCTTCGCTCGAGCACGGGAAGGACGTCCGCACAGAACTGGGCGCGGCGCTCGGGTTCGTCTGCGCCTTGCGCGGGCAATACCGTCGCGGCAAGCCCAAGAACGACGAGCGAAACGGTGGGCGCGCGAATCACTTCTTGCGCGCGTCCGGGCGCTTCCGGTCGAGGAAGCTGCGCGCGAGGTGTTGCGCTCGTTCGGTCCCGTAACCGAGACTCGTCACCAGGCGAAACATCTCGTTCGCCTCGCTGAGCAGCGCGTCGCTCACGACGGCACGAGCCACGATCCGCTCGTACGCCGCATCACATGTCGCGTCGTCGTTGGACTTGTTGATGAACGCTCGCAGAGTCGCGAGCAGCTCGGGGTCCTTGGGGGGAGCACCTCGGCGTTGGGTCTCCGGTCGCTGGGTCTCCCGTCCTTGGGTCGAAGCGCGTTCTTCGCGCGCATCCTGCGCAGGCCGCATACGACGCGCATCGGGATTCTGGCCCTGCGCATTCGCTCCTCGATTGCGCCCACGCATCGTGTCGCGGCTGGCCACGCGCAGTTCTTGTTCGAGACCGCGAACACGCTCCTCGAGCTTCCTGGTCGCGATGCGCGCTGCCACGAGTTCGCGCACGAGCGCATCGCGATCGCGTGCCAATTCGGGTTCGAGCCGCTCCACCCATTCATCGAGCGTGCTCGGCAGCGCGCCGTCGATCTTCGCGACCTCGTCACGAATCCAAGCCACGTCTTGACGCCCCGGATCGAGCAGCCCGACGCTGCGGACGACGCGCCCGCCACGCACGAAGACGAGCGTCGCTCGGCAGTCCTTGTCCAGTGCATAGGCGCCGGGGCCTTCGATCCCGTCCGTGCTGAGCACGAGCGGCGAACGCATGCGAAGCGATCCGTTCACGGCAGCGATCCGCCGTTCACCCTCTCCGCGGTCCTCGTACAGCAGGATCGACCTCGCGACGAACCCGGTCAGCGCGCGCTCACGATCGATGTCGTCGACGCCGCGCAGGATCGGCGCGACGTTGCGATCGAGCACCTGAACGAAGAGCAAGAGAGCAGGGCGTTTCCCGATCTCTTCGCGCAGATCACGTTCACCGGGTGTACGTCCGGTCTCGAAGACCACGAGCTTCGGCAACGATTCACCGGCACGCGGACCGGAATCGCGCCGCCCCGCATCACGCTCCTCCGCGTCCCGTCCCTGGACATCGCGCTCAGAGGTTCGCCGAGGCGCATCGGAGCCACGGTCCTGAGCAAGGCAAGCAGCATGGAACGACGCGAGGACCGCGGCGACGAGCGAGAGAATCCGGATCGACGGCATGCCCCCCACGATAGCGCCGCGAGCACTGCCGACGCCGCGGAACCATGCAGCGAACGCTCCTTCGCGAGTTTGTTACGATACTCCGAACCAGTCCGTCAGTGCGCGCCGGAGTGCTGATCGCCCTCGTACCGGCGTCGCAGGACGTAGAACACGACGCGCACCGAGAAGTAGAAGAGGAAGACCAGACCGACCACGGCGCGATCCGTCGGCGACGGTGGCAACCCGAGCAAGGCCG
>JAGQQW010000468.1 GCA_020426005.1 Planctomycetota bacterium | reverse complement strand
CGCCTCTCTGGAAGCTGCTGACACTGGCCGAGTGCCTTCACACATTACAGAGGGATTCCAGTGACACAGGCTACCGAGATAACAACGGCAATCCAATACTCATCGGATCGGTTGTGAGAATGCCTGTAACGCTCAACACCGAGGTTCACGGCGAGTGGTCGGACTACACAGTTATTCAAAAAGGAATGATCCCAGTCCTTTCATATCTGAGATCTGAGAAAGGACAGATCGTCCCCAAAGGATACATGGCGTCTCTACTGTCCGACGAATACGACAGCAAATTACTCATCTTTGCGACAGACTCAACTTTTCTTCGGCCAATCAACAGCATCATCGTACAGGATAGCAATGAAACAGACAGTTAACATCGACTGGGAAGTGAGTGACGGATATTGCGGAGGGAGCCGTCCTCACACAACAAAAATCGATCAATCAGAGCTGATGGATCGCGACACCGAGGACGAAGTCCGCGAGCTGATCAGTGAATGCATCCAAGACCATTTTGAACAGGAAGTTTTGCCAAGCTGGGAACAAAAGGACGAGGATGCGATTGTTGAACTTTGGCGAACGCTTCGCGAAGAAAACCCGGACAACTGACCAACCACGCCGTTAGATAGAACCATGAAAGAACGAAAACCACTTGAAATCTGCACGATCGATTCACTCGGATACCGACTTACTGGCGAAGATGCATCAAAACACACAGAGGTCATTGACGACTATCTGTTCGTGTTTCTCGCGCCAAACAAAGATGGATGTGTTCTGTGTGGAAGGGAACTTGGCGGACTAATGGGAACGTTCACCTGGGACATTGCCCCTGGCGAAGGATTTTGCGGAAACTGCAAATGGCCAGCTAGAGCGATCCACCACATCAAAGACGCCGATGGGGACCCTATGTTCAACATGTCGCCGCGATGGATTCTTCAGTACAGCCCGTACGCGTTGACGTCGGAATGGCTCGTTAAACTTGAACTGGAGCAGGTCATGCAGGAGGATGTCGATCGGATTCAGGAGATCCGCAAGTGGGCGAGCGAGCACCCGAAATACATCGAAGCCGAACAAAAGGCGGCGTCATGACGTCGGACAACAGCGACAAGATCAATGATGAACTTGCTGAGGCGGTCGTCCGTTTACACAATCTCGTTGATCACTGCTATATTCATAGCGGATACAGAGATTGTGGATTTGATCAGATGGATTCTGAAATGCGGACACTGTATCGGCGAGTCGTCCAAGTTCCAGCTGACGGAACAGATGAGGAAAAGATTGCCTCAGCAATCGGATGTCATGCCGCGAAACCAAACAAATTCAAATCGATTGAAACCAACGACGATTGTAATCTACCAGAGAACATCAAAGCGCTGATCGACACGGCAATTGCAGTCGGACGCGATTCTGGATATTTGATAATCGTTCAGTCTTCCACTGAGTAGGCCGACCACTTCCGAAGCGGACACGCAGCCCTCGGCATTGTGATACCGACCGAAACAACACAATCTCGGTCTGGATGCATCTCCTTGAACGTGACGCACACATCGTCAACATTGTTGATGCAAACGTCACACTCCGCTTTTCTGGACACTCTGACCGACTCAGGAACGACACTCTTCTGCTTAGTCGTCATGGAATTTGAATCCCCGTTGGGATTGGCTGAAAGTCAAGGATCGCAGTCGAGATCGCAATCCCCAGGAAAGTCGAAAACATGTTTGCCACGAG
>JAGQQW010000467.1 GCA_020426005.1 Planctomycetota bacterium | reverse complement strand
CTGCGTGCTGCGCTGCAATTCGTCCGCGATCGCGCGGGGGCGCCGATCGCGGTCCTCGGCGCGTTCGAAAAGCTCGAGCGGCCCCGCCTGCCGCTGCTGTTCGGTGCTGTGGGGGTTCCGACGTTCTTCGTGATCGTGGGCAGCCTGCTCGTCGTGTTCGTGAGCTTCCTGACGTTGAGTGTGACGGGTCGAATCTCGGAGCCGATCGACGAGATGAGCAGTACGGCGTTGCGCTTCTCTGCCGGTGACCTCGCTGCCGAAGTGCACCCGGTATCGGGAACCGACGAAATCGCACGTCTGAGCGAAGCGTTCCGGACGATGTCGCTCGAGCTGCGTCAGCGCATCCAGAAGCAGGAGCACATGAATCGTGCGATGTCGCGACTGACGCGTGTGCTCGATCTCGAAGCGGTCGTCGACGAGGCCTGCAATGTGCTCGTCGAGGTCACGGGTTCGTCGGCTGCGCTCGTCATCGTCTTCGATGGCACGAAAGGAACGGACACGAGTCCGGTCGCGTGTACGTACCTCGTGGACGGTGAGCCCGACCGAGGAGCGGTGCCGCTCGAGTTCCAGGCCGACATGCTGCGGGCACGAGGGCCGTATTGCATCGGTTCGCAGGAATCGGGCGCGCTCGTCCTGCCGATTCGACTCCGCGATCGGCACCGGGCGTTCGCGGTTCTCGCGCTCAATGCCGAGTGGGCGGACGCGGTCGACCTCGACTATCTGCAAGCGCTCGTCGATCAGGTCGCGGCCGCGATGGAGACCGCACGTCTCTACGGGTTGGCGATCGAGGATCCCTCGACCGGACTGCCCGTGCCACGATGGTACCGCCGCTCCGTTTCGCACGAGATCGATCGTGCGCAGAAGGAGGGAGAAGGCGTGACGATTGCGCGCATCGTCATCGCCCACACGTCGTCCGGCAGCAGCGAAGGCGATGGTGGGCGTCGTGCGATCGAGCGGCTTGGTACGGGAATCGCGAACTTGTTGGCGAACGAACTCGCGCCACCCGAGGTCGGCACCCGGCTCGATAGCAGGCGCCTGGAGATCCTCCTTCCGGGGCTCGGACCGGAGGCTGCCGCCGCGCGCCTCGATGAGATTCAGCAGCGGATCGGGACGTTGCTGCAGGGCAGTGGCAGTGGGCTCTCGGTGCGCGTCGTGTCGGCGAGTTACCCCCAGGATGCAGGGTCGTCGGCGTTCCTCGTCGACGTGCTCGATGCGAGGCAGGATGCCGTCGTGCAGCCGGTGCGTGCGCCGGTCCTCGAGAGAGGTGGTGGGATCTTCGCGTCCACGGCCATGCACGCGGTTCTCGAGCGCCTCGACAAGGCCGCGATGACCGAACTCACGTTGCTGATCGAGGGGGAAACCGGTGTAGGCAAGGAGATCCTCGCCAACCTCTGCCACGAATCGAGTGCGCGCTCGAAGGGACCGCTCGTCAAGGTCAACTGCGCCTCGATACCGGAATCGCTCCTCGAGTCCGCGTTGTTCGGCCACGAACGCGGCGCGTTCACCGGGGCAGCTCTGCGCCACCGAGGATTCTTCGAACAAGCACATCGCGGAACGCTGTTCCTCGACGAGGTCGGCGAGATGCCACTCGAAGTGCAAGCCGGCCTCTTACGCGTCTTGCAGGACCGCTCGATCCGGCGCGTCGGCGGCGTCCAGGACATCGAGGTCGACGTGCGTGTCGTCGCCGCGACCCATCGGGACCTGCAAGCCCTCGTCAA
>JAGQQW010000466.1 GCA_020426005.1 Planctomycetota bacterium | reverse complement strand
CCAAGTACAACGACGACGTCTTCCAGTTCTCGGTGGGCCTGAACGGCGTCGGCACGAAGGCCGTGAACGCGCTCTCCCAGCAGTTCGAGGTCTGCTCGTGGCGCGACGGCCGCTTCAAGCGCGCCACCTTCGAGCGCGGTCAGCTGGCCTCGGAGGTCGACGGCAAGGACGCGTCGGCCAAGAACGGCACGCTCATCTCCTTCGTGCCCGACCCCGAGATCTTCCCGGTCACGAAGTGGAAGGACGAGTTCATCACGCGGCGCCTGCGCTACTACGCCTACCTGAACACGGGGCTCAGCCTCGTCTACAACGGCGAGACCTTCCGCGCGTCGAACGGGCTCAAGGACCTGCTCGCCGAAGAGCTGGGCGAGGAGCCGGCGCTCTACGAGCCGATGCACCACAAGGACACGCGCATCGAGATCGCGTTCACGCACACGGGCAACTACGGCGAGAACTACTTCAGCTTCGTGAACGGCCACTACACGAACGACGGCGGCACCCACCTCAGTGCCTTCCGGGAGGGCGTGCTCAAGGGGTTCAACGAGTTCGCCAAGAAGAGCTTCGCCGGCGAGGACATTCGCGACGGCATGGTGGGCGCCGTCGCCATCAAGGTCCAGGACCCCGTGTTCGAGTCGCAGACCAAGAACAAGCTCGGATCCACGGAGGTGCGCGGCTGGATCGTGCAGGAGGTGCGCGACGCGGTGGTGATGTGGCTACACAAGCACCGCGACGCCGCCGAGACCATGCTCGAGAAGGTCAAGCTCAACGAGCGCATCCGCAAGGAGCTCTCGTCGATCAAGAAGGAGGCGCGGGAACGCGCCAAGAAGACCGCGATCCGCATCCCCAAGCTCATCGACTGCAAGGTGCACCTGGGCGACAAGGACCCGCGCGCGCTCGAGAGCACGATCTTCCTCGCCGAGGGCGACTCCGCCGGCGGCTCGATGGTGCAAGCGCGCAACGTCGACACCCAGGCGATCTTCACGCTCAAGGGCAAGCCGCTCAACTGCTTCGGCTTGAAGCGCGATGCGATCTACAAGAACGAAGAGCTCTACAACATGATGCGCGCCCTCGGCATCGAGGACGACGTCGAGAGCCTGCGCTACAACCGCGTCGTGCTCGCCACCGACGCGGACGTCGACGGCATGCACATCCGCAACCTCCTGCTCACGTATTTCCTTCGATTCTTCGAGGAGATCGTGACGCGCGGCCACCTGTACATCCTCGAAACGCCGCTCTTCCGCGTGCGCAACAAGCAGGCCACGCGCTACTGCTACTCGGAGACCGAGCGCGACGCCGCCGCCGAGGCCATCCGCGGCGCCGAGATCACGCGCTTCAAGGGGCTCGGGGAGATCTCGCCGGGCGAGTTCAAGCAGTTCATCACCGAGGACGGCATCCGCCTCGTCCAGGTCGAGCTCAGGAACATGGGAGAGGCCAACGAGGCGCTCGGCTTCTTCATGGGTCGCAACACGCCGGAGCGCAAGGAGTTCATCGTCGAGAACCTCATCATGGACGTGCTGTGAGCATGGCCTGTCTGTGACGCCGGAACGGACCTGACGCCATGGCGATCAAGCGCAAATCCACTCCCCGACGCGACCAGATCACGCTGCCGCTGCACGCCGCCACGGCCGGCGGCGGCGCGCACGGAGGCGGGCCGAGCTACGTCAAGCCGCTGATGCGGCAGAACTTCCTCGAGTACGCGTCCTACGTCATCGTCGACCGCGCGATTCCCGATCTGCGCGACGGCCTGAAG
>JAGQQW010000465.1 GCA_020426005.1 Planctomycetota bacterium | reverse complement strand
GAAGTCCTATGACACTTCTCGAGGTGCCGACGGCACCTATGGGAAGGTCAGCGGGACGTTCACCACGGACTCATACAACTGCGAGGAAAACGGTATCGAGGAGCGCGTGGACCGGCGTGACGCCCGTCGTTACGGCAACTACATCGACGCTGAAATGATCGCGGCGATGCGGACCCGCGACATTGTGCTCAAGAACCACAACTCGCGCGTGATCACGCTCGCCCTGGGGGTGGCCACGACCACGGGTGCGGGCACGGTCTGGTCCACCACCGCGACGGCGACACCAATCGCCAACGTGCGGGCGGCGAAGATCGCCATTCGTAATCGCTGCGGTGCAATGGCCAACGCGATGTGCCTCGATTGGGAGGCCTGGGAGTACTTGCGCAACTGCTCGGAAATCATCGAGCGGCTGAAGTACAGCGGGCTCGACGATCCCAAGCAGGCGTCACTCAACGCGGTGGCGTCGGTTCTCGGACTCGAGGAAATCATTATCTCGGGTGCCGTGACCGATGGAGCCGCCGCTCCCCTGGCCGCGTCGGTCGCTTCGATGTGGGACCGCACGAAAGCGCTGGTCTTCGTGAAGTCCACCACGCAGGACACTCGCAAGCCGCACTTCATGAGGACGTTCCACTGGGGGGCTGATGGCTCGCAGATTGGCGGCGCGTTCGAGTCGTACTACGACCCCGCGCGACGCTCCGACATCTTGCGACACCGGATGGACACCGACGAAAAGGTGCTCTACGCAGACGTCGCGCAGGTGATCACGGACGTGCTGTCCTAAGAGAAACAGACTCGGACCATCCCTCCGGGTCTCCAACGGTTCGCCGTGCTTGGCTGCGCGGCGGGCCGTCTTTTCAGTCGCGTCCGGGTGCTGCCATGGGAAGCATGTTCGACAGTTTGTTCGGCGAATCTGCACCGCTACTCGACGAGACCTTCGGCGAGGAAGCGACTGTCGTGTACACGTCTCCTGCGGGTGTGTCACTTGATGCGGTCACGGCCATTGTCGGGGCAGTACGTCAGCAACGCATGACGAGCCAGGAGGGCGGATCACTGCTCGAGCAAACACGGACGATCAAGATTCGTCGGGAGCTGATCGACACGATTCAAGCTCGCGGCAAGATCACGCTCGACGGGGCGGAGTGGGGGATCGTGTCGGAGCCTATCCGCACGAACACGTATTGGGAGCTCGAGATCGCTACGGCGGATTGGCTCGAGTTCCGGTCGGATCGTACGAGGGAACTGTAATGCCACTTGAAGCGGCGACCAACTGTTGGACGGAGCAAGAGGACCGACTGATCGAGTCGATTGCTCAGTCTGCGCAGTTCCAGACGTGGGTGGGTGCCGCGAACACCACCGAAGCGAAGGCCCATATTCACGTCGAGTTCCTGCCGCCCCCTGCGGATCGCGACCATTACACGCCGCAGGAGGTGGCGGCGTTGGTGCCGTTTGCGTTGATCGTGGACGCTGCCGATCAAGCGATTACGTTTGACCGCGCGTGCCAGGACGTGGGGCAGTTCTATTTCACCTCGGGCCGCAAGTTGGTCATGTTCTGCGCGAGGGTAAATGCCGAGGCCGACACGTATCCCGAGGCGATCCGTAAGCTCAAAAATGTCGTCGGCAAAATCATTCTTGAGATGAACGATCTCGCGGGCAACGATGACACCGCGGACTACATTCGCGCAGCGCTGGCCGAACCCGTGAGTATGGCCAAGGATCAACACCGCCACCAACTCAAAGAAGCGATTCAAGCAGTCTGG
>JAGQQW010000464.1 GCA_020426005.1 Planctomycetota bacterium | reverse complement strand
CACGGTGGTGTGTGTTGAAGGACGGAGTGCTCGTATGCCGAGCAACAGAGTGTGGCCGACGAATCCCGGACCGGGGATTGCTTGAGCCCGCAATGCATCTCTTGAAGATGCTGCGCAAATGAAGCCGTTGTTGCTTGAAACGATAGCGACCGTAACCGCCATAGTGTTCACTCCCATCGCTTTTATACGCGCGTCTGGGAGGATCGTTTCGTCAATTGGACGCCGCTACGACAGTAGCGAAAGTTGGGCCAAACCTACCGCCGTATTGTCGGCGTGCTCCGGCAGCGTAACCGCGCCGTCGGCATCGTGTCCGTATTGCCCATCCTCTCATCGTGCGCAATTCGGCTTCAACAACCGACTCACGCATGGACTCATCTTGATGCGAGCCTTGGCAATGGCGGTTCGTGGCGAAAACTATAACGCTCTTGGATGCGGGTCAAATCACAAATCTGGACGAATCGACCAAAAAAGGCGATTCGTGCATAGGCGCACGAATCCCTTGTTCGACGGAAATCCGTTTTCCCACGCGGACTTCGCGGCGTTTCGGGTTGCCGTGTTGGACGCTGATTTATTGCTTACCTTGTCGCCGTCATCCAGCGGCGTCGTATTGGCGCTGTCGAGCAATTTGCGCAAATACGGTTTGTGAAACCTGTGTGTATTCGCCGAATTCGTTAACCGGAAGCTGACTGTGCGGCACAAGACCGATCAGCGATCGCACTACTGCCGCTCGTGCGGCAACTGCCATGGGCCGTTTAGATGTGGCCGCCAATCATCATGCCTTTCGATAGCCTGCAACAGTCGCTCACTCGTTAGCCAGTAACGGTAGCGTGTCCAGGCCCGATATTGGCTCGTGCGATGCTCCAGAAACCATCGAACGTGTTTGCATTTCCATTGCCACGGCCCGACGTGCCAGCGTCGCCAAATGACAGCGGCAATTCCAGCCGCGCGCTGACATTCGCGGCGAACTGCAGCCGAATGCCCTGGGAGAGATCGCTTGAGTAACTGCACCGCCAGGCGACCCGCCGCCTCGGCGCTTCTCGGCCCACTCATCGGGACGACCCGATGTACGAAACCAGGACTGAGGCTCGACCGTGTCCCAGTTCCTGCGACAACACCTTTCGGGCAGCGTGATCGACTGCCGCGTCAGCCATTCGCTCTGCGGCAACGACCGGCGCTGGTGCATCCGTCAGTTGCGCGTAACGATCGCAAGCGTACGCGGCTCGAAGGTCGCGCAGCGATCCACCGTTCAGCGATCTCGCACTTCGCCTCCAGTGCTTCGACACATAGCTGAGCCACTGCGCCAGATTAACGTCAGCTGGAATCAGAGTGACATTGCCGCCAGCGGCGCGCTCGGCGAACTCTATGGCATGCCGTCCCGCATCCGTCGCCGGGACCCAGCGATCAACACTTCGACCTCGACCGCCCTTGGTACCGGCGGTCACGTTGATCCGACCCAACTGTTCAGCCTGATGACGGGCAAGTCGCAGGTCGAGAAGCGATGCCTCTTTGCGTCGCAACCCGAATTCCCGACACAGCAGTGCGACCGCCGCGACACCTTGCTTGCCTTGGGCGCTCAGTTCCTCGACGACTGGCTGCAGCTTCGCCCGATGCAAACCGACGGGTGCCTCGGTGCGAACGCTCGACCGCCGACCGATGTAGTCGCTCGGCCTGACCCACAAGGCCCGATCGCCGCGCAGCGATTCGAGCACCACGTTGACCGAGCTCAGCTGATTCTTGGCATAGCCATTGCTCATGCCGTTGGCCGTTAGCTGTGACAGGTGCTCGGCAAACTGGGCCAGCTCCGAGTGTGAAACGTCGCGCGCATCGCGAAC
>JAGQQW010000463.1 GCA_020426005.1 Planctomycetota bacterium | reverse complement strand
GGCCGCCACGGTGCTGCTGCCCAAGATGGTGACGGACTACATTCAGCGCAAGACGCTCGACGACGCGGTGACGCAAGCCCGGCGCCGCGCCGTCAACTCACAGCTGGAGCAAGCGAGGCTCCGCGAGCGCGAGGGCAGTCTGCGCAGCCCGGTCGACGGCATCGTGCTTGAGGCGCCCGTCGACGCCCCGCAGCACCTCGGCTTCGGCGAGCTGGTGTGCGTCGTCGGCCAGCTATCCGAGCTGGAGATCGAGACAGACATCCTCAGCGAGGACGCGGTGCGAATTACGCGCGGCGACGCCTGCGCGATCACGGGCCCCGCGCTCGCCGCCGCGCCCGAAGGCGCGCTGCAGGGCATTGTCGAGCGGGTGTCGCCCAACGCGTTCATGAAGGTCAGTTCGCTCGGCGTCGAGCAGCAGCGAGTGAAGGTCGTAGTCCGGCTCGACGACGATCAGATCGCAGCCGCTCGGCAAGCCAACCTGGGTGTCGGCTATCAAGTCGACGTCCGCATCATCACCGACGAGCGCGACGACGTGCTGCAGATCCCGCGCTCGGCGCTATTTCGCGACCGCGACGGCAGATGGCAGGTGTTTGTCATCGCCCGGGGCAAGGCCGAGCGCCGCGCCGTGTCCATCGGGATTCAGAGCGACACTCACGCCGAAGTGCTCTCCGGCCTCGAGCCCTCGGACATCGTGATCACCGAGCCCGAAAGCCGCATCACCGAGGGAGCACGCGTCCGGCCGTTCTAACAGCAGGAACCGAAGCGTCAGGAAGGTAACCCGAAGCGTAAGCGAGGGAAGGAAACCCGAAGCGTAAGCGAGGGATCGATTCGCCCACCCCTCCACCACCAAGCAGGCTGCTGATGCAGATCATGCAGAACTTCGGCCATTCACCCCTCGAATTCCTTCGGTGTCATTTCGAATGAAGTTGGGCCTCATCACGGACATTCACGAACAGGTCGAGGTTTTGTCGATTGCGTTGGACGTCTTGCGCGACGAAGCCGTCGACATGATTGTTCTGATCGGCGATGTCGTCGGGGATGGAGAGCAACTCGAGGAGACTTGCAGGTTGCTTTTGGAGCACAGCGTTGTCGGTGTTTGGGGGAACCACGACCATCTTCTTTGCCTGGAGTCTCGATCGGACTTTCGCGAGCAGGACGCTAACGCGACGACGGTTTTCTTGTCATCGCTTCACCCGAGATTTGAAGTCGCACAATGTCTGTTTCAGCACGTGGAACCCTGGCTTAACGCAGACGATCTGGCCGATTTGTGGTACTTCGAGGGGCCGCCGGACTCGCCGGAAAGGATGCAGAAAATATTCGAGGCAACCTCACACGCGGTCGTTTTTGCTGGCCACTACCACAAATGGATGCTGCTTTCCGATCAAGGTCGCGAGCCCTGGTCAGGTGGTGAGCCGGTGCGACTGAACGCCCTTCGCAGGTACTTCGTCGCGGTCGGCGCATTGTGTGAAGGACGATTTGCCACGTTCGACACCGAGTCACTCGATTTGAATCCATTCAATGTGTCGAACGGATTGCTACCCTCACGCTAATCCCCGTCGCCTTCCAATACGCGTCCATCTCGAAAGCCAGAGCAGGAATTCGAGCAGGATTGAAAGGCAACGCCAACAGCGACCGCGCGGGGATGCGTCGCGGGGTTCGTGCGTTTCCACATGTTTGCGCGTTTCGCCCCGCGGCAATCATATTGAAGGCCGAAGGTCTTCCACATCGTAGCCCGTGTCAAAGCGTCGGCCCGGGGAGGCGTCGTGGTGTTCGTTTCTACACGCGAGAGTCGCCCCGTAGCAATCATTGTCGAAGGCCAAAGGCCTTCCTCATCGCAGCCCGGGTCAGAGCGAAGCA
>JAGQQW010000462.1 GCA_020426005.1 Planctomycetota bacterium | reverse complement strand
AAAGTACGGGGAAATGACCCTGGCACGTTTCGCGCACATGGACGCGGTCCGTCAGCGTCAAGCCAGCTCGCGGGCACTTGCCACGAGCATCGTCGCGCTGCCACGACGGGAACAGTGATTCATGCGCACGACGTCACGCGTCACCGACCGTGGCGGCGAGGCCGTTGCTGAGCGTTGCGCCAAAGGTGTTGGCGCCGCCATCGAACACGAAGGCCTGCGCGAAGAACTGAAAGCCGACCAGGGATGCCACGTTCGGGATCGCCATCAGCCAATCGACGTTGCCGCTCACGATGGATGCAGGCACGACGACGTCGGGACCCGCAAGGAGCCCGCAGTTCGTCATGCCGATCGAATCGAGCTTGAGTGGAAGAGGGACCGCGCCCCAAGCCTTGTTCGACGAACCGAGGAACAGCGCTGCTGCGCCAGCTCGCGGAAGCGACCCCGATCGCATCGTGAACGGCAACCCGAGCCATGGACCGCCGTTCGTTCGATCGAGATTCGGCGTGCCGCCAGTACCGGCACATCCCGCACCGTATCGCTCGCATTGTGCGGTGTTCGTAGCCGTGTAGGTCCACGTGTCCGTAAACCTATGGATGTTGCTCGGCTCGTAACCACCGAACATCAGCACCTCGTTGCTGTTCCACAGGTAGGACATTCCTTGGAGGAATCGTGCCGTCGGCCGCGCAGCAGAGCTGCGCTCGACCCAGAACGCTCCATCCCACTCCCACGTGTCCTGAAAACTCGGGTTGCCACTGATGCCACGTCCGCCGCCAAAGAGAACACAACGCCCACGACGCGCATCATAGGCAAGGCAATTGCCACCTCTGCGAGCGGCCGGTCGCACCGGTGGCGCACGCAGGGTCCAGGACGCACCATCGTATTCCCATGTTTCATCGGTGTCCGTGGTCAGCGTCGTTGTCCCACCGAACAACACACAGACGCCGCGTGCCATGTCGTAAACCATCGAGCCGCAGCATCGCGGGGAGGGTTGGTTGCTCAGTCTGACTTGCGTCCAATTCGTGCCGTCCCACTCCCACGTGTCATCGAGCAAACCGCGGTTCGAGTCATATCCGCCGAACAGCACCATGCGTCCTCGGCGCACGTCGAACGCCATGTGACTACAGCAGCGAGCGCTGGGGCTCACCATCGGCGTGCGCTGGGTCCATGTCGCCCCGTCGTACTGCCAGGTGTCGCCGAATCCCATACCGCCAAAAAGCAACGTGACGCCGCGCAGCAGGTCATAAGCCATCGCGTACTGATCCCGAGGCGGAGGGCTCGTGATCGGGGACCGTTGAATCCACGCACTCCCGTTCCATTCCCAGGTGTCGTTCAGCCGTGCCCCGGCAAACCCGCCGAACATCACGGCAACACCGCGACGAATGTCAGTCGTCATTTGAAAACCGGTCCGACCCTGCGGAGCAGACGCAGTGGCATGCAGGGTCCACCGACCTTGGGCGTCGAGTACGGGTGCAATGCACGGCAACAGCCACAGAGATTGGACGAAGATCCGGCGCATGGGAGTGCGTATTGTCAGACGTTTCGGATTCAATTCACAATAGTTAGGGACGCAGCCTCGCGTAACTCAGTCGCCTGGGTTCGATGCGAAAGAATGCTCGTTCTCAGTACCCAGAATCGAACAGCATGCATGCCCGGCTCGACGCCACGCGTGTTCCACGGGCGAAGCCCACGGCTCCGGACCGTTTCATGCGCGCTTCGACCCTGGCACAAAACACACGCGAAAGTACGGGGAACTGACCCTGGCACCTTTCGCGCGCGTCGCGGATCGTACGGCTACCAGCGCGTTGAAAAAGTCGGGCACGCGACGAGTGAGCGTTTTCGCCGTTCCGGTGGCTCACGAAAACGCAGGCGAATCGTCGATTCGG
>JAGQQW010000461.1 GCA_020426005.1 Planctomycetota bacterium | reverse complement strand
GCCACCGCCAGGCCCGACAAAGTGCCTGATCAATCCAAACGCGCGCGGCTGCTATTTCGACGGGCGAGCGCAGGCGGTGATTGGCGCGTTCTATGAAGCCGGTCCACTGAGCTGCGCCAACGTGCCGGTCGAAATTGATACCGGCACGAGTTTGGCAGAGCTGACCACCAACCCCCCGGTTGCTGGGCAGGTGCGCTGGCTGACGAGTCAAGGCAAGCCGTCCTATCACGAGAGCCACTGGCGATTGCGTGCCTACGAGCCTGCAACCATTCAATCGCGTGTTTTTGCGGCGGAGCGAAGTCGAGTCGCCAATGGCGGTGAACTGATCGGGGCGTTCCGCTATCGTGCTACCGGACCTGCGCTGTTAACCCTGCCGGAGTTTTCGGTCGATTCCGATGGCGATGCACGCTGGGACGGAACGGGTGCCGTTAGCGATGGCGTGTATGCCCTGCGCTTCGAAAGCCGTGACCGCTGTGATCACGCCGCCGCGCTGGAACGCTTCGTTGAGTTAGACCAGACTGGGCCGTGGATCAACTTCGAGACGCCGCTGCACAATTCGGAAACCGATTCCGCCATCGTGCCGGTGCGCGCCGCGGTCGCCGATTGGCACGGCGGAACCTGGTCGTTAAGTGTTTCGACCGATGGCCAGTCAACCTGGAGTGAACTCGCTCGGGGCTCCGTCGAAGAGGTCGAAGATCCGCTCGGCTCTCAAACCGGTACGCCAAAGTTCCTCGCACAGTGGTCGACTCGAGGCCGGACCGGAACGGTCTATTTCCGGATGCAGGCGACCGATCCGCTGGGCAACGGTTCGCATCAGACCGTCGCGCTGCAACTGCAGCCACGCGAGGCCCTGCTCACTTCAGCCGACATCAATCCGACCGTTTTCTCACCTAATGGTGACGGTAGTTTCGATCATGCGCGTTTGACGCTGGAACTGCGTCGGCCGGTATACGCCGATATTTTCATTGAGCAGCGTGGCGATATCCCGCTGGGCAGTTGGATTGCTCAACGTGCCCTGCCGGTAGGGCGCAGCGAGCTGACCTGGGACGGTCGAGTTGGCAGCAATGCGCTGATCGACGGTGAGTATCAAATGCGTGTCCGCCTGCGCGACGCCGAGTTTCCAGAACAGGCTGAGGAGCATTTGCTGACGCTGGCCATCGATACCCACCCGCCCGTGGTGAGTGAATTCTCACCCGAGGCCCCGTTCGCAAACTGTGGCGAGCAGGTTCGGTTCAGGGTGTCCGATGAGCACGAGCACCAGTGGACGGCCACCCTCAGCAGTGCGTCAGGAGCAACGGTCACCGAGTTGCAGGGCAGCGGAAATCAGAACGTGCAGCTAGCGTCGCTGAGTGCGCTGGAGGAGGGCGACTACGCGGCCGAGTTGGTGATGGTTGATCAGGCCGGCAACGAAGCTCGGTTCGACTGGACTTTTACGCTGGACTGCAATGCGCCGACGGTCGCGATTAGCTCGCCTGAAGACAACGCCTGGGTGCCCGCGGCCGACGGACGTGCCCTCACAGTGACCGGTTCCGTCACTGATGCCAACTTTGACCGCTATGAACTTAGGTTGGCGGAACTGCCTGATGAGAGTCCGCTACCCGGTTCGGGTGACTTGATCATGACGGCCAACGCAGAAGTGACAGACGGGACGTTGGCATCATGGGTGGCTAGGCAAATCGACGGCCCACATGCGATCGGGCTGATTGCCTACGATCGAGCAGGCAATGTCAGTCAAGCATGGCGACCGCTAAGGTTTGATGGGCAACCTCCGATTGCGCGCATCACTTGGCCAGCGAGCGGTGACACTGCGAGTCCTCATTTGGAGATGGAGGGCACCGCTAGCGACGAAAACTTCGATCACTATGAGTTGCAACTGTCGCCGCCC
>JAGQQW010000460.1 GCA_020426005.1 Planctomycetota bacterium | reverse complement strand
ACGGCAATACCGGACACCCGGCAAGCGCCATCGATCTCGCGGTTGCCGATCTGCGGCTCGTACTCGAACCTGATTCGCAGTCGGGTCAAGTAGTCGGCCACGGCAGCCTCCCCGCTGCTGGGTACGAAGAGCGTCCGTCCACGCCATGAGGATGCCGACAGCGAACCGACGGGCAAGAGGTCTCCCTGCCGCCGAGTACCGGATCGGCTGCAGCGCGTCGAGCGTCGTCGGTGTCGACACTCCACGTTCGATCCGACATGGCGCCGCGGATGGACATGCTCGGAGGTGGGGTCACACCAGTGATGGTCGAACAAACCGCACATGTGCAGTCGAGCGGTAGGGCCAACAGCATCAGTCTCGCTGGGCACCTCGACGCATCACCTTCTCCGTGGAGCTGCCCGCGACACGTCTCAGGCCGCTCACCTCGAGCAGGACTCGTGATCCAATATGAATTGGATTAGCCTCACCTCAATGCCACGCACTCCCGCGAACGATGTTTCGGAGCAGCGGGTGCGGCGGCTCGTCGAGCGGCTCTTCGATGGCTTCGATGAACAGCCCGACACGATCGCCGACGTTGCGCGATCCGCTGAACTCCCGCACGAGACGGTTCGACGCCTCTACAAGAACCCCGATTCGCGCAATCGGAGCGGACCCGGATTTTTCATCGTCGAGGCGATCGCACGCGCACGCGGCATATCGCTCGACGATCTCGTCGACGAGCGATCTGGCAATGCAGGATTGGGGTCGCACGATGGCTGACTGGCAGCATCCATCCCGTGATGCAAAGGGCCGCCAGTTCGTGACGACGTCATCGCCTCCACTCGCAGCTCGACCGATCCCACCACTGGTCGACCGCCCGTCGGTTTCTATTCGTTTCGACGGCGGTTCCGTTGTTGCGACGCTTCGACTCGACCGTGGCGAACATCGACGCCGTTCGGCGGAGGGCATCGGAGCGTTGACCTCACGAGCACTGCTCCACGGACTCTGGCTCCTGCCCGAAGGTGTTCCGGTGCCAGCGTCTCAGCTGCCCGACGTCAAGCTCGACCGGCTACGCGCTACGCGCGGTTGCATCACCGAGGCAGATCATTCGCTCGTACGCACCTACTCGCCACCTGGAACCGTTGATCGCCTCACCTTCGAGGGACCCCAACCACGATCCCTGCTTCGACGCGCCATCAGGTCGACGCCGATCTTCGAGCGAAACGTCGTGATTCGCTCACAAGAACCGATCACGATCGATTCGCGAACCCGCGCCGAAGCCCTCGAATGGGGCGTCGGCATCACGATTGCGTGCCACGACCGGACGGACGGAATCGTTCCAGTCGCCGCGGCGACACTTGGTGTCCCGAGCGTGTACCGCTGGTGGGTGGCCGAACTCGCCTACGAGGCTGCGCTCTACGAGAACGCCCAGCTGTTGAGCTGAGCCTTGGAGTGCTCCGGGCCGTTGAAGCCGGCAAGCCCGTATTTGCCGATCGCGGCGCGACAGATCTCAAGATACAGCGCGGGCCGATCGGTCGGATCCGCATCGAGGATGAAGTCGGCGAAGTCAGCCATGGCGTTCATGTTGTGGAACGTGGCGTCAAGGTCCGGGTCGAGATAATCGCTGAGCGGCGCGCCCTTGCAACAGCTCAGTTGACAGATGAAGTCACTACCAGCAGCGGTCCATCCAGCGATCTCTGCTGCTCGAAACCAGTCGAGGATCGAGCGAACAAATAGGCGGGCCGTGTTGTCAACGATTCGTCGTGGTGACATTCCTGCGGCAGCGAAGTGCCGAGTCGTGGTCGTCAATCCCATCGACACATGAGCAGCACCGAAGGCCACTGCTCCAACGCCACCGTGATCGGTCCGAAACAAGGACATACGGGGAACGCGGCCGATGATTTGCCGAAGTCCTGGC
>JAGQQW010000459.1 GCA_020426005.1 Planctomycetota bacterium | reverse complement strand
CTCGATGCCGTCGCGCACCACGCGAAGCCACCCGGCTCGCTCGTCGTAGCTCCACTCGAACTCGAAGGACCAGTCGACGATGCGCCCGACATGGTCCTCGATCGGACCGAGGTCGTGGGTCGAGACACCGTCGTAGTGGATCTCGTAGGGACTGACGACATCGGTCCGCAGGCGATGGTCATGCCTGCGCTCGAGCACGAGCCGGCCGTCACGAACGAGGAGGATCACACACGGATTGCGATCCCTCTCGAACAAGAGGCGATCCGGAACGCCGTGCCACTGCACGAACGAGTGCGGCTGCTTCACGCGCTTCCAACCCTCGGGCCAGAACGCGCGGAAGCGATAGCGATAGCGGTGACCGAAGCGCGCGTAGCTGCCCTTGTAGTGATCGAAGCACGTCGACGGCACGACCTCGGCGCGATGACCGTCCTCGCCGGCAATGCCTCGCTCCAAGCGAAACAGGATCCCCGGCGGGCCCGGTTCGAGATCCGTCGTGGCCTTCTCGATCGCGTCGAGACGACCGGCCTCGATGGTCCCGCGCCCGGATGGCTCGAAACCTCGCATCCACGCGTCGCCACTCGCGAACGCGTCCCGAAAGAGCACACCGTCCGCCGGCACGCTCCTCGCATGACGATCCACGAACGCGAGGACGTTGTAGCGCTCGAACACCGCCAGGCAGAACGCGAGCACGACTGTGATCCATGCGATCCGGATGACTCGGGTTCGCCTCACCATGTGGGTGCGCGAGAGCATACCTGCTATCGTCTCGCCGCCACTCGGTGAGATCCGAGTCGGCGAGAGACGAGCTTCGGAGCCCCGTATGCGCTGGAAAGAAACCAAGAAGAGTCAGAACGTCGAAGACCGCCGATCCCGCGCCGGGGGTTTCCCCGGTGGCAAGGCGGGTATGGGAATCGGCGGCATCCTCGTCGCCGTCCTCGCGATGTTCATGACCGGGAACTTCGATCTCGGCAAGCTGCTGAATCTCGTCGGCGGTTCGGTGGCTGCCGGTGGCGGCGCGACTGGCGGGAGTGGGTATCAGTCGACCCCCGAGGACGAAGAAAAGATGGCCTTCGTGAGCCACATCCTCGGTTCGACCGAGACGATCTGGAGCGACGTCTTCCGCAAGTCGGGCAAGGTCTACAAGGAGCCGGAGCTCGTCGTCTTCCACCAACGCACCGAATCGGGGTGCGGCAGCGCGCAGTCGGCCACGGGGCCGTTCTACTGCCCCGCCGACAGCAAGGTCTATCTCGACCTCGACTTCTTCGAGATGCTCTCCAGGCGCTTCGGTGCTCCTGGGGACTTCGCGCAGGCCTACGTCATCGCGCACGAAGTCGGCCATCACATCCAACACCTGCTCGGCTACACCGACATGGTGCACCAGAAGAACGGTCGCGTTCCGCAAGAGGTCTACAACCGCTGGTCGGTCGCCCTCGAGCTCCAAGCCGACTTCCTCGCCGGAGTTTGGGCGCACCACATGAACGCGAAGGAAGGCTTGCTCGAACGCGGAGATCGCGAAGAAGCGATTCGCTGCGCGATGCGCATCGGGGACGACACGCTCCAAAAAGAAGCGACCGGGACCGTGCGTCCCGAAACGTTCACGCACGGCTCGAGCAAGCAGCGCGCCGAGTGGTTCCTGAAGGGCTTGGAAACCGGCGACTTCAACCAGGGCGACACGTTCCGCGCACTCGGTCTCACGCGCTGACCTGTGCCGCATCGCGTGCCATCGGCACGTGCGGGATCCCGGCCTCGTCGAAGCCCTCCCCGCAAACGCGGAAGCCGAAGCTCGCGTAGAACGCCTCGAGGTGCGCCTGCGCCGACAGTTCGAGCCTGCGCGCTCCGGTCGCGAGGACTTCGTCGACGACCGCGCCGACGATTCTGCGCCCGAGCCCGGTGCCGCGATGCGCA
>JAGQQW010000045.1 GCA_020426005.1 Planctomycetota bacterium | reverse complement strand
CGGCAGCTACGCGAGATCGAGCAGATGGACCAGCGGCCACTGGCATCCACGTGGTGCCGTCGAAGCGCCAAGCATCGTTCTGGAAGTTCGCTCCGCGCTCCCCCCCGAACAGGATCACTCCGCCGCGCCCATCACTCGCGAGCGCAGGGTACCAGCGCCCGCTCGGGAGAGTCTGTGACGTCGGCACGAAGGACTTCCATACTCCCCCGCTCCGCTCCCAGATCGTGCCCGAACTCTCCCACGATGGATACGCGACGAGCGTGTTGCGAACAGGGTCGGTCGCCATTTGAAACCGCGAACCGTGTGGAGCCGAGGGCGTCGATCGACTCCAACTCTTCGAAGCCGGGTTCCACGAGAACAGGTCGGACTGTGGATTGTTGACGCCGAACTCGTAGTTCGCGATGCCTCCGTAGAGCACGACCGCGGCACCGTCCCAAGTCATGGCGACTCCCTGCCGTCTCAACCCACCGGGAGGAGCTTTCGTGAGCAAGGTCCACGCCCTCGAACTACTGCCCCACTCCCACGTCTCCTCGTTGTTCCATCCCAGGTATTGGCCGTACAGGATCCCGCGACCGCGATTAGTGTCGAAAGCGACGGAATGCCAACCACGGGGAGAAGGGGCCCCATTGGTCGCAAGGCGGCGCCAGCCTTGAGAGCGGCGCCAGGACCAGGTGTCATCGACGAACGCGTTGTTGCCGACGTAGCCGCCGAAGAGCACGACCTCACCAACGAGCGTGTCATAGAACACCGCGTGGAGATTTCGCGGGACCGGCGCACCGGATCCGCCCGAACTCTCGAGACCCCAGTTGCTCCCATCGAAGGACCACAGATCGCCGAGGAGATTCGGTTGACCATTCGATCGACCTTCACCGCCGAACATGACGACCCGACCGAGCGAGGCATCGAAGCATGACTTGCCGTCAAAGCGTGCTGGTGGCGAGGTCGCAGTATTGACCTCTGTCCAACGTCTGCCGTCCCAGAGCCAGGTGTCGCCAAGCACGGGCGCGTTCCACCAGTGGCCGCCGAAGAGAACACAGACTCCGCGAACAGCGTCGTAGCACCAAGCTCCGTTGCCGCGAATCCGCGGTGTCACGGGTCCTTCGAACCGGGTCCACTGCTGACCGTCCCATTCGAGCACCTCCATACCGTCACGACCGGCATGTGATTGCTGGAGAAGCACTACGCGCTGGCGCTTCGAGTCATAGGTCATCATGGGTGTCTCGAACTCGGAGATCGGTCGATTCGGTCTTCGCCAATCCGCTTGAGAAACGAGGTTCGAAACGCAGCACAGTGCTAGCGACAAGACGAGCGAGCACGGCAGGGCACGACGTACGTTTGGATGCATGATCGACGCAGTCGCGTGACGACCGCGTTCGTAACGGACTTTTTGACCAAATTCGAGAACGGCGTTTCGGGCTGGCACCTCGCATGTTGACAGAACGTCGGTCTTAAACTTCACTGCAGCGATGCTCTTCGCACCGCTGCGTCCGCTCATCGATGCATTGGACAAAACGACGACGGACACGGCCCGTGCCACCGTGCGCGAAGAACTTGCGAGTGCCCTCACAACGCGGGTGCGAACGATGGTCCGCATGCGCTTCGCCACGCGCATGTTCGTGTCGTCGACGATGGAAGACACGGTGCAAGAGTGCCTGCTCGCCGTTTGGAAGGGTCTGCCACTCCTGGAATCCAAAGAGGAGGCAGCGCTCGCCGTTTGGTTATCCAAGATCGTTCGGAACAAGGTTGCTGACGTGTTCCGTCGCGGCCCGGTCCCGACGGCTGCGACGACGGCGTTTGCCAGACGCCTCTCCGAGCTCACGAGCCCTTCGCGTCGCGCAGCGAAGAGCGAAACGATGGCACGCGTCCTCGAGCACGTGCACGAGCTCAATGAGCGGCAGCGAGAAGTCATCGAACTCGCGTTCTTCGACGGCCTCTGCACCGCCGAGATCGGGACGGTTCTCGATATCAGTCGACCTGCGGCAGCGATGTCCTTGCGCCGTGCCCTGATCGACTTGCAAGCAAAGTGCACCTCACTCGACGATCCCCGCTGATCTTCCCACGCTGATCTTCATGCACGACGACTTCACCGACACGACAAAGACGTCCATCGAAGACCAACTCGACGAGCGTATTCGTGGATTCCATGCCGGCGACGTCAGCGGCATGGCGAAGTACCTTCGCGCAACGGGCCTGTCCGTAGGTGACACCCGCGTGGAAGCAGTTCTCGAAGGGCTTCGCGCCATCGTCGAACCGAGCCCCGGAACCATCCTAGGCGACTACAGAGTGATTCGCAGGATCGGTGAAGGCGGGATGGGCATCGTCTTCGAAGCCAGTGACATGCGCGGCGGACGGCACGTTGCCATCAAGGTCATGCGCACTGGCCGGCGCTGCGCGGACTCCATGTCCTGGAAACGCGAGCTGCGAGCACTTTCCCGTCTGTGTCATCCGAACATCACGACGCTCTACCACGCAGAGTCGACCGACGATTGTGACTATCTCGTCATGGAACTCGTCCGTGGTCGAACGGTCGACATCTGGGCGGCATCCCTTCGCGAAGCCATGGGCTTCCGTGCTGTTCACGGTGCAATCGTAAAACTCGTCGCCGACATTGCCGAGACAGTCGAGTTCGCGCACAAGCGAGGCGTGATCCATCTCGATCTGAAGCCGTCGAACGTCCTCGTCGACGACGATGGTCATCACAAAGTGCTCGACTTCGGCATGTCGCGCCTCATCACCCTCGGTCCCGATGCGACCCCCGATTGGACGCACGACCGCAGGCTCGCGGGCAGCCTCCCCTATCTCGCACCAGAACAAATCGACCCACAGTTCGGTGACATCGACACACGAACTGACGTGCATGCCATCGGCGTTTTGCTCCATGAACTCCTGAGCGGAGAGCGGGCGTACCCTGTCGATCCACTGCGTCCGATGGATGTGGCACTCCGCATCGTGAGGGGCGCATGGAAGAAACCGAAACCGTCGGTCCGAATCGATCCCGACGTGGACTCGGTCCGTAGACGAGCGATGGCCATCGCGAAGAAGGACCGATATCAATCCGCGGCAGACCTCGCCGCAGACCTTCGTCGAACGATCGACGGCTTTCCGGTTGTGGCACGTCGACGAAGCCTGCTCTACGTCACGCGCAAGTTCGTCAAACGCCGATGGCGAACATCTTTGGCAATCCTGGCCACACTCATGGCCTGCATCGCAGCGATCGGGACGATTCTCGACGCATGGAAGGACACCCACGAAGCTCAGCGCCTTGCAATCGTACAACTGGCGCGAGCAAAGACCGGCGTCGACGTCTTGTCCGATTTGTTCTCGCTGACGATGCCGGAAATGAATGGTTCGGCGCGCATGGACATGGTCGAGTTCTTGACTCATGTCGAGCAACGCATCGAGTCACAACCGATCGATGACCCATGGGTCGAAGCGGCGGCCCGCGCTGCTGTCGGCATGGCGTTCGTGCACCGAAGTCATCCGACGCGCGGTATCCCGCATCTACGACGAGCTCTCGAGTTGCGTTCGCACCTTCATCCGAATGGGCACGAAGACCTCGCGCAGAGCACGCGCGACTTGGCGTTCTCACTGCATGCGAACGGTCAGGTCATGGAGGCCATCCAATGGCACGAGCGAGCGCTCACCATGCGCGAGAAGCTGTTTGCCGCGGATGATCGCCGCGTCGTTCAGAGCGTCGAAGAACTCATCGAAGCTCAGATCGCGATCGGCGATCGGAGATCGGCAGTGCGACAAGCGGACGCCGCAGTGCGTGCGATCGAGCAAGTGCCGATGACAAATCCGATGACCAGACTCTCCGCATGGCTGCAACTCGCACGCGCGTATCTGGAGTCGGGTGCGGATCCCGCGGGCACGGATCTATTGTTGCGCGTCGAACGCCTCATTCGCAGTTGTGGAGTGACACGACCGTCCGACGTGTCCACGTTGCAGGACCTCATCACGCGCATTCAGATCAACAACGGCCAATACGACTTGGCAGTGCGGACTTCGTCGCGGCGGTTGGTATCTGCGGCGCTTCGGCCGTCGACGTCACGACTCGTGCTGTTGCGCAACGGAGTTCAGATCGCACGGATCCAACATTGGCTCGGCAAGCACAGCATCGCACTCTCGCTCTTGGAGAACATCATCGAGGAAGCGCGCCAACTCCTCGGTGAAAGCAGCGCCGAACTGACCACATGGCAGACGATCCGCTGCCGCATGCTCTCCGATCTCGGGAACTCCGACGCTGCCGTCGACGCGATGACGGGCGTCGTTCGCGGATGTAGAGAGCACCACGGTGAAGACCATCCCGCGTACGCAAAGGCCCTCGTGTGGCTCGCTCACGTACAAGCGCGAGCAGGCCGAATCGAACGAGCTCGGACGACGCTCACGAAGGTGGATGAGTACCTCGTCCAGAAGCCACTCGATACCTGGATCCTGGATCAGAAAACGCAGGTCGAATCACGGCTCCACGACGCGAACGCACGGTGAGCCCGTCATCGTTTCTCGAGCGGCAAGCGGTAAGCAGCCGCCTCATCCGAGTTGCGAACGACGAGACGATCACCTGACAATGCGAGCGTGTTCCAGGTGATGCCGTCGAGAACTTGCATGCGCGCAAAGACGTGATCGGCGCGGTCGGGTCTTGCCTCGAGCAGCAGGAGTTCGCCTTCCTCCGACAGGACCAGCAACGTATCCGTCACAAGGAGGATCTGCCCGTGTCCGTAGCGCCCGGCCTTCCAGACGCGCTCACCACGCTCCAGTTCGACACACTCCAGGATGCCGTCGGACAGTCCGAACGCGTGACCTTCGAAGAACACGACGTTGGTGAACTTCGTGCGAAGAGAACGGCGGCTCGACCACATAGGCTCGACGCGCATCGGCAAACCGTTCTTCTCGTTCGCTGTGCCGTCGGTCGACGCGACGATGCGGAACAGCGCACAGCCGGCGCCGTATCCCTTCGACACGAAGACGCGGTCGCCACCGACGACCCTCGCCTGTGAACAATTCGGGTCGGCCGATGTGCGTCCCTTCCACGGGAACTCCCAAAGCAACGATCCACTCGAGGGATCGTGCCCGCTCACGGTGTCCTCGTTGACCACGAGGACCTGATCGCGACCAGCGAGGCGTTCGAAGCTCGGTGAGCTACACGAGACATGGCGCGGCGGACCCTGCCAGCGAATCGCACCAGTGCGCTTGTCGAGCGCGACGATCCCGGGCATCGCTGCCGGAGGTTCACCACCCACCGGCACGATCAAGTCGTCGCCGACGATCAGTGGCGAGGTGGACCGACCGTATTCGACGAGTCGTTCTTCTTGCTCCGGCTTCAGACCGAAATCACTTGGCAAGTGACGCCGCCAGACGAGCTTGCCGTCCGCACCGTCGAGACAAACGAGAATCCCGGTCGCGCCAAGTGCGTACACGTACCCATCGTGGATCGTCGGCGTCGCGCGCGGGCCTTCACCGCCGACTACATGCGACTTGTGCGCGGACTCGGCGTGCGTCCACAGGACGGTTCCCGCTTCGAGGTCGTACGCACTCACGATTTCGGATTCGCCGCGCTGCTCCTGCGTCACGGCGACGTTGCCGACGATCGCGAACCCCGACCACGCCTTGCCGACATCACGCCGCCACAAGAGTTTTGGTGGCCGTGAAACCCAATCGCGCGCGAGCCGCACTCCGTGCACCGTCGCGTCACGACGCGCGCCGAGAAAGCCCGGGAAGTCCGTCGACGCGGTCACCCTCAAGTCGACGCGCTTGGTCGTATCGGCTACCGGCACGAGTGGCGCGCCACGCCTCGAGAAGCGCCACGAAAAAGCCGGGATCATCGAGCCGCGAACTCCTTCGAAGCGGAACAGCACGGCTCCTACGATCAAGAGCAAGACGAGAGTCGCGACGGATCCGATGCGGATGCGTGCATGGACGGCACTTCTCGTGGCGAACCATGCGAGCCAGAGCAAGAACGTGACCAGAACGCCGATGGCGCTCATCACGTTCTTCATGCCTTGGTCGCCGAACGGGTCTGCAAAGCGTACCCAGATGGCGAATCCGAGCGGCACGAGGCACAGCAGGAGGATCGAGAACGGTGGCGCGAAGCGGTGCGTGGAGGGCATGCCGGCACAACCCTACACGCGACAGGGCTCCACGAGAGGATCCTTGGACTCGCGCTCCTCTCAGCGATCGAGGTAGCCGATCCGCTCGTGAACCGCGCGGAACGGTTCCAACGGCCCGTCCTCCAGCGCCTTCAGCGCGGCGCTCAACATGTCCTTCGTCGCCGCGTCCCGCTCACCATCACGCACGAACGTGACGTTGTCTCGAAGGACCGAATCGCGCCGCCGCGCCACCATGTAAGCAGCACCCTGCCGAACACTCGGCGACGCATCGGCGAGTGCGCGCCCGAGCAGGTTGGTCACGGCCTTGCGGTTCTCGAGCGTTGCTGCGGCAACGACCGCTTGCAGGCGCTCGTCTTCGCTCTTCGAAGTCGCGAGGATCTTCTCGAGCGAGCGATTCAACGAAGTCTGGCGCGGATCGAGCATCGCCTGGGCACGCAAGATCATCGACTTGACACCCGGTGTTTCGTCCTTGTCGCGGAGGCGCTTCGCGAGATCACTCGTGACACTCGCATCACCCAACTCACCGAGCGCGATGGCTGCGGCTTTGCGCACGGCCTCTTCCGGATCGTCGAGCGCGACGACGACGACACGCGACCACGCAATCGGAGACCGCTTGGCAATTTGATCGATCATCGCGACGCGACGTTCCGCACCGGCATTCGCGCCGCCGCCATTACCACCACGACCGTTGCCGCCGCGGCCTCGACCGAACGTGAGGGCGGTCTTTCCGAACGCCAACGCCCGCGCATCGTCGCTGAACACGAGCTTGGGGATCAGCTCCCGCGCATTGGCCCACGCAGCTCTTCCGCCCTTGGCGATCTGCGACAGCGCATCGTCGATCTCGGTGGGTGTCGGTGGCTCGTCTGCCGAACCACCGACGTACGGAGTCCCACCGAATCGCAACGTTGCTGGCGCGCGCGCCGCGTCGGACAGCTTCCACTCGAACGCGGGTCGCACTTTGCGAAGAGCCCATACCAGGAACCACTCGAGCTCGCCCTTGGTCACGTAGCCGGCGACGGCACCGAGCACCGAACCGTCGGGCGCGAGCGCGACGTGCTGCGATCGGATCCAGCCATCTTCGGCTTCCGAAAACACGTTCTTGCGCACTTCCCGGTGACACGCCTGCTGCTGATCCGCGGACACTCCGGCGAGTTGCGAACGCTCCGCACGCGAGCAGAACACGGGCACGGTCTGCGCCAAGAGCTTCGCGATCCCTGCGTCCCGGTAGTGCTCCGCAACGAACCTCACCCCACAACGCTCGGCGTGATGATGGACCGCGACGAAGATCGGCACCTTGCGTTCCTCCGCCGCCGCACGCGCAGCCTCGAAGCTCGTCGTCCAACGGACCTTCGCGTGTTGGGCGATGGCGTTGTCCGCCAACCCGACGAGGAACACCGCGCCGAACACGAGGACCGCGCGCTTCGCATCGTGGCGTCGTAGGTATCCGTTCATGACTCGAACCATAGGCAAAAACTTCGTCCCCGAGAGAGGTGGATCGCCCTAGGTAGCCGTTTCTTCAGATGCTGCCTTCGCGTCCCACACCGGAACGCCGAGTGCGGCACTCCACCGATCCGCGATCCGATGCGCGCGGAAATACGAAACGCGCGGCACAACCATCACGAGCCGACCATGTTCGAGCATGCGCTTGTCGAATACCGTCGAAGTCGGAGGGACGTCGTCCACATCACGAACGTCGAACGACTCGTATTTCGTTCCGATGTTCTCCTCCTGGATCGCGCAGCGATGCGTGGCGAAAAGCAGGAATCCGATCCCCAGGAGCCACCATCCGCAGGTTCGTGCCCAGAGATTCGGCCACAGCTGTAGCGAGTCGTGCGTCACGACGCCTCCCGAGATCGAGGCCATTGACGACGCAAGTTCGCTTCTGCTCCGGTGATGGCGCGACAGACGACCGGGCTGCGACGGGACGGGTGGCAAATCGACCGCAACAGCTTCCGTCCGCACCTTCCTCTTTGCCCCCGGCCGAGCTTGTTCGATACTCCTCGCATGCAACGTCTCCAGAGCTACGTCTACGGCACTTGGCACACCGGAACCGGGGAGCATCGCCCCCTCTACGATCCTACGACCGAGGAGGTGCTCGCCGAATGCAGTAGCGAGGGCGTCGACTTCGGCAAGGTCGTGAACCACGGGCGCGAGGTCGGCGGTCCTGCGCTGCGCGGCGTCGGCTTCGCAGCGCGGGCCGGAATGCTCAAGGCGCTGTCGGCCGCGATCCACGAGCATCGCGAAGAGCTGATCGACCTGTCCGTCCGCAATGGCGGCAATCGTCGCGGCGACGCCAAGTTCGACATCGACGGCGCGACGGGAACCCTGGCCGCCTACGCGTCGTTCGGCAAGCGACTCGGCGACGAAGCGTTCTTGCCCGACGGCGATGGCGTGCAGCTCGGTAGGACCGCACGGTTCTGGGGACAACACGTGCGCGTGCCACGTCGAGGCGTCGCCGTGCACATCAACGCGTTCAACTTCCCGGCGTGGGGCATGGGCGAGAAGATGGCCTGCGCGTTGCTCGCCGGCATGCCAGTCATCGAGAAGCCGGGCACACCGAGCGCACTCCTCGCTTGGCGCATTGCGCAGATCATCGTCGAGTCGGGCGTGCTTCCGGAAGGCGCGTTCCAGTTCATCGCTGGCGGAGCCGGAGACTTGCTCGACCATCTCGGCGCTCAGGACTGCGTCGCGTTCACCGGCTCGTCCAAGACCGGATCGATGCTCAAGGGGCACCGAGCGCTCCTCGATCGCAATGTCCGCATGAACATCGAAGCCGACTCCCTCAATGCAGCGATCCTCGGTCCCGATGTCGGGAGCGGCGACGAAGTCATGAACGAGTTCCTCGGCAACGTCGTCACCGATATGACCCAGAAGGCCGGGCAGAAGTGCACCGCGGTGCGCCGCATCCTCGTACCGAGCGATCGTCTCGACGACGTCGTGAGTGCCCTCGTGGATCGACTCTCGGCCATCAAGGTCGGCGATCCTGGCAACGACGACAGCGGCATGGGCCCCCTCGCGAGCAAGTCGCAACTCGCGGATGTACGCGCCGGAATCGAACGTCTCGCGAAGGTCGGCAAGACCGCGTGCGGTGGCGCTGGCTCGGTCGATGGACTCGAAAAAGGCTACTTCGTCGCCCCGACCCTCATCGTCGCCGACGACCCGCACGCGGACGCCGTCCACGCCGACGAAGTCTTCGGCCCTTGCGCCACAGTGTTGCCGTACTCTGGCGAAGCAGCCGATGCCGTCGCGATCACGAACCGAGGGGGCGGAGGACTCGTCGCGAGCGTCTACTCCAACGACTGGAACTGGTCCCAGGACGTCGTCCTCGGCATCGCACCGTGGCACGGCCGCGTGTGGATCGGTGCCGACAAGACGGCGGGACAAGCCATGGCTCCCGGAGTCGTGCTTCCGCACATGGTGCACGGCGGACCGGGTCGTGCGGGAGGCGGTGAAGAACTCGGCGCCTTGCGCGGCCTGGAGTTCTACACGCAGCGCGTCGCCCTGCAGGGCTACCAGGGCACGGTCGGACGCACGTTCGGACCGAAGAGCGAGGGCTGACACCCCACGAGATCGGGGCATCGGCGTTACGATTGCGCGCTGATTCAGTCGCATGGCACGCTCGTCAAGCGACGGCAGAGGAGTCCGAGACCATGAAGATTCGCCGCAACCTTCTTCTCGCAATCCCCCTCGGTGCGCTGACGACGCTCGCTGGCTGGTCATCGACGATGTCCACGCAAGCCGTTCGCCCGGTGCGCGCGACCGAACTCCACGTCGTCGCTGACGACTTCGTCGTCGATGTGTGGATCAACGGCATCTTGCTCCCGACGCAGGCGCGGCGGTTGCGCAACGAGCACTTCGGGGCGACGTGTGAATCGATTCCCGTGCAGCTTCGCGCAGGTGATTGGGTCGCGTTCCACGTCGTGCACAATCCACTGCGGTGGAACGGCGTCTGCTACTTCGGCGTCTACGCCAAAAACGCGCGCGGACAAGAGGCGTTCACGACCCGATCGGGCCGTGACTGGTACTACTGCGATGACCCCGCGCAAGCGCCTGATTTCGTCGCCCACCGTGGCGCTGGCAAGCAGAACGTTGCGACCAAGCCCGAGCGGTTGTGGAGCGAAGGAACCGGCAAGTGGCCCGGCATGATCGGCCGCGCGTTTCCAGGCGACGCGATCTGGGGACAACGCGCCAGCACGTGGATCAAGCACGTCGTGCGCTGACAGCTCGTCGAAACACGCCCGAATCCGGCTCGCTTCAGCGAACTGGGCGGTCGGCTCGATGAGAAACGTAGCCCCCGCCCAGGAGTTCTCAGGTGAGCACCGTATCCGTCGACGCCCTCGCGCACGTACCGACCTTTTTGGACGACGTGCGCGCGTATCTGATCGACGTTGCCCTCGGACGGTTGCCGAAAGACGCAGAAAGGCTCACCTCGATTCGCGACACGGTCGAACAACGCTTCGCTGACGGTGACGAGACCGAACCTGTTCTCGAAACGCTCGTTCGATGCTCGATCTTGTGCGGCGATCGCGACCGCGCGAAGACGACCGTCGAGCTGCTCACGCTTCGCTTTCCGGACAACGAACTCGGAACCGCGATGCTGCCGGAGCTCAATCGGAGCCTCGGGCTCGCGGACACACACAACACGTTCGACGACGATGGTCGCACCAACTCAGTCCTCAATGAGGGTGAACTCCGTTCACGCGCAACGCGCCTCGAATCCACACCGTGCGTTCTCGAAGTCGCCTCGACCAACGTCTGCAACATTCATCCACCATGCGTGCAGTGCTGGAAGCACTTCGACCCGATCCACGGCTATATCAACAACGATGCCAAGCACATGCCGAAGGAGTTGATTCGACGCCTCGCTCCGTGGATTGGCCGTGCGCGTGCGGTGAGCCTTCACGGCATCGGTGAGCCACTGGCTCATCCCCAGATCTTCGATTCGGTCAAGCACACGGGGCCGGGCACCGAGGTCGTGCTCGTGTCCAACGCACTCCTGCTCACCGACACACGTATCAACAAGATCTTGGACAACCGCGTCGCCTCGATCGACTTCTCGCTCGACGCTGCGACACAGGAGACGTTTCGCAAGATTCGCGGCAACGACTTGAACGCCGCAATCCGAGGCATCGAACGCTTGCGGGAGGCTCGAGACGAGCGCGGGCTCGATCGTCCGCACATTTGTCTCAACATGTGCTTGATGCGCGAAAACGTTCGCGAAGCGCCTGCGTTCGTCGAACTCGCACACCGCCTGGGCGCTGCGCGCGTGCACTTGTTTCACATGAACAAAGGCGCGAACTATCGCTTCGAGTGGTTCGATTATGACGACCAGCACTGCGAGCGGGACCCCGAAACGCACGATGCAGCCATCGAAGCCGCGTTTCTACGTGCCGAAGAGTTCGGTGTCCATCTGGTCATGAGTGGTCGCCGACGCTTCTCGGAAACCCGAACAATGGCGTCAGCCCACCCCGATCCGAACGCAGAGGGCGAGACGTTCTTCTGCAGCAAACCGTGGACATCGATGCTCGTGATGACCAACGGCGACGTCTTCAATTGCTGCTGGCAGGATCGGCCGATCGGCAACATGAACCATGCTTCGGCATGGGACATCTGGAACAGCACGACACTCCAGGAGATTCGAGAGTCCACAGCGGCAGGCGTGCCTCACAAGAAATGTGTGAACTCACGTGGGAATCTCTGCCCGTATCTCGGTCGCGTGTGACGAGTTCGTCAACTCTTCCAGTACTGCAAGCGCAGCGACGCCAAGTGACTCCATAGAGTCGGCGTGTTTCCCGCGCTGTTCTTGACGAGGACGAACCACGGCGTCGCCTTCTCCTTGTCGTCGACCAGCCAGTAGACGTGCGCGACCATGAACTGGAGCCGTGCCAAGTGAGGCGACGCGGGACAGGCTTTGTCGAGTTCTTTGATGGCCGTTGCGGCTAGCGACATTTTGCGATCGAACTCGGTGCGGTCCGCGTCTTTCTGATCGAGGAGCTTCCGGACTTCACCCCAGGCACCGAGACCGCCGCGGCCTGTTGGATCGCTCTCCCTGCCGATCCACGTGCGGGCGATGCTCACGAGCGCGCCTTCAGCTTCGGGAGTGCCGGGAAACTCGGTCACGATCTTCCTGAGCCAGTATTCCGCGGCGGATTCGGCCGGCAACCAAGTCGTGTCGATCTCGAACGCACCGAGTCCCCCTGTCCAGAACTCGGCAACCGACGCATACGTCTTTGCGACGGCACTACCGCTCTTCATGTCACCGACGGAGCGCGCCAGCGTCGACCACTGCTTGAGCATCAGAGCAGCGACCCTGCCTTCGCCCGTTTTCGCATGCCTGTCCGCGAGTTCTTGCCACAGCTCGACTGCGGTGTCGACGCGCTTCTCGTCCATCGCGATCTTCGCGAGCAGCGCCTTGCAGCGAACGATTTCTTCGTCGATCGCGCGCGAGAAGATCGTCTGGATCGCCGCGCGCTTCGCGTCTTCGACCAAGCCGTGCTTGTAGTACATTTCGGCCTTACCGGCCGAAGCTTGGGCAAGCAGGGAACTCGATATGGCGAGGACGAGGACGAGGACCGCGACGAACGACGATTTCATGGTTTCCTCCGGGGTGGTCGTTGCTCGAAGTGTGTGGCAGCATCCCACGAACACAAGCCCCCCTCCGCTGAGGCTCTCCGCGCGCGTGCAACCATGACGCCCTCTGACACAATCCTGATCGATCTCACTCGCCGCTACTGCGAGCCGCATCGGCGATATCACACGATCGAACACGTCGCCGACATGCTCTGGCGCGGTCGCTCGCTCGCGCTGAGCACGGAACAAATCCTCGCGATTTGGTATCACGACGCCATCTACGAGATCCCCGGACAAGACAACGAAGCGCGCAGCGCTGAGCTCGCGCACGAGCAATTGACTGCAGCTGGACTCGACAGCCGGTCGGTCGAACGGGTCGTGAGCATGGTTCTCGATACCAAGTCCCACGTTGCATCGAGTGACGAAGCGCGCGTCGTCATCGATCTCGACCTCGCTTCGCTCGCGTTCGAGGAGGAGGCGTTCTTGGTCAATACGGCGAAGATTCGGGAGGAGTACGGAATCATCGAGGACGAGGCGTTCGCCATCGGGCAGCTGGCGATGCTCGACCGCTTCCTGGAACGAGAACGCATCTACCAGAGCGAATGGGGGGAACCTCTCGAGGAGCGGGCTCGCCACAACTTGCGGTGTCTGCGAGAGCGGAATCCGGCCTGGATCGCGCAGAACACGGACTGAATCCCAGCCATTGCGGTTGGCTTCATCAGGTGCGCTCCAACGGTCGATAGGAAGGGAGCGACGATGAAGTTCCGCGCCAGCAGTTCCCCGAGCCCCGTGCCACGATCCGCGAGCCGCCCACTCGGCTCGATCGTGTTTCTCTGCCCGCACGATGTCTATCGGCGAAAGATGTCCAGAGTGCGCTTCCACTCGATGCGCGCAATCGGACGACTGACGACGGTCCACTGGACGGGACCAGGTTGGCCCGGATGGGAGGACGATGTCCCCGTACAGAAGAACCTCGATCGCCTCCTCAGCGGTCGTGATCCGTCCTGGATCATCGCATACCAGCCACACCGTCTCGTCGACTTCGCCGGCACGCGTGCACCGCGATGCTTGCGCTACAACGAGATGTACGACGTCGACCACACTTTTGGTGAGATCGAAGAAGCCCGCGCAAACCTCGTCGTGTGTCATCACCACAACGACTTCCTCGAGTGGCGCCAGCGGCTCGCGCGCGAGATGGCCTCACCTCCAGGGCTCGTGCACATTGCCCACTGCGCGGAGCGCCGCGTGTTCCGCGACTACGGCTTGACGAAGCAATACGACCTCTTGTTGGTAGGTGCGCGCAACGTCTCGACACTCTTGGGCACTCACTACCCGTTGCGTGATCGCATGCCGCGCGTGCTTCAAAGCATGGCTTCGCGATATCGCTGTGCGGTCCAAGATCATCCCGGATACGACCACGATGACGCATACACCGACCGATACGCCATCGAGTTCGCCAAATCGGTGAACAGCGCACGCATCTGCATCACATGCAGCGGCGCCCCGAAGTCACGGTTCGGCAAGTACGTCGAAGTTCCGATGTGTGCCACGGCTCTCGCAGGCGACGTGCCCGACGAAGCTCAGGACTCGATCCGATCTTTTCTCATCGAGCTCGATACGTCGTGGAGCGACGAACGGATCGCATCCACGCTCTCCAAGTGGCTCGACGATCCCGAAGCACTTCGCGAACGAGTCGACCGCGGCCTCGCCTATGCGCGGCTGTACACGCAGGAACAGTATGCACGGCGCCTGATCCTGGAACTCGAGCTCGCGAGCTCACGCGTCGAGGTCTCCACATGACACCGACGATGCACTGTCAGACCGAGCTGGACCGCGACCTCCAGTACGACGGGGTGCTACCGGACTCCACATTGCTGCAATGGCATCGCGATCGGTATTCGACATCCAAACACTTGTTGACGCTCTACTCGATCGCGCACGGTCTGAAAGCCAAGCGCATCGTCGAAATCGGATTCGGGCGCTCCACGTTCGTTCTCGCACGCGCCGCATTCGAAAACCACGGCACACTCGAGAGCTGTGACGTTGAGGACTTCTCGAGCCTCTTGTCCGAGACAGAACGGCGAACCGTTCGGTGCCACGTAGGTTCGAGCGAATCGTTTTGGCAGCGCGTCGCGCCGGGTTTCGACTTCGCATTCCTCGATCATTTCTCGTCGGAATCACAGCCGGGCGATTGGATCGTGCATGAGCTGGAGCAGGCACTGACCAAGTTGGCTCCGAGTGGAATACTCGCGATCCACGATGGCTTCGTCGCGAAGTACCGGTTGCATTCGGTCGTCGAGATGCTTCGGCACCAGCTCGGCGTGCGCTACGAGTGCCTGACACTGCCATTCAACTACGGGCTGACGCTGTTGCGACGGGCCCAGGCGATCGATGAAGCCGAACCGGACCCGTTTCCGAAGAAGGTAGAGAACGCGATCAACCTGCGAGAAGCGGATCCTCCAGCAGACACGCGTGACTCTCGCCCACGCATCCTGCTCATCGATGACGTACCGGACTGGATCTTCGCCCGCCATTGCCACGAACTGACGTCGCGCTTGTCCGAGCAGTTCGACCTTACGACGCTGCATGCAGGCGAACCGTTCGACGAATCGACGTTCGACCTGATCTACCCTCTCGAGTGGAATCTCATCGATGCCACGAGGATCCACGATCGCCACAAGTACGCGACCGGGATTCGCAGCTTCACTTCGTGGCAGCACCGATCGCCGAGCGAGTTCGGGACTTGGATCGCGAACACGTTCGGGCATGTTCACGCGGTGTCTTCGGCGCTCGTGGAGACGTTTCGGCGCTTCGTACCCGACATCCTTCTGCTGCGTCACGGTGTCGATATCGAACACTTCTCACCGACGACGTATGCGGACCTGTCCGGAGAATCCCTCGTCGTCGGTTGGTGCGGCAACAAGCTCGCGAACGTCAAGGGAACCGACACTCTGATCGAGCCGCTCGAACTGCTACCGAACGTCCGCGTCGTTCAGTGCAACTATCGCGATGGACAACGAACGCGCGCGGAAATGCCAGCGTTCTACGACAACATCGATGTTTACGTATGCGCATCGGCCTGCGAAGGGAACAACAACTCACTCCTCGAAGCTGCTGCGATGGGCAGAGCGATCATTACGACGGATACCGGAACCGTCCGAGAGTGGCTGCGACACGGCCACAGCGCACTTGTCATCGAACCGCGGCTGGAGGACTTCGTCGCGGCGATCGAGCACCTCCGAGACCATCCGCATCGACGCAGGGCCCTCGGCGACAACGCGCGGTCTGCGGTCCACGATCATATGAACTGGGACGTGCTGGCTGCGGAGCACGCGCGCTTCTTCTCCAATGCACTGAATCAGCGGCACGAGACAGGAGTCGATCCATGACGTGCCTGACCATCCGGCCGAAGCATCACCGCGAAGACAGCATGCGACTCCTCACCGAACTCCTTCGGTGTGTGAAGTGTCATGCACCGCTCGAACATGTCGCCACCGTCGACACGAATGCATTCGATTGTCTGCAGTGTGCGTGTCGCTACCCGATCATTGACGGGATTCCACGATTCGTATCCGAGGAGTTCGTTTGCCGCGACGAGCGCAACGACGAACTCGCGCGAAAGACCAAGAATTACTTCGGGTTCGAATGGGATCACTTCCGCGACTGGGGCTTCCTGCCGGACACGCCGAGCGGAGCGAACCGTAGCGTCGACCCGAATACCAGTGGTGGCACGATCAGCGACCGTCGTCGTGCATTTCAGAGCAAGTGCAGACTGAACGGCGAAGATCTCGGACCAGACAAGGTCGTGCTCGATGCAGGATGTGGCAACGGGCGCTACACGCACGAAGCCGCCATTCGAGGCCCACGCCTCGTCATCGGAGTCGACCTCGGCTATGGCGCGGTGACATCCGCGAGGGACAACACGCACCAACACGACAACGTCGTGATCATCCAAGCGGACCTTCACGACCTCCCGTTCCGGGACGAGGTGATCGACTCGTGCTTCAGCAACGGTGTCTTGATGCATACCGGCGATGCCGCGCGCGCTTTTGGCGAAGTCGCGCGGACGATTCGAACCGGAGGTGTCTTCGTTGCCCACGTCTACCAGAAGCTTCATGCGATGTGGGAGCACAACGATCAACGTATTCGCGAGTTCACGACCAAGCTCAGCATCGAAGACGGTCTGGAGTTCGCTCGCTTGATGGCGCAGCTGGCCAGATTTCTCGATCGGTTCGAGGGCGTTCTCCCGAGAGCCAATGACTTCCTGCGTTTGCAAGTCACCGAACACCACATGTTCGACTGGTATTCCGCACCGACCGCGTCCCACCACACTCATGCGGAAGTCGCGAAGTGGTTCGACGCGCACGCCTTCACTTTGCTCGACGAATTGCCGGCACGCGCAGACCAGCCGACGGGAGAGTGGGCTTGCAACCTGAAGGGCCGCAAGCGTTGAGCGAGTGGTAGCACATTCGCCACCTTGTGGGCCATCGATGGCCCCACCAATCTGACCGCGTGAGAAGCGATCAGATTGACAAGAACGACCAGGAGCTGGCGGAGCATCGAAGTCGCATGGTCGACGAGCAGCTCGTACCGCGTGGGATCCGCGACCGGCGCGTTCTGTCTGCCATGTCGCGCGTTCCCCGCGAACGTTTCGTCCCGGAGCACATGGTCGCGTATGCATACTCCGACTGCGCATTACCGATCGGAGAAGAGCAGACCATCTCGCAACCATTCATCGTTGCCATGATGGCGCAGTCGGCCGAACTGAGCGCGGACGACCGTGTGCTGGAGATCGGAACCGGTTCAGGCTACGGAGCCGCGGTTCTCGCCGAACTCGCGGGAGATGTCTACTCGATCGAGCGCAACACGATCCTCGCCCGCCAGTCACGAGAACGTCTGCAACGGCTCGGCTACGCCCATGTTCATCTCCGTTGTGGCGACGGCACCAAAGGTTGGCCCGACGCGGCGCCGTTCGACGCCATCATCGTCACTGCGGGTGGCCCCGAAGTCCCAGAGTCGCTCCGAGAGCAACTCGCGATCGGCGGTCGGCTGTTGATCCCGGTCGGGAGGTCGCCGCGTCATCAGAGCCTGCGTCGTGTGCGTCGCGTATCGACGGACGACTATCGCAACGAAGGGCTCGGCAACGTCGTCTTCGTACCCCTGATCGGCGAGCAAGGCTGGCACGAAGAAGAGTCGTGAAGCTGCCCGCTCGACGCGAGGATCTTCCTTGCCCGATGTCGATAATCGAAGCTCTCGGCAAGCTGGAGTGCTCGCCTTCTGCGCTCATTTCCCCACTCCGCGTCTTCGCCGAGGGCGCGTACGATTGCTCTCGCCATGTCGCCGGGGTCGTCCGGTCGAAACCAAGTGACGACATCGCCAGCAACCCAGGCACGAAGGCCCGGGATCGAAGAAGCGACGATCGGCTTGGTGCTCGCGAGGTACTCGCCCAGCTTCACGGGGCTCGTCCATCGCGCCGATGGCTCGGTTGCACTCGGCGGCAACAACAACGTGTCGGCATGCCACAACCACTGCGGAACACGGTCGTGTGGGACGAGCCCATGCACAGTGACATTGTCCGAACTGCGGGCAGCGACACGGACACGATCGATGTCCTCCGGTGACCCGCCGACGATCTCGAAACCGACATTCGGCAGCTTGGTCGCCGCGCTGAGAACGGTCGGAATCCCCTTGTAGTCGTAAAGATGGCCGGCATAGAGGACATGCCACTCGAAACGACGCGAAAACGGGCACTGCCCGGCATCGTGTGGATGACGAAACCGTGCGACATCCACCCCGTCCGGCACGACGACGATGCGTGTCGGATCGCCGCCACGTTCCACGTAGTGTGTGCGCAAGACTTCCGAGATCGTCACGATGCGCGCCAGATCCGAACGCGAAGCTTCGATCGCGCGCTGGAGCAAGGGATTCGGGTCGCCGACGTACGCGTGCGTTTCGAGCGCGGTCTCGATACCGAGTCGGGACGTCGCGAGCGCAGCGAAGAAGTGACGCGCATACACGAAGTCGAAGCGATGAGCCTTCTCAGCAGTCGCGCGAGCGAACGTTCGTTCTCTCTCGACATCGCTCTCCGCCATGTCGAACGGAACACACTCCCACTCGAGCTGCGGTTCGGCATAAGCGCACACGCCGTCCCTGACGTTCGAGATACCCGATCCTCGACACAACACCGTGACGTCGTGCCCCAGCCTCGCGAAGCCACCGGCCGTCTTCACGACGTTGATCGCGTGTGCCCGATGGCTTCCCGGCTCGAAGTCACTCGCGACGAGTACACGCATGCCCGGCACTCCGCACGTCGATCACGGCCCACATGGCACCTGCGAACAGGGCACGTGCATCGATCGACTCGTGCACGATACCGGCCCGCTGTAGTGCTTCGAGCTCACACTGCCAAGCGGTGAGGTTCTCTTGACCCTCGTAATCGATCTGCACCACCTCGGCATTGCAGCGTGCCGAACGCGACCTGATGAACTCCTCCGCTTCGCCGATGTGAAAGAACCACTTGTGCCGATCCCCAGGCGCTTCTGGTGGCAAGCCATAGAACTTGAGTGCGCGCCCAGGGCGATACGGACCGTGCCGCAGCATCCCCCAGAAGGCTGCCCAACAGTTCGGGAGCGACACGACCACGAAGCCGCGTGATACCCGACAGAGCTCGTCGAACAACTGGTGTGGGTTGTCGACGTGCTCGAGGACGTCGAGGCACAACACGCAATCGAACGTGTCGCTCGAATACGGGACACCCTGCGCTTCGAGATCGACTGGAAGCGTCGGCGGTGCGCCAATACCGATTCCGGTGTATTCACAGTCTGACGGCAGGGCGCGTGCCATCTGCGCCCCATCGGCTCCGACGTCGAGCACTCGTCCGCGAAGAAGCGGCATGTACTTATCGACGACGTACAGCGGTTTGCTTTCCCGATCGTGATAGCGAACGGATGTCACGAACGGGCCGCGAGTCACGACCGTCGACGCCACGGAAGTCGACTCGTGTACGGATGCACTCATTGTCATGGGATCGTCGTTTCGCTCATTCGCACTGAACACCGCCTGACGTTCCTTCCGATACCAAGCTGTAGTCCCCTCGGCTCCCGCCAGATCATGTGTGGTATTGCAGCGATCCTCGGCCTCGATCCCCTACCAAAGCCCAGGGGCTGGATGCCGCCGGGTGGAGAAGCCGCGCTCGCTCGACTTACGATGCGCGGACCGGACTCCGGCGCGCACTGGACTTGCAATCGGGGCACGACTTGGCTCGGGCACCGGCGCCTGATCGTCGTGGACCCGAGCCCCGAGGCAACCCAACCATTCGTAGACGAGCGCGGCGTCCATGCCCTCGTGTGCAATGGCGAGATCTACAATGCGGAGGAGCTGCGCCCGGAGTTGGAGGCGCGCGGTCACAAATTTCGATCGCGATCCGACAACGAGGTTCTACTCCACGGTTACGTGGAATGGGGCGAGCACGAGCTCCTACGACGCGTGCGCGGGATGTATGCGTTCGTGTTGTGGGATGGCGCGCGCCAGCGCGCCATCCTCGCCAACGACCACATAGGTATGAAGCCGCTCTACTTCAGTCAACAGAGCGGCGTCCTTCATGTCGCATCCGATGCCGATGCGCTACGCGCACTCCTGCCATCGAACGCCGCGCTCGACCCTGTCGGCCTCGCCCACGTATTGTCGCTCGGATATTGCCCCGCACCCGGAACTGTCTGGAGAGACATCTCCAAACTGCAACCTGGACGTGCGATCGTCTTCGATGCCGAGCGGCAACGACTCACGACGTTTCGACACTGGGTGCCACCCGAGACAACGATCGGTCCCGAAGTCGACCGAGAGTTCGCCACACTCTGGCCGTCGGTCGTACGCGAGCATCTGCGAAGCGACGTCGCCATCGGTTTGCTCTTGTCGTCGGGAATCGACTCGTCGGCGATAGCCGTCGCAGCGAGCGATCTGGGGACACGGTTGCATTGCACGACTCTCTCGCTTCCTGGCGAGAGCGACGAAGCACAGACCGCGGCCTCCAACGCCGAGCTCCTCGGACTTCCTCATGCAGCCGTTCCCCTCGCGATCGAGGACACGGGCGAGTTGCTCGCGAGGGCAGCTCTTGCTTTCGACGAGCCGCAAGCATTCGGCGCGCTTCTCACGATGACGCTCGTCAGTGCCGAAGCGAAACGACATGGAACCGTAGTCCTGACCGGCGATGGAGGTGACGAGGCGTTCGCTGGCTACACATGGCACCGATCCTCAGGCGACGAATCCTCCGGCCTTCCGCATGCGCGACTCGCAGCGGCCGTTGCCAGTCCCGATGCACCAGCCGACTTGAGAACGCATGCACTGCACGCACTCGGGTCCCTGTCGTGGGTCCACGGTCATCTACAGCGTGTCTTTCCGCGCTTCCATCCTTCGGAGGCTAGAGCGTTGTTGTCTCCACTCGGCTGCGAGTACGACGAAGAGCACTATGTAGCGTGGCTCGTGGACGACGATATCGCAACGTTACCGCCACCACGCCGCGCACAACGACTCGACCTCGCGGGGTTCTGCGCAGGCTCGATCTTGCCGAAGGTCGACCGCGCTACGATGGCCGTCGGCGTCGAGGCACGCTGCCCGTTTCTCGACAAACGACTCCTCGAACTCGCGCTGTCCGCTGCACCTCGAGAGGACGAAACGCAAGGACGTGGGAAAGCCCCGTTGCGGCGCTATCTGCGAGGGCGGGTTCCCGATCACGTGATGACACGGCCGAAGCAGGGCTTCAGTCTGCGCCTCGGTCATGACGTGTGGCGGCGACGGATCGACTGGTTGCGAGGCACGCGCCTCGTCGCGAGCGGTGCCCTCCACGCACGCTGGGACGCGTTCGTCGCCCCAGATACTCCCAGCGCGGATGCACGTGTCTACGCACTTTGCATGCTCGCAGCATGGGCCGAAGCGAGGATCTGACGGTGTTGCCGAAAACCTACTGCATCAAAGCCGGCTATCGAGCACGCGACACGGCCAACACGATCGAAGTGGACCCTGGCGACTATTGGACATGCGAACGCATCGAATCGTCGATGCGATTCCAGCACGACGTCTATCGACTCGCGCTCGACTGCGCCGAGCGAATGGGGAGCGGATTGCGCATCGCGGACGTCGGCTGTGGATATCCGAGCAAAGCGAAACTCCTGCAGCCGTTCGCTCGCACGCTCACTTGCTTCGATCAGCCGACTCTGGAGAGCATCGTGCGGCGCGACTTTCCCACGTTCGACTTCGTCTCCATCGATCTCCAAGAGCCACTCGAGCTCGACGCACGCTTCGATCTGATCGTGTGTGCAGACGTCATCGAACACCTCGTCGACCCGGACCCGTGCCTCGCATTCTTGCGCAAGTGCCTGAGCGAACACGGAATCCTCATCCTCTCGACACCAGAACGGGACATTGTCCGCGGCCATGACTGCATGACGAGTGACAAGGTCGATCACGTTCGTGAGTGGAACAGCGAAGAGTTCGCTCGCTACGTCCAAAGCCACGGTCTCGAGATCGTCGATCACCTTCTCGTTCCTCCCGAAGAGTTGACGATCGAAGAACAGGATCGAATTCGTCGGAGCGACGAGCGAAGGACTCGCCGCTCCGAAGGGTGTCAAGTCATCGTGGCGACGAACGTCATCGTCTGACACCCCGTCGACTCAGCGCCGAGCTCAACGCCCGTTCGCGCGCACCTTGCCTTGAAAGAACGGCGTCATGAGCTGGAGCGCGATGCGCCATGCCTTCGCGTCAGGATCTTCGTCCTCGTAGCCCTTGTGGCTACCGATCCTCGCAGTCGGAAGCGATCGCCGTGACGGCTTGCGCGCGCTGCGACGACCCGATCTCCCTCCCGACATCAGGTTGTTGAGACCGTCAATGGCGATCGGAACGATCTCTTCGGCGACCTTCGGCCCGAGAGTCGAGATCAGGGTCCCGATCGCGCCGAAGATCTTGGATGCAGCTTCCTCCTCCGGAGCTTCGTCCGTGTCGGCGAGATTCGATGCGAAGGGGTTCGGTGCGTCGAACTCCGGTGCGACGAAGTCGAACTCACCGGCCTTCTTGCCTCCATGGTTCCGCAGCGCACTGAGGACCCCCTGTGCGATCATGGGCGCGATCAAGGTGGCGAAGGGCAGCAACTTCTCTTGGATGTCTTCGTGGTCGAGCGTGTCGTTCATGTCGAACTCCTTGGTCATGTCGAAAAGGGAAGCAGCCAGACGTGTCCAGATGTCCGAGCTGCTGTCGGGTGTAGCGGACGCTGCATCCCTCGAATCGAGGAACGTGCGCTCCGCGAGGCGGAACGGGCCAGGCGCTTCGAACAGCGTCGGCGTCTGTCGAAATCCTGCGATCGAGAGTTGCTCGCGCACCGTTGCGAGCAGTTGCGAAGGAGTAGCGTCACGGCCGAGTTCTTCGATCGCCTCGAGCAGATGGAACGTGAAGGCAGATAGGCCGCGCGTGCGTGACGTCGAGGCAGAGGCCGTCTCGTTCTCGGAGCAGGCCGTCAGCATCAACCCCTTGAGCGGGGTGTCGTGCGCTTCGCCCTGGTCCACACTCTTCGAAGCTCCGAAGCGACGGTAACCCGTGATCTTCGACTCGCCTGCTGGCGCCGGCTCCTTCTTGGCGACCGCGGTCCACCGCTTGGGTTGTGCAAAATCGGCACTCCCATCGACGTGGTCGAACACGATCTTGTCCATGCCTCCCGAGAAGCACGAGTCGAGTACGACCGTGAGCACGCCGTCAGGCAGGTCGCGAGTGCGGTTCGCCAACACGTCGTCGATATAGAACCCATCGCGCAGCACGAGGACTTCGGTCAACACTCCGTCGATCGGAAGCTGATGGCCATGCCCCGAGTAGTAGAAGACGGCACGATCCGTCGGACCCAGTCCGTCGAACAGCCAGTCGAGACCGGCTTCGAGTTTCTCGATCGTCGCATCTGCATCGGTCACGAGCTGGATCGCGTCGGATTCGAATCCGCGGGACTCGAGGTACCGCTTGAATGCCTCGGCGTCCGCGACACAAGACGGAAGGTTGTTGCGCGCATCGCCATAGTCATTGATCGCGACCAAGAATGCTCGCTTGACCGAAGTCCTCGCCTCGAGACGCTTGGCATCGCCTTCGAGAGCAGTCCATGTCTGCGGCCCGACGATGCCATCTGCATGCAGATGCCTCGATCTCTGGAAAGCGATGACGGCGGCTTCCGTCTTGCGCCCGAAGATCGCGTCGACGCCACCGACGTCGAACCCCCGCGAATCGAGCGCTCGCTGCAGGCGGCGAACCTCCGTTCCACGCGACCCCACGCGCAACGTCGGCAAGGTATCGACACTCGACGCGACGTCTGCCTGCACGCGCGGAGCAGGAACCGAGACTGCCGCATCGTCGCTCAGCGAGTATCCGAGCACTGCGCGATCGACGAGCGTGTAGAGCACTTCGGAGGACGTGCTCTCATCGAGGATGCTCAAGAAGTCGCGCCAGTCTTCGCCGGACGTACCTCCATGAACGACTTGGCATCCCGCGGACCACTTGCCGACCCGGGTACCGGAACCGTCGTGGATGTTGATTCCGAACCAGCCCGTCTCGACGAGCTCGCCCATATCTTGTGTGTGATCACGATCCTGGTCACGCCAGACGGTGACAGGCTCGGCTTGGACGAGCGCTTGGCGTCCCTTGTGGAGCCCTCGTCGGTAGCGGTATTGACCGTCGACCAAGTGCGCACACCCGGCGGCCCGCATCGGTTGATCGGTGTAATACCGTCCAGGGTCCACCGTCGCCCGGAACTCACGCGCATGTTTGACGCCATCGCGAGAGGTCCAGAGCGCGACAATGGTGTCGTCGTACTCATCCGGACGATTCGGCGATGGCGCACCATCGCGGTAGCCACGAATCCCTAGAAGGTTTACGACTCCGAAAGCGTCGTCGTACCGCCCGAATCGCTTGATGACAGCCTTGTAGCGGTCGTGAAGTACGGTCTGACTCTCGGATCGAACAGTCGCCGAATGCGACCTGCGTTTCGTGGTTGTTGTCGTAGTCACTGCTTGCTTCCGGTTTCTCGTTGTCGTTGCTCGAGTGAGAACGAGAAACCGGAACAGGCACTGACGTGTTTTTTCTTACTGACGCTTCTTCGCGAGCTCGACCTTCTCGTCCGTGTCGACGCTCAAACGAATACGCGCCCAGAAGATCCGACCGCGGTCATCGAACTCCCGCGCGAGTTCGAGCATGAGCGCAGGATCGGGCTCGACGCGGCCCGCGAACGCTTTCTTGCCGTTCGCGAAGACCTCGACAGGCTTCGAAAAGTCGATCAACCTCGGGTGTAGATAGATCGAGAACTCTCGAAGCTGATCACTGTGCACTTCGAAGCGATTGTTCGCTTTCGCGAGCGCGTGGACCGTGATCGGAGTTTCGTTCTTCGGGCGTGGAGCGACTTCGAGCCAGTGGCGGAGATTCCAGCGTAGCGGTCGCTCGTCACTGTAAACGTGGTGCTCGGGCCAACCCTTGATCCCCCACGTGCGTTCGAACCTCATCGATCCGCCTTGGCGCAGGTAGATCTCCTTGCGGTAGAGGTTCCGCGGGTGCTCGGTAAAGAACTTCGCGATCGCTGGCAGTTCGTCCTGATAAATCTCGTGGCCCCCGTCCTTCTCGACGAAGACCCAATCGAGACCGTGCTCACGCGCCCACGCAGCATTGGTCCTGCTGTCCTTGTCGATGCCGTAAGGCTCGCGTTTCCCCCACGTCACGTAGCCCGGTACGTTGATGAGGTTACCAATGACGTTCTTCGCAACGAAGTCATAGCCACCACTCTGCGGCGAGACGGCAGCGAACCGATCTGGGAGACTCAATGCAGCGCGGAAACTCATGTGTCCACCCATCGACTGCCCCGTCACGTAGATGCGATCAGGATCGACATGGAGCCGACGTTGCACATCGGAGATCGTCGAGAGGATCAGGGAGTTCCCGATGTGACCCCAGCCACGCGAGGATGCCGGGGCGACGACGATGGCCCCCATGGCCTTGCTGAGTGCCGGGGCATACGCGTTCAGGTATGACTCCGCCACGCGCTTCGCGCGTTCCGCGGGCATCGAAGAGTTACCTCCGTGCCCGACGACGACGAGCGGAGTGGCAGTCTCGTGTGCATACGTCGCAGGCACGAACAGCAAATACTCCGACGCGTAGTCGACGTGTACGCACGACACCTCGTGCACCGTCGTCTTGCCGACGAGGTCGTCCGCGCTCGGATAGGTGTGACGTGGCGCGCGGAGTAGCGCTTCGATCGCTTCTGGGTCCGATCGACCGGCACGCTTCAGGCGATCGAGTAGCGCCGCCGTATCTTTCGCGTCGCCGTCGTAGCGCGCATCGATGTACGCATCGATGGCGCCTGCGACGTCGTCAGGTGCGCGTGCATCAGAACCGCCATCTTGTTGCGCATACGCGCTCGCGATCCATGTAGCGGCTATCAGGCCGAGGCGAACTGCATACAGCGGAGGGCTCTTCATGGGCGTCCTTTTGTGCCGAGGTCTTCCGAACCTCGGGCATCGTACGCACACGACGAGTCCTGCGCCTGGGTCGCGACTCGGGTTCTTCCGCTGCATCATCCTCGCCTTCTGTCGGCGCAGCTCGCTCAGGCTCGTCCTGCGCTTCGACTCCTCCAGGACGATTCGTACTGGCTGGTTCACTCGGCGTCTCCTGGATGCTCTTCACGACGGCGACGACGGTGTTCACCATCGAACCGGTGCCACTGACCATCAATTTCGACTGCGCGTTTCCTCCAACTGGCACGAGGTTGATCAAGCCTTTCGGGTCGTTGAAGAACTGCCGCAGATTCGCCGCAACGAGCTGCGCGGTCTGTGGCCACGTGTCGATCGTGGTCACGATGTACGAGCCCTCTTGATGGGCATACTTCGCGACATCGGTGTGCGGAACCCATTGAACTCCGCGCCGGATGCTAGGCCCGCGGGGCCCGCCGAGGTACACGAGGTCGATGAACTCCCACCCGTCTGCGCCGGAAGGCACACACACCCAATCCAGTTTGGCGAGAACGACCTGGAAGAACTCATAGAACTGCTTCGTCTTGACCCGGAACTTACCACTCAACGGAATGATCACTCCGGGATTCGACCTCAGCTGTGGAGCTTGGTTCTTGTCGAAATAGAACGACTTGTGCGTCACGGCCTTCGCGAGTTCGACGAAATCTCCAAGCTCGAAGCCGTGTCCGTCCTCGAACTCGAACACGACCACGTCGCCCATGATGCGGTAGACCTCGTGCCCACTGCTGACAAGGGTCTCCGTGTGTTCCTGCTGTGCAACCCTCGGCTGCGCATACGCATCGCGACTACCGAACACGGCAACGAAGGTCCAATAGTAAAGGACAAGGGTCAGGACGGGCCATGGCGGCAAGCTACTCGCGGACTTCATGGTTCTCTCCTCTCAGGGGCTTTGAAAACGGCGACTCGGACTCACGACCGACTGGTTTATTCCGGCCATCGGGGCAGCCCTCGTCCACGTCCATGCCCGCCGGACCGAAACCCGGTGCGGAAAAAATGTGAAACTGTGCTGCACCCGAATCTCGAGTGACGGGCATGTCTTTGGTGAACCCGCAGAGCCCATGCGAACAGGGTCACCATCACGCCGAGCAATGAACGACGCGCAGCAACACACCGCCCTCCTCGAACACATGGACTGGGTCCGCGATCTCGCGCGCGCCCTTCTGCAAGGAGATGCGGCCTCGATCGACGATGCCGTGCAGGACACATGGCTCGCGGCCTCCAAGAACCCACCACCCGACTCGCGTGCACTGAAACCCTGGCTCGCCACGATCCTGCGCAGGACGATTTGGAGGCAACGACGGAGTGACCGACGTCGCCTCGAACGCGAACGACGCGCCGCGCGGGCCGAGGCCATCGAGCCCGCCGCCGATGCAGTCGCACGTGCCACCGCACAGCGAGATGTCGTCGATGCAGTCCTGAAGCTCGACGAGCCATATCGGAGCACACTGATCACGCGCTACTTCGATGGCCTCGGTCCTGCGGCGATCGCGACACGCGACGGCATCCCCCTCGAAACAGTACGCAGTCGGCTGCAGCGCGGATTGGCAAAACTCCGCGAGTCGCTCGATCAGCAGCGCGGAGGAGCGAATCGAGCGCGTGCGCTCCTGCTGCTCGTCGTGCAGTCGCGTGCAGCCGTCGCCCTGGTGCACGCCTCCGCGTGGCGGAATGCGACTCGCATCGCGGCGGGCCTACTCGTCTTCGGCGGCATTTCGGTTTCACTCTGGTCGACGCTCCGCACTTGGCTTGCCGATCACAACACGCAGATCTCGTTACCTGAGATCGAGACGCGGACGGCCGACTCGGATCCCAGCCAGTCGCTGGC
>JAGQQW010000458.1 GCA_020426005.1 Planctomycetota bacterium | reverse complement strand
CACGACGACGAGTGGGGGAAGCCGGTGCACGACGATCAGCGCCTCTTCGAGAAGCTCTGCCTCGAGGGCTTCCAGGCCGGTCTGTCGTGGATCACGATCCTGCGCAAGCGCGATGCCTTTCGGCGTGCGTTCGACGACTTCGAGATCGAGCGCGTCGCGCGGTTCGGGGAGAAGCGCGTCCTGAAGCTACTCGCCGACGCGAGCATCGTCCGTCACCGCGGCAAGATCGAAGCCACGATCGGCAACGCGGCGCGCGCACTCGACCTGATTCGCGAGCACGGCTCCCTCGATGCGTTCTTCTGGAGCTTCACACCAGCGTCCCATGCCCGGCCGGTCGATGGCGACGAAGCGCGATCACGCACGACGAGCGACGCCGCGAAAGCGTGCGCCAAGACCCTCGCGAAGCGCGGCTTCCGCTTCGTCGGCCCTACGACGATGTACGCATTCCTGCAGTCGATGGGGATCGTGGATGATCACATCGTCGGGTGTCACGTGAAGTAAGCCGAAGGCGCAAGATGAGTGGAGATCGAGAAGAGCACACGCATGAGGCGACAATCGCATTGACGTGGGGACTACTTGCCGTCGTGTTTTCGGTCCTGATTGAGACGAATGGCGCTAGCCAAAGAGAATATGGAGGGTTCGAGTTGCCGGGGCAAAGGGCTGCGGTCGCGGCTGTCGTACTGTCGGGCGCGCTAGCGTGGTTGTGGGTGCGATGGCGCGCAGGGGGCGAGCTTTCGTTCGAAGGGAGAAAGGTCGTCGGTGTCTTTGGTGGCGTGTTCGTAGCAGCGGCGTTGTTGATTGTTCTGGGTGCCTCGGAGGTGGCTCGTGCTGCCGGGGCATCATGGTCATTCTCTTTGCTGGTCGCATTGGATGTTGCGTTGCTCGTGGTTGGCGGAGTGGCGTATTTCGCTGAGCGGTGCGATTCGAAGTAGCACGTTCCGCACGCGTGCTACAAGCGCTGCCGCGTCGTCATCGGCACCGATCCCGCTCAACGGCAGACTCACTCGCTTCCGGTCACCACGTCTGCTTCTCAAGGTCGCCGACGATCGTGTGCACCAGGACGCTCACGAAGGTCGAAGCCAGCAGCGCCGCCGTGCCGAGACCGAGAGCCATGCCGCGGATCGGACCGAGGTCCGACGTCAGGACTCGGTGTCTGCCGAGCGCGATCAACGGCAGCGACAGGACGACGAAGCGCAGCACGCTCGAGAGGATCGCGAGACGGGGCTTGTTGAGCGCTTCGCAGCTCGCGCGGAATACGAAGACGTCTTTGGCTGCCATGCTGAGTACGACGAGAGACCCTCGGCGCATGTCGTGGGCGGATGCGCCGCCCGACGTGGAGCCTGCTTGCGGAAGAAGCCGGCGAGAGTAGCCTGGAAGTCATGTCGTGGACTGACCGCATCACGATCGAACCCGGAAAGCGCGGTGGCAAACCCTGCATTCGCGGGCTTCGAATCACCGTGTCGGACATCCTCGAATACCTCGCATCGGGCATGTCGGAAGACGAAATTCTCGGAGACTTCCCCGAACTGGAGCGCGCGGACATCCGTGCTGCCTTGGCGTTCGCTGCAGAACGGGAGAGACGGCTGGTTGAAGTCCGGCGCGCATGAAGCTCCTGTTTGATGAGAACCTCGCGCCGCGGCTCGCTACGAGTCTGCAGAGATCTGCGGATCCACTCTGACACGATCTCCACGTTCGGCCTGGATCAGGACGGGGCTATCCTGGTTCTCTCCTGACGCAGAACACTCGCGCCCCGAGCGCGGACCCGGACTCACGGAGCGCCTGTCGCCATCGTCTGCTTCTCGAGATCGCCGACGATCGTGTGGACCAGGACGCTCACGAACGCCGATGCGAGCAGCGCCGCCGTGCCTAGACCGAGAGCCATACCGCGGATCGGACCGAGGTCCGACGTCAGGCCTAGGTGTCTGCCGAGCGCGATCAGCGGCAGCGACAAGACGACGAAGCGCAGCACGCTCGA
>JAGQQW010000457.1 GCA_020426005.1 Planctomycetota bacterium | reverse complement strand
CTCGTCGACCTTGTCCCAGTACTGCTGGGGGATGAGGTTGGCGATGTCGGCCATCGTGTAGCCGCCACCCTCGTCGCCGGCGTACTTGGCGGGGATGATGAGGTCGACGCCGTAGGGCCGGTCGGGGCCGAGCTCGTCCTCGATCCACTTCAGGTCGATCTCGAGCTGCTCGGGCGAGTGGGCCACCGCGCCCAGCACGCCGAGGCCTCCCGCCTTCGACACCGCTGCCACGACGTCGCGGCAGTGGCTGAAGGCGAAGATCGGGACGTCGATCCCGAGCATGTCGGTCACCGTGTTGCGCATCTGCGGATCCTCGCGTGGTCGTGCCCTGCGTGCCCCCGACTCCTCGAACTTCGTGTGGGATCCGACCGGAGTCGGCGGGACCTGACACGAAGCTGCGGGAGAGGAGCGGGCGAGGGCGGTAATCGTGGCGAACCGATCGTACCGCATGGCCCCCATCGCGCTCCGGCCCGCGAGCCTCTTGACGAAAGGATGTGTCGTCTCTAGATTCATCGTCATAGTCAGCAGATTGCGGGTCTGGCTTGGTGGAACCGTCCCGTGCTCGCAAGGAGATCTGCATGACTCGTTCGCCCTGGTACTCACGAACCGTGAAGGCGGTCGGGTTCGGCCTGCTCGTCGCATTGCTCTCGTCCTGCTTCGTGCTCAAGCAGACGGAGACGTTCGCGATCGGGACGGAGTCGACGCGCTTGAACCTCGTCGTGTTCGTCTCGCCGAGCAACATCCTCGATCAGGTGCGCGTCAAGGATGGGACTGCCGCCGCCAGGAAGCTCGTGCTCGCGGCAGCTCCCGATTCGCTGTCGTTGACGTCCACGCAGCTGGCACTTGCATGCGCCGTCGGCGGCGCTGCCCTGTGCGCGGCCGCCCACCTCGTCCCTGGGGTGCTCCTCAGTTGGTTCAAGAGCGACGTCCGGAACCGCAGCGATTTCGGCTCGGACCTGAAGTCGGCCGCAGCACAGAAGGACTGCTTCGCGTGGACTGCGGTCCCAGGCAGGAACTTCACCACGAAGCCGCCCGGGAACTCTGGCTGCAAGTGATGAACACGCCGTTGAAAGGAAGAATCGTGATGAAGTCGAAGTTGGTTGTTCTGGTGGTTGCGATCGTGGGTGTCATCGGAGGTGCTGTGGCATTCGCGCAAGCCGATGGCGCTGGGGACCTGGCCGAGCCGACCGTCGCTGACGCGGAGGTACCGACGATTCTCGAGGACTGGTGCGGATTCCTCGCGACCGCGTTCGGCGAGGATGCGGAGGCTCCGACGGTCCGTGCTGCGTTCGACGGCGCGTTGTCCAGCGGTGTTGCATCGCCGGAGGTTGCGTTCATCGCTCTGCTCGAGGGCGTCCCCAGCGCTATCGAGTCCCAGTACGCCACGCTGCGGGCTGCCGGTCAGACGCTGGTGGATGGTGGAACCGTCTCGAACCCATCGAGCGTGCGTGCGGACGCTGGCGCCGTCGACGCCTTCGTTGCGTCGAACTGCGGAGCGTGAACGTGCGTCTCGCAGGCATCGTGCTTGCGGGCTCGGTGGTGCTCTCGGTTGCGGCCTGCACGGCGAGCTCCGACGTGGGGTCCACGCCAGAAGCGCAACTGTGCGACGTCCTGTCCGCCGTGTTCGACGAGGGGGGCGACACGACGTCCTTCGCACTCGAGCCGCTCATCGAGGGAGGCGCGACCGATCCGACCGACGTCCCGCCCGATGTGCTCGCCATCGGCCTCACCTTTCGGACGAAGGCGGACGCGTACGACCGCCTCGGCCCCTACGAGCCAGCCCTCCGCTTCGCCGCAGCGCTCACGGAGCTGTCCCAAGACGGCCTCGTTGGCCCATCGACGCTGACGCCGCAGGTGCTGCGGAGCGCCCAAGCGATCGACCGGTCGCTCGTTGACGGGGCATGCGAGTCGTCCTGACCTGACGGACCCCGCGAGGGCGGTAATCGTGGCGGGACGAACGTACCGCGTCTATGGTCACCGCGCATGCGGCGCACCCTGCTGGC
>JAGQQW010000456.1 GCA_020426005.1 Planctomycetota bacterium | reverse complement strand
CCTTGCGGGATACGTCCCGAAGATCACGCCGATCGCGACGCTCACGCCGAAGGCGACCGGCAGGCTCCACATCGCCACCTGCGGCTCCATGTCGGAGAAGAGCCGGCCCAGATCGGATCGGCCGGTCGTCTGATCCATCACATAGGCGTCGACGAACCATTTGATACCGACGAACGCAGCGGGAGTTAGCAGCCCCATCATGATGCCGATGAGCCCCCCGGTGCCTGAGAGCACAATCGTCTCGGTGAGGAACTGCTGAATGATGTCACGCCTGCGCGCTCCCAGCGCGCGGCGGATGCCGATCTCGCGGGTCCGCTCAGTCACCGTTGCCAGCATAATATTCATGATGCCGATGCCACCCACGATCAGACTGATCGCTGCGATCGAGCCTAACACAATGTTGAAGATTTTGCGGATCTGATCGGCCTGCTTGAGCAGTTCCAACGGCACGACGACCGAGAAATCGTTCGTCCCTTCACCGTGCAGATTACGGATGGTCTCGCGGACGACCTCAGCAGTCGGGATGACCAGGTCGCGGTCGTCAGTCAGTCCGTTCTTGTCTCCCACCTTGAGTGTGATCTGATCGTAAACAACGGAGACCGCACTGAACGATCCCTGCGTGCGGCGAATGAAGAGGTCACCCGTGTTGAGCCGCGTTTGCAGCGTGAATAGCGGCATGTAGACATCCTTGTTGTAATCCTGACCGGACAGGCTTCCGCCGATCGCCGCGGAGGCGGTGCGGTCCTGCGTGACACCGATGACTCGATACGCCCGACTCGCAATCTGCACCGGCTGACCGATGGGGTTCTCGAACGGGAAGAGGATTCGGGCCGTCTCATGGGCCAGCACGACCACGTTGGCCATTTCTTCGAGATCATGGTCGGTGAGGAATCGGCCCTGCTCCATCCCGAGATGGTTCATCTCCAAGTACTCGGGCGTCGAGCCGACAACGCGGGCATTGAGCGTGTACTGCTGGTGCCGCACTTCCTGTGTGAGTTCGCGGACCGGAACGACTCCCATCACGGACGGGATCGTCTCCGAGATAACCTCAAGGTCCTTGCGAGTGAGGCCGTACCGCAGGACGAACGACTGGCCGCCGCCGGATGAACTGGAGCTTGTCTCGTCCGGCGGCTTAACGCTGCGGACGATGATGTTGGTTGCCCCCAGTTCCAGCACCTGCTTCTGCGCTTGCGAACTGGCCCCTTCACCGATGGCCAGCATGGCGATCACCGAGAACACCCCGAACACAATGCCCAGCATGGTGAGCCCGGAGCGCAACTTGTGCAGCATCACGCTCTTGAGCGCGAGTTGCAACGTACGGAGGAAACGTGAGAGAGACATGAAACTGGCCGACGATTAGGTTCACCACGGAGGCGCGGAGAGACGGAGGTTACGCGGGGGGATGAATGTTAACTCAGGCTTTGTCCCAGTGTTGAAGGTTTCATTCATTTGATAATGCCATCTCGTAAATTCAGAACGAACCAGCCTGTCTTGTTCGGGGTGCAAAGGGGTTTCGGCTCTCCGCGCGTCCTCTGCGACTCTGCGACTCTGCGACTCTGCGGTGAACTACCCAGGGAAAATCCCCTCCCCTGCGATGAGGCCGTCTTTCATGAAGACCTGGCGTTTGGTGCGTCTGGCGACGCTGTTTTCGTGGGTGACCATGATGATGGTGCGACCTTCGTTGTTGAGGTCGGTGAGAATCTGAATGATCTCCTCTTCAGTCTTGGAGTCGAGGTTGCCGGTCGGTTCGTCCGCCATGATGATCGCCGGATCGTTGATGAGCGCCCGGGCAATCGCTACCCGTTGCTGTTGACCTCCAGAGAGTTGAAACGGTCGGTGATCGAGTCGGTCCCCCAGACCGACCTGGTTCGCAACGTCGATGCATCGGTTTCGGTCGCGAGCCGAGATGGGCGGATAGCCGGTCCGGTACAGCAGCGGAACCTCGATGTTCTCCAGCACCGTGTATTGAGTGATGAGGTTGAACGACTGAAAGATGAATCCGATGTCTGAGTTGCGAACAATCGACAGTTCGTTGTCCGACATCTGCG
>JAGQQW010000455.1 GCA_020426005.1 Planctomycetota bacterium | reverse complement strand
TCCTCGATCAGCTCCACCTTGTCGAGCATGTCTTCGCAAGTGATCCACTTTCTGCACGCCTCGATTGATCCGGTATCCGGGTCGATTGAAACAACATCCGCGACGTTCGGCGACCGAGCCAGCTGCAGCGTCGATCCCCCGTCCGCGTCAAGGATCTCCTGCGTCATCGCCCGCAGCCTGCCGAATTCCATCACGTTGATCGTTGAATAAGCGTGGAAGCATTCCGCAATTAACCGGGTATATTGCTCCGTCTTCGGACAGATGATCGGCTCGAAGACCGGCAGCTTTACGTCGGGCAGCACCGGCACCCTGCGACCCTGAAAGGCCACCATCCGGGAAAGGTGATAGCTCGGCATAAACCCATCGCAGTCCCACATGACAAGCAGCTCGTGCTGGTCCCGTCGCTGGTACTGATCGAGAGAGGTTATCAGCTCGCGACGTTCGGTCGGGTAGTTCTGCGCCTCCCAGTTCCGTCTCGCGATGTAGTTTCCTTTCGGGTTGATCGCTGTGATGTACGGCAGAAAACTCCAGTCCATTACAGCACCTCCTTGTATCCGAGTCTTTTTTCAACCATACCGCCGAGCAGCTGATACAGCTCCGGATGGTAGGGGTTCGACCAACGATCAGGGCCAACGTGAAAATCTACGATCTTCATGCGAAAGTGCTCGGGCACAAACCACAAGAACGAAGTTTCTAAAGTGAGTATTTTATCAGCCCATGCCGACAACGCACGGAGTGCATCGGGAGAAGTAAGGTGTCCAACAGCGACAGCTTCATGCCCTCTCGCGTGCAATACTCGCGTCAGTGCGACGGATCGGCTGTGTCCGTAGGCGCAGATGCAAAGATGTTTCATCTATACTTCCACCTCCTCTCTACGGGCCGCGACGTTCGGGGGCCAGTGCAGCCACTCCGGGATCACTCGACCGTTGAAAGCCAGATAGTCCCCGATCTGCTGCGTCGTGTGCGTCGGCTCCAGAACAGTCCGCACCAGATAAGCGTCCTGCTCCTTGCAGCTGATAGCATGATCCGGCGCGAGTAGACTGATCGCTTGCAGCAGTTGCTGCAGGTTCGCCATCGCGCAGCCGGTGTTCAGCGTCAGGTACTTGGGCCGCTCCGGGATCGAGCACGCCGGGCAGTCGCCGAGAATGGCGAACATTTTAAGGCGGTCTCTCTTGGAAGGCGCGAATATCATCATCGCCTCGAAGTAGCTCCCGGTCGTATCGTCCGTATCGTCCACCGAGTACAGAGCCGAGACGCTGGAGTTGTCCAGCAGCTGCCGGGTTGATCCCTGCAGGTCTCTGCCGATCTCCAGTGCTGCGAACCTGCCACGCTGCGCGATCGGTCGCGTGATCGTGTTGTGGATCTCAGCCGCTACGGTGTTCGGGTAGCTCTGCGGCGGGGCTTCGTGTGCACAGCGGCTGTAGAACTCGTGGCGGTAGTGTCCGGCATACGGGGCCATTCTGCGGAAGAGGTGAGCCAGTTCCATCATTGCGCCGTCCAGCACCAGCTCGCCGCCCCACTCCTCGCCGGTGTCCTGATTCGCGGCCATCCAGTCTGCGGTTCTCTGCTCGGCTGTGTCCTTCCCCATCGTCCCGGAGATGTGATGCACGCCGTACCCCCAGCGGTAACAGTAGCTCGCCCACACTCCGAGATCCCTGCGACGTTCTCCACCGACAGCGTGGATGGCCTGCACCAGAGTGTGATGCTCGTCGCCTGCGGTCGGCTGGTACGGGTGTTCGCGTGCGAAGTCACGCCGCACCAGCATCGCCGCCTCGAACACGTTGTCTTCCAACCGGAAACCCTCGCCCTCGGCATCGAACCAGCTGCAGCGAGGTTTGAACGCCACCTCGTCGCCGATATGCGCCACGCCCTGCGAGATCGTCCACGGCAGATAGTGATCGTCATCGTCCCACGTTCTGACGTACTCCCCCTGTGCCTCGGCTAGTAACCTGTTGCGGCAGTCGCCGAGTGTCGCGTGGCCCGGTTCGTTGATGATCCGCACGCCGGGAAGATCGCACCGCAGCGGCTCAGGGTGGTTGTTCAGGATTATCAGTTCGCGGTTCGGGTAGT
>JAGQQW010000454.1 GCA_020426005.1 Planctomycetota bacterium | reverse complement strand
CGATGCCCGCCGATGTCCGCGACATCACCGGCGCGCTGGTCAAGCTCGACGCCGAGACCTGGGGCATCGTGACGCCGGGCGGCGAGACGTTCGCGCTGGTCCAACGCGGATCGGTGGCGGTGCCGGTGCCGGGCGATGGCTCGGTGCGGCTGGTGCGGCTTCCCGCCTCGCCGTCGGACTACGCCTCTGGCATCGCGTTCCTGCCGGGCGCGACAGTGCATGCGGTCGGCTTTGCGGTGGAAGGTGGCGGCGAAAAGGCGGGCGGCGATGCCACCGAGCTGGAGTTGGTCAGCCTGGATCTGATGGCGTTCGACCTCGGCGGCGGAGTGGTCGATACCGACGGCGACACGATGGACGATGCGTTTGAAGAACACTTCCTCAACGGGCTGGGCGCTTCGTTTTGGGACGACAGCGACGGCGACGGATTCTCCGACGGCGAGGAATACCTCGCGTTGATCAATCCCGCCGACCCCGGCAGCTTCCCGCCCGGCATGCCCGCCTTGCCCCGCAACCTGACCGTCGCCGCCGAGGGCGGCAACATCGTGCTCCGCTGGGACGGCAGCGCCGCCGCCGCCTACACGGTCGAGTTTGGTGATCTGTTAGGGTGGGATCCGTCGCCCCAAGCCCCGATCCAATCCGCGCCGGGCCGCTTCGAGTGGAGCGGGCCACTGCCGACCGGCTCGCAGTTCTTCCGCGTGGCGACCAACCTCCAGTGAGGCGGGCGGCGCAAATCTGCGTATCGTCGCCCGCATGGACGCCACCGCCACCACCCAATGCCCGACCTGCGGCTCCAGCATCCCAGGCGACACCGCGTTCGGAGCCTGCCCCGCCTGCCTCTTCGGCGCGGCGCTGGATGACGGCGGTAGCGCCAGCGCCAGCGGCAGCAGCAGCGAGGCGGAATCGCCGGAGCGCTATCAGATCCTCGGGCAGATCGGCGAGGGCGCGTTCGGCGAGGTCTATGCCGCCGAGCAGCGGGAGCCGGTGCGCCGGCGCGTCGCCCTAAAACTGCTCAAGCGCGGGATGGACACCCGCCAGGTTGTCGCGCGTTTCGAGGGCGAGCGCCAGGCATTGGCGGTCCTCGACCACGCGAACATCGCCGCCGTGTTTGACGCGGGCGAAACGCCGGGCGGGCGACCGTTCATCGCGATGGAGCTAGTCGAGGACGGCGTCTCGGTGACCGACTTCTGCCTCCGCGAATCACTCGACCTGCGCGCCCGGCTCTCCGTCTTTCTCCAGGTCTGCGAGGCGATCCGGCACGCCCATCAAAAGGGGATCATCCACCGCGACATCAAGCCGTCGAACATCCTCGTCTCACTCGCCGGCGGTGCCGGGCGCACGCCCAAGGTGATCGATTTCGGCATCGCCAAGGCGACCGAGGATGTCCTCAGCGCGCGCACGCTCTACACCGACCCGGGCAAGTTCGTCGGCACGCCCGCCTACATGGCACCCGAGCAATTCGCGGACGGAAGCGCGACGCCGGCATCGGACATCTTCTCGCTGGGGCTCGTGCTGCACGAGATCTTCACCGGCGAACGCGCGATCCGCGCATCGACGTTGTCCGAGCTTCACGCTCGTCACACGACTCCGTTCGCAGGACCGTCCGAACGCGTCGCTGGCCTCGACCCCGCTGTCGACAGCGCCGTCCGGCGCTGCCTCGCGCTTGCGCCCGCCGACCGCCCCGACTCGGCGCTCAGGGTCGCGGGAGCGCTGCCGGGCGGTGACCCTCTCGCGCAAGCACTCGCCGCGGGTGAGACGCCTTCGCCAGAACTCGTCGCACGCGCCGAAGGTCCACCGGCATTGTCCGGCGTGATCGTCGCATCGTTGTTGGCGGTCGCGGTCATCGCGTTCGGCTTCGTCGTGTGGCTCTTCGGGAACAACTCGATCTACCAGCTCGACGGCACACCGCTCGAGCGGGCGGTTCTCGAACATCGTGCGCGCGAACTCGCGAGCGCTGGCGGCGCGTTCGAACTCGCGCCGGGAAGCGGTAGATTCGAACTCGACGACGCGGCGCCTGCAATCTCGACGCGAGAAGCGATCGGCAGCGCAGCGGAGCGAAGGCCAGGTCTCGTGCAGTTCGTCTACCGCGCGGGG
>JAGQQW010000453.1 GCA_020426005.1 Planctomycetota bacterium | reverse complement strand
TCGGAGAATCAAGCAGTTGCGTGCCAAGTCGCCGATCTCCTTGGGTTTTCGTCTCAGCTTCGGTCAGGTTCGAATCCTGCCGCGCGCGCTCCCGTATCCCCTCAGAGTACCTCCTGTTGCCGTTCTACGGAGTGGTAGGCCGTGGTAGGCCGTCCGTCGAACGCTTGGTAGGCCGTGATTTTCGAGCGCCCTCTCGGCGCCGTCGTGCGACCTCCTCGATGAGCTCCTCGCCGAAGTCGGGCGCCAGGTGCGCGTAGCGCTCTGTGGTCGAGTAGCTCGCGTGGCCCATCCAGCGCTGGACCACCTGCGTCGGCACCCCGGTCATGGTCGACTGCGACGCGAAGGTGTGTCGGAGCATGTGCGGGTGCACATGCTTGTCCACGTCGGCCCGCTGGGCTGCCGCGACCACCTCTCGATAGAGTTGGTCGACGCTGAGGTAGCCCCCGTCCGCGCCCGGGAAGACGAGGTCCGTGTGACGAGCCCCGTCCTGTTGTGCGCGGAGCATCGCCGCCAACTCCTCGTCGAGGGGCACTGAGCGAGGTCGCTCGCTCTTGGTCGCCTTCGACTCCCACGAGCCGTTGGGTCGCCTGCGTACCCCTCGTCGTACGCGCACCTGCGCCGGAGCACGGTTGAGCTGAAGGTCGCCCCAGCGGACTTCCATGAGCTCGCCGCGACGCAGGCCTGTAGCCACCGCGAAGTGCACGAGCGTGCGCCACTCCGGTGAAGTGGCCTCGATGACACGGGTCGACTCCTCGAACTCGAGGAACTGCGGGTCGTTCTTCTCGACCTTCTCGAACTGGATCCGTGGGACGCGGTCGATCAGGCCGTAGTCCGCCGCCATGCGGAGCATGGTGCGGAGTGTGCCGAGTGTGTTGTTGATGGTCTTGGGACTCATCGGCCCGCCTTTGCGTCGACCGGTGAGGGCCTTCTCCTTGCGGTGCTTCGACCTGCGCGATGAAGCTCGTTCGCCTCGCGGCTTGCGCATGTGCGCCTTGAAGCGGTCGATATGCCGGCGTGTGATCTCGTCGATGGGTATCTCGCCGAAGAACGGGACCAGATGGAGCCGGAGGTCGCGCTCCTTGTTCTGATAGTTCGAGCGCGACTTGTCCTGGACGTCCAGGTACTCGCGCGCGAAGGAGGCGAAGGTCGGGGGCTCGCGCCGCTTCGACTCCGGCACCCGCTGCGCAGGTGACTCCACCTTCGCGATCGGGATCTCGTCGGCGGTGACGGTCTGGGTGTTCTGGTCGATGGTGTCGTGGTTCCGGGACAGCTCTCCTTCCTGTGGCTCGTCGAGAGCCGCGATCATTTGACGCTCGACCGCGAGCGCGTCGCGCTTGCGGTGCGTCTTGCGGTCGAGGTGGCGACGACGGCGCTTGCCGTCGCGGCAGACATCGACCAGCCAGTAGGGTCTTCCCTTGAACGTCGTGGATCGGACGCTCATGCGTATCTCCTTCGTCTTGGAAGGACCCTGACGGCACCACGCGCGAACTGTACCAGGTCCGCGCGCCGAAATTTCCAGCGTCCGAGCACCTTGAAGGCGCCGGGGATCTCGCCCGCGGCGGCGCGGCGGTAGAGAGTGTTGCGCGAGATCTGGAGGATCGTTCGGGCCTGCTGCACGCCGACGATGTCGGGCGCGTTGGTCGAGGGTCGACAAGCCTCTGGATCGCAGGAGATCGCTCCGATCTCGGCACTGTAGAACTTCGGCATCGTAGACCTACCTTTCGCGTCGCCGGCGCAACCCCGGATGCAAGTCGTTAGGTCACCCTATGTTCTCTCGGCCAGATCTCTCAGCATCCTTCGCGCGAGCGCGAGCTGCTTGCTGACCGTCGACAGCGAGATCCCGACGTCCGCCGAGATCTCCTGGTGCGTCCACCCTTCGTGGTGATAGAGGACGACCAAGCGGCGCAGGTCTTCGGGGAGATGCCCAAGGAGCCGATGCAGCCGCCCTCGAGCATCGAGGCGGGCCTCGGGAGCACCTGCCGCCCGCAGCTGAAGCGCGAGCTGCAGCTCATGCTTCAGCGACCGTCGCGTGTTCTGGCGGCGAAACACCCGACGCACCGCGCTCGCGGTCTTCCGTGCGATCCAGGTCTCGACCGCCGGCTCGCC
>JAGQQW010000452.1 GCA_020426005.1 Planctomycetota bacterium | reverse complement strand
GGTGATGTCGGCGCCGAAGTAATAACCGAGCCAGACGAAGAGTGGCGCGCTCACGAGCACACCGAGGCCGTCCATCAGATAGAAGCGCAGACTCGAGGTGTTCATCGAGCCAGCCGTGAAAAAGGCCGGTACTCGGATACCCGGTAGGAATCGAGCTACGAAGATCGTCAATCGCCCGTGGCGGTGGAACCAGCGATCGAAGCGCGCGAGCCCCTCCTGACTGATCCACGAGCGCACGAGCCTCAGGCGCAGCAGCTTCGGTCCGAAAATGCGTCCGAGGACGTAGGGAATCGAATCCCCGACGAGGATCGCACCCGCGGCCGTCGCCATCAGCCCCACGGGATGGTGTCCGTCACCCGTCAATCCGCCGCGATAGGCGACGTAGCCGGCGGAGACGAGGATCAGCTCCTCCGGCAACGGGAGCCCGATTCCGCACAGCAGGAGAAGGCCCGCCAGCACGATGTGCGGGTCGTTCTCGACGAACTGTAGGATCGATTCGAACAGGGGGACTTCTCCGGAGCTGCGCTGCTTTCCACGTACTCGACTCGAAGCCTCGCGCGACTTGTCGAGAAACGAACGCTGGAGGCTATGTCTTGGACTGTCAATCTCGATCCTGGGACGGAATTCGATCGAGCCAGAGCGATGCGTCGCGGCCGAAGACGAAATCCGCAGCCAATGCGGACCGATCCGATCGCGACAGACGCTTCGCAGGGTCCTGGTTCCCGTCCCGAATCGCGACCGCGAGTCGCCGAAGGAGCGCGGCTCGTCCCGGCTCGACGTCAGCCCAGAGTTCGGCTGCCTGCACGAGGTATTCGGCTGCATCGGCATCCGCGCCACGAGTGGTGGCGCCGACAGCGAGCGTTTCGAGTGCGGTTGCTCGCTGCCAACGGACCCAATCGATCCCGTCGGAACGCTCGGCAGCGCGTTCGAGGAGGCGGTCGGCGAGTTCGAGCGGGTCGATCCCGGTCTTCTGCTCGAAGGCTCGACGGCGCGCGGCGGCGCCTTCCTGGTCGGCGCAGCGGGTCACGAGGTGGAAGCCCTGCCACGCGAGTGGGGTTCCATCCGATGGGTCGTTCCGCGCGGCTTCGTCCAAGAGGTCGAGTGCGTCGAGGAGGGAGTCCACTTGCGCTTCCGCACCCTCCTCCAACGACGCGTCGTCGTACGTGCGGCGCCATGCGAGGTCGTAGAGGACGTCCGGTCGCTCGGGCAAGAACCACGTGAGGAGCCGCGCCGGTGCGCGCCGTGCTCGCGGATTCTGCTGGGCTCCGGCGTGCCCGATCATGGACCACAAGAACGGGACGGGAATCCCGCGCAGCGGGCCGAGGAGATCGATGATCTCGACGCGAGTCGGCAGAGCACGAGCTCGATCCGTCTCGCCTGAAGGAGTTCGTGCGAACCCCACGTCGAGCACGAATACGGTGCCCGCGACCAGCATGGCGAAACCGACGATGCCAGCCGCCCAACGGCCGCTGCCAAGTCGCGGACGAATCCCGCGATTCAACACAGTTCGCTCCCTCTGGTGGGCTTGAAGCACGCGATCGCGACCAAGAGTGCGACGAGTGCAACCGAAGTCCAAACCGGACCATCGAGGTGAGGTTTCGGTATCGCTCCGCGTGCGAGGGCGTCGCTCGCCGACACTGCATCGGATCCGAAACCGGGCAAACCGATCCCGTCCCCGACGAACGCTACAAAGAACACGGCGACGAGGAAGGCGACGTGCACGAACGGGCCGACGAAGCGCGCGAGTGCGAGGGCGCTCGCAGTGAGGATGCATGCGCGCGACAACTCGTCGAGCGCCAGGACGAAACCCGATGGGATGGGCGAGACGCTTCCGTCCTCGAGATGCGTGTGGCCGCCGCGAAAATCGTTGCCCGTGCCGTCGCCACCGCGGCGTTCGACGGACCACGTTCCGGCAGCGTGCTCCCCGATCGCGACGACCGCCGTCGCGCCGGCAGCGCGCAGGGAAAACGCGCGACGATCGCCGGCAGGCGAAATCACGTCGTAGTTCGAGGGGAGTGCGAGTGAGGCGCTTCCGAAGCCGCTCCGGGGTTCGAAGCGCAACCGTGCGGCTGCCGATGTCCGAGGGAGGTCGAAGGCGATGCGATC
>JAGQQW010000451.1 GCA_020426005.1 Planctomycetota bacterium | reverse complement strand
ACTGACGCCCGACACGTGGCGCATCCGATTTCGTCGAGCAGACCGGACGTTTCCGATCTTGCTGCGGATCGATCCGGACGGCTGGCTGGTCCTGGCGATCGTGCCGTACTTCGCGTCGCCCGAGGACGTCGACGTCGCACAGGCGCTCTACGACCGGCTGCTGCAGCTCAACCAGGTGCTCTACCTCGCGAAGTTTTCGATCGACGACGATCTCGACGTCGTGCTCTCGGTCGAATACCCGACCGGCGATCTCGATCGCAGCGAGCTTCGCGACGCCCTCGACGCGCTCGGCTACTACGCGGACCTACACTTCGACGAGCTGAACGAGATCGTTCAGACCGAAGCGTCGGCCTGAGCGCGCGTGGGCGTCGTCCGTGGGCGTCCGTGTTGAGGGAACTTGCGGGCGTGGGCGCGAGCCCTAGCGAACTGTGTCCGCCGCTGTGGACGGGGAAAACGCTTCGTTCGCGTATGTCCCGTGACCGTTGACCCCCAAGAAACCCTCTGGTAACGACGAATCGCGATCGGAACGGGGTGTCGTTCCGGTGCTCGACCGTCCCGCGAAGAACACGGGCGGCCAAGGGAGGCGACGATGAGGGGTGTTGTGCGAGCCACCGTGCTCGTGATGGTCGCGATGTTGGGATGCGGCGGTGGCCGCGAATCGAACTGGGAGACGACCCCGGATCAGCCCACCGTGCAGACCACCGAAGAAGAGCGCACGTCGCCCTCTCAGCAGGCAGCGGAGGCTTGGGCGGGCCGTGACGACGAAGCCAGCATTCGTCGCGCGGTGGAGCTCTACGGGCAGCTGAACTCCGCAGAGCCGAACAACGCCGAGCACGCCGTCTGGCTCTCGCGTTCGAACTACTTCCTCGCGGATTGCCACCTCTCCTTCGACGAAGCGAAGAAGGAAGAGATGATGTCGACGTACGACGCCGGCACCCGCGCTGCGGAGCGTGCGCTCGTCGCGCTCTCGAGCGATTTCGCGGACCGCATGCGGGCCGGAACGCGCATCGAAGAGGCGGTCGAGGTGCTCGATGCGACCGCGGTTCCCGCGCTCTACTGGCGCGCGTCGAACCTCGGCAAGTGGGCCTCGGCGGATGGCTTCGCGACGCTGCTCTCCTACAAGGACGAGATTCGCGCGGTCATGGGGCGCTGCCTCGAGCTCGATCGCGAGTTCTTCTACTACGGCCCGGACCGCTACTTCGGCGTGTTCTACGGCCGCGCGCCGAGCTTCGCGGGCGGTGACGTCGAGCGCAGCCGCGAGCACTTCGAGACCTCGCTTCGGCACCACCCGAACTACTTCGCGACCCGCGTGCTGATGGCGCAGGACTACGCCACGAAGGCGCAGGATCGTGCGGTCTTCGAGGAGCAGCTCAACACCGTCATCAACGGCGATCCCGAGGCCGCCGGACCGGAGCTCGGCCCCGAGAACCGTTGCGAGCAGCGCAAGGCCCGCAACCTGATCACGCAGGCCGACGACCTCTTCGAGTGAGCGCGCCCTCCACGAGTGAGGTTGGCGCGTGAGCTCGGAGAACTGAATATCGAGGGCCCCTCGTTCGTCCCGCGCCGTCGTCGGTGCGACGAGCGTCGGGCCCTTTCGTTTTTTCGCTGGTGGTAGGACTAGGTCTCATCCGGGATGGTGGGACGAGACGGCGGAACGCCGTGGGAATGGAGCTGAGCATGGGGAACAAACGAATCGCGCTGTGGGCGACGGGAGTGTCGGCGTTGCTCTGCGCCGCCGTCGTCTTCTTCGGCGTCACCGGACAGCCCGCCGGTGCCCAAGAGACGATCGAGATGAAGATCGCCACGGTCGCGCCGGAAGGCACGCCGTGGGAGAAGCAGCTCCGCAAGGTGCGCCGCTACGTCGAAGAGCAGAGCGGCAACCGCGTGCGCGTGAAGATGTTCATGGGTGGCAGCCTGGGCGGTGAAAAGGCGCTCGTGCGCCGCACCGCGCAGGGCAGCATCCAGTGCTTCGGCGGTTCGACGGCGGCGCTCGGTTCGCTCGTTCCGGAGCTGAACGTCATCGAGGCGCCCTACCTCTTCAACGACGCGGCGCAGGCGGATGCGGCGCTCGATCGCCCCGAGGTCATCCAGCAGGTGACCGAGCTGGTCGAAGGCCG
>JAGQQW010000450.1 GCA_020426005.1 Planctomycetota bacterium | reverse complement strand
CGAATGGTCTTCGAAGCGGTCCCCTTCACCGCCGTCGAAATTGAGGTGCGGGAAGTCTTGCGCGAGCACGAAGACGTTGGCGACGTTGTCGCCACTGCCGCCGGCGAAGGGCTTGTTGTGACACGCGACGCACGACCCGGAGTCCGGACCGGAGATGCGATTGAAGTTCTGGGGTGCGGCGCGCCGCAGGCGGGAACCACCGGTTCCGGTCGTCGCGGGACGGCCTGCACCGTCGTGCGCGTTGAAGGTCGCGAGAAAGAGGTCACGCCCGTGATCGATGGCGAACAGCGCATCCGCTCGGCCGGTCAGCAGGTCCTCGTGGGAGAGTCGCAATCCGACGACCTTGCCCTCGCCGACCGGTGCGGGTCCGGCGCTACCGCCCGACCCGCTGCACGAGGGGAAGGCCAAACACGCGACGACGGCAGGAAGGAGGGAAAGCGAAGACGCTCGCCCGAAGGCGGTGCGGCGCGATTGCGAGTTCATGGACTTCACCCACGGCCCCGGGGAGCCCGGGGAGAAGAAGCCGACACGGAAGGACATCGAGAGCAACTGAGAGACACTCGATTATGCAAGATCCGGTCGCTTCGTGGGCGCGACTTCGTGCCGTTCCGAGAGTCTTCTCGCTGTCGAGCGCGCCGTGGCGTGCGCCTTCAGGGCATGAGGCGGCGAAGGCGGCGACGGATCATTCCGGCCGGGATGCGCGGCGATGTCATCGTGCCGGCCGCCACACCCCATACGAAGGCGCAAAGCCGTCCATCCCGAAGGTCGAGTCGCGCGAGTCGCAATTGAGCCGCTGCCAACCGATCTTTCAGCTCGGCGAGTTCGTCCGGAGCCAGTGCGCCGTTTCGTCGCGCACGGCGCACGACGTCCGCGTAGAGGTGCACCGTCGCTTCCAAGTACGTGCGCTCGCCGGGTGGAAAGGCGAGCGTCAGGCGATTGTTCGGATCATCCTCGAACCCGATCTCGACGCCGCCACTCCGTACTGCGCACAACGGCCGCCCGATCCCGGCCTTGAGGAAGAAGTGCGTGTCTTCGCGAGTTCGTAGGGATTCGTCGAGTCCGCCGATCGCCTCGAAGAGCTCACGCCGAAACACACTGCACTGCAGTTTCATCGGTTGTCGAGGCGAGAGCACCCAGCGTGTCCCATCGGCTTCGAGTGCCGTATTGCCGTCGATCGCGAACCCGCTCGACGACCACAACGTGCTGCCTCCTTCCGCCGCGTCGAAACGCGAATCGGAAAAATAGAGGTCGGCGCGGCCCTCCGTCGAGCGGATCGCGTCCGCCATCGACTCGAGGTGATCGGGGGCCCAGGTGTCGTCCGAGTCGAGAAACGCGACCCATTCCCCTCGAGAGACGCGCACGCCATGGTTGCGCGCCGCGCTGCAGCCTGCATTGGCTTGCCGGATGATCCGGATCCGATCCGAGTAGGACTGCAGGATCGCTTGGGTGTCGTCCGTCGACCCGTCGTCGACCACGATGATCTCGGTGGCCCCGATCGTCTGTGCGAGGGCGCTGTCGATGGCCCGTCCGACGAGGTTCGCTCGATTGTACGTCGGGATGACGACGCTGAAGGACGGTGGAGCCGCCAAGATCACCATGACACGACTTTTCGCCACGGGTCGCCTCGTAGCTTGAGCGACACGGCGGAATCGAGATCGGACACACACGGGCTCAACCCCGAGGTGCCGTTGCACCGAAAGCTGAGCTTATGAAGCGAAGCGACGCGGGCAGGACCGGGAAGATGCTCCTGCGCGGAGCCGGTGTGCGGGTCGCAGCCAACTTCGCGCAGATGGCCGTCGCGCTCGGCCTGACACCGTACGTCTTCGAGTCCCTCGGCGAGCATCACTACGGTGTCTGGGTCGTCGTCAGTGCGATGCTCGGCTTCTACGGCATTCTGGACCTCGGCGTGTCCTCCGCGGTCGCACGATTCTCGTCGCGCGCGATGGCGCGTAACGACGAAGACGAGTTTCGTAGCTATTTCGCGACGAGCTTCTGGCTGCTCGTCGGACTCGGATCGGTCGTGCTCGCGGCTACGTTCGGCATCGCCGTCCTCGCCTCGAAGACCATCGCATCGCCCGAAGACGCCTCCGCGGTCTTCGGGATCGTCATGATTCTCGGGTCGGCGCTCGCAACGCTCTTTCCCGCTCGTGCGTTCAC
>JAGQQW010000449.1 GCA_020426005.1 Planctomycetota bacterium | reverse complement strand
CGTCGACCCTCGCGGCGCTCGCGATGAGTGACGCGTTGGCGGTGGCGCTCGTGCGGATGCGCGGGTTCCGCGCGGAGGATTTCGCCCGCCTCCACCCGTCCGGCCCGCTCGGCCGCAAGGGGGCGCGCATGCGGGAGGTCGTGGAAGAGGTTGCTGAGCTCGGCCCCGAGACGACCGTCCGAGACGCCCTGTTCGCGCTCGCCCGTTCCGCGCTTCCCGTCGCCGCGGTCGTATCGCATGGAGTGCTCGTCGGCAGCATCGGAGAGACCGAGCTTCGGGACGCGCTCGGTCGAGGCGGATTGGATGAGCCCGTCGGACGCTCGATGTGCTGCGACCCGATGGCGGTGTCGGCAGACGCCGTGGTCACCGAGGTCGAAGACACGCTGACCAAAATGCGCGTCGGGTTCGCGTTCGTGGTCGACGAGCGCGGTGGAGTGCTTGGCGTGTTTCGCGTCTGACGCGAATCCCCAAGAACCTGCGCGAGCGGTCGTCTCGATCTACAACCGTCGTCTCATGTGTCTTCGATTCGCCGTTGCGCTCGTTTCCGTTCTGACCGCCTGTGGAGCCACGGGTCCGAGCGAGTCCGAGATTTACTACGCGGCGGCCCTTCGTCCGGGTGTCGAGTTGGCCACGACGGGTGGCGAACGCACGTTGTTGAACCGCATCGGCGAACTCCCGAGCGGTCTGACGACTCTCGACGGCGAGTCGTTCGAGCTCGGAGGGCTGTACGCCGCTGGGAGTGGACGCACGTGCCGGAGGGTGCGCACCGCACGCAGCGAACGCCTGGCGTGCAGCGGGCGCGAAGCCGAGTCCCCGACGTGGAACTTCGTTCCGGATCCGTTTCGCGCTTCCGCGGATGCAGCGACGCCCGCGGTACCCGCGGCGTACGACGAGACCGTGCCCGCTGAGGCTCCATGACGGCGTTGACTCGAGGCTTGGCAACCCAGCTTCGCGTCGTTCACGCGGTCGCATTGCGCGAGACGCGCACGCGCTTCGGCGCGCACCAACTCGGCTACCTCTGGGCGATCCTCGAGCCGCTGTTCTGGATAGGAACCTTCTGGGGGCTGTTCACGCTCGTCGGGCGGCAGGCTCCGAACGGGATGAACATCGTCGCGTTCCTCGCGACCGGCGTCTTGCCCTACGAGATCGCGATGAAGACCGCGGATCGCTGCTCGAACGCGATCAGCGCGAACAAGGCGCTTCTCTTCTACCCTCAGGTCAACACGCTCGACCTAATCGTGGCGCGGGCCACGCTCGAGGGGGCGACCTACGGAGCCATCTTCCTGATCATCCTCGGCGGAGAGGCGCTCTTCGCCCAGAGTTTCCAGATCGACGACGTTCTTCTTGTCTGTGCGGGTCTGGGTCTGGGATGCCTCTTCGGCGGTTCACTGGGTCTCGTGTTCTGCACCTTGTCCGTGTTGAGCAACGCCGTCGACCGGCTGCGTGGCCCTCTGATGCGGCCGGTGTTCTGGATGAGCGGCCTCTTCTTCACTGCGGAATCACTTCCGACGAACGTACAGAAGGTGATGCTCTGGAACCCCATCCTGCACTGCGTCGAACTCGTGCGTGATGGGTGGTTCCCGTCCTATCACGCGCATCACGCGAGCGTGGCATACGTGCTCGGCTGCACCGTCGTGCTTCTCTTCGCCGGCCTCACCCTCGAGCGTGTCGTGCGACACCGCGTGGAGGTCACGTGATTCGCCTCGAAGGAGTAACGAAGGCGTACCGCACCACTGTCGGCGACCACGTCGTGCTCGATCGCATCGATGCTGATTTCCCGGAGGCCGTGAGCATCGGCGTTCTAGGAAGAAACGGCGCGGGTAAGAGCACCCTCTTGCGAATTCTTGGAGGGGCGGAGCAGCCGGACGCCGGCAAGGTCACGCGGAGCGGGCGAGTCAGCTGGCCGATCGGCTTCGCCGGTGGCTTCAACAGCAGCCTCACGGGGGAAGAGAACTGCCGTTTCGTGGCGCGCATCTACGACGCCGACCTCGACGAGGTCATCGAGAGCACTCGTGCTTTCGCGGACATCGGCGCGTATTTCCGCATGCCGGTCCGCACCTACTCGAGCGGCATGCGCGCACGCTTGGCCTTCGGTCTGTCGATGGCCATCGACTTCGACACCTACCTGGTCGACGAGGTCACCGCGGTCGGCGACACG